>JAAYCW010000009.1 GCA_012729575.1 Actinomycetota bacterium | reverse complement strand
GCCACTTCTTCCCGGATCTTCTGAAGCGCCTGGTTGGTGTCACGCTCGATCTGCTGACGAGCCTTGGCCAATGTCGCCTCGGACTGCACCCGCGCCTCCTCCAGGATCTCGGTCTTGGTCGATTCTCCCGCCTTCCGAGCACGGTCTACGATGGCCGTCGCCTCTTCACGAGCCTCCGCCAGTTGCTGCTTGTAGTCCGCCAGCAGTCCCTGCGCCTCATCGCGCAGTCTCTCCGCCTCGTGGATAGACTCGTGGATCTGATCCTGCCGAGCCTTCTGCAACCGCATCAAAGGATTGAACGCGAATTTGTAAAGCAAAGCGACCAGGACCAGGAATGTGATCAACGACCAAATGAACAACCCTGGACTTATTTCGAATATCTGCATGCTTTTCCCCGGCCTCTCCTACTGTCGGTCCTAAACTCTGGGCGCCATATCGACCGATTCTCCGCTAGACGACGAACAGTAGGATGATGGCGATAACGAACGCGTAAAGGGCGAGCGCTTCGGTAAGAGCCATGCCGATGATGAACACGGTACGGATATCGCCGGACGCTTCGGGCTGCCGGGCGACGGCCTCACATGCATGACCGGTCAGATAGCCGATGCCGATGCCCGGGCCGATGGTCGCAAAGCCCATAGCGACGCCGGCGGCCAGGTTGGCGGCGGATTCGGGATCGAATGCCATTGTGTCGTCCTCCTTGATCCAGGGTTGTGCCTAGTGACTGCCGTAGATAGCCGTTTCGATGTACACGGTGGATAGCAACGCGAAGATGTACGCCTGAATGAAAGCGACGAACACCTCGAAAGCGTTCATGATCACGACGAAGATACCCGCCGGCAAGATGATGGCTCCGGCGAACTCAAGGAGAAGGCCGAGCATCACCAGGATGATCAGATGGCCGGCAATGGTGTTGGCAAAGAGTCGGACCGAGAGCGAGAGAGGTTTGAACACCGCGCCCATCAGCTCAACGGGTATGAAGATGATGTTGAGCGGTCCCGCCAAGGCCTTAGGTACCCCCGGAGGAGTCATGAACTCCTTCAGATAGCCCCCTCGGTGATTCTTGAACCCCAGGTAATGCGTCACAATGAAGACCACGATGGCCATGCTGAAGGTCACATTGATGTTGGCCGTCGGCGTATAGGGCTTGAGAACCTCCGGTTTGGGGATCAGACCGATGAGGTTGGTGACCATGATGTACGCGAAGATGGTGAGGATGAGGTAGTAGTACTTTCTACCCTTCTCGCCAAGTTGGCCGCAGAGATGGCCAGTCGCGAAACCGATGAGGATCTCCGCCAGAGTCTGCAGCCCATCCGGCTCCTTCTTAGCCCTCTTGGCCGCCCAGTAAAACAGTCCGAAAACGATGGCCGCTCCCACCCACAGATAGATGACCGCATTGGTGATGGAGAAGTCGAATGGTCCGACCTTAGGGATTGAGACGATTGTCTGTACGTTCAGCTCGTGAAGAGCCTCTACGATCTTGCTCCCGCCTTCTTCAGCCAGCAGCATCCGGGTCTCCTAGCTTCGCCCCGCCGGTGCCCGCCGGAGGTGGCACTTGGCGTCGTTTGGTGGCCAGAACATAGAGCCAGATACCATTCAGGATGGTGAACACAACGACGAAAGAGAGGCAGACGGCAAGGATATTGAGCGGAGACCAGAAACCGATAACCAGAAGTATCCCGACGAAGATGGCGAGACGGACTAAGAAGCCGAGGATGGTGATGGCGGGCTGCATCAGGGCTCTCTTCTGAGACGCCCAGCGCTGAGAACGCATCGAAAGGTAATGATACGCAAGCGCGATGACCAATCCAACAACGACCGATATCAGAGTCAGCGCCAGAACACCCTCCCCCAGTTCACCCAGCGTTCCTCTTACACGAGCACCGGCCGGACCTGCGACCCGGTCTGCACCCCTCCCCCCATTGCGGCCGTCTGAGCCGGTCGAGAAGAGGGCCTGCACCAAGCACAAGACCCTGGACCCGCACCCACGGATACCACGCGACTACAAGCTACGACCCACTATCAAGCCACCGCCGCCTGACCGGCAAGGGCCACCAACGGTCGCCGTGAAAAAGTACGGGCCTGACCACCGCCTCCTGCGCGGTACGGCGGGAGCCAACGCTCATCAGTACACGCGTCGCATTATAGACACTGGTCTTTGGAAGCGCAAGAAAAATGATATGCATTGTTCAGCCAATGTATCCACGTGTTCTTTTTCAGCTCATCCGGACCAGACGAGTACCCGCTTCCTCAAACATCTCCATGGAAAGATCATCCGGATACACGCCGCAGAAATAGACGGCGACGACACCTGCGTTGATGAGAGTCTTCGCGCAGGTCACGCACGGCTGCAACGTCACGTAGATCTCAGAGCCGCTGACAGATACTCCGTGGTAGGCGGCCTGGATTATGGCGTTCTGCTCCGCATGTAGCCCGCGGCACAGCTCGTGTCGCTCACCGGAGGGTATGCCGAGCGCGTCGCGTAGACACCCGCGTTCGTCGCAATGGGCTATTCCCCTGGGAACACCGTTGTACCCAGTGGCGAGAATCTGCCTGTTCTTCACCAGTACCGCGCCCACGTGCCGGCGTAGGCAGGTGGACCGAGTGGCGACCACCCGGGCGATCTCCATGAAGTACTCCTCCCAGCTCGGGCGAGACACAGGCCCCCGAGGCTCCCGGCCCGCCACCTCACTCTCCCAGTGTCGGGTAGAGAGGGAAGGCCCCAGCAAGGGCAAGGCTGCGCTGCCTGAGCCCGTCGAGAGCAAAGTCGTTGGGCTGGGCAGTCAGCGCTTCCAGAATGATCCGACCCACCTCGCGCATCTCATCCGGCCCGAAGCCACGGGTGGTCATGGCCGGCGTCCCCAGACGCAGCCCCGAAGTGACCGTTGTCGGACGCGTGTCGTAGGGGACCACGTTCTTGTTCGCCGCGATACCCACACACCTGAGCAACTCCTGCGCCCGCGCGCCCGTCATCTCAGTCTGAGAGAAGTCCACCAGCAGGAGGTGGTTGTCGGTCCCCCCAGAAACCAGTCGCAGCCCTCCGTCGATGAGAGTCTCGGCCAAGACCGCCGCGTTCTCGATCGTGGCCCGTTGTTTCGCCTTGAACTCATCGGTCGAGGCCAACAAGAAACACACCGCCTTGCCCGCGATCACGTGCTCCAGCGGACCGCCCTGGAGCCCAGGGAACACCGCTTTGTCCAGGCGCGCCGCGTTCTCCGCCCGGCAGAAGCAGGCTCCTCCCCTAGGACCGGTCAGAGTCTTGTGCGTGGTGGTGGAGACCCAATCGCAGTGGGGAAGGGGAGAAGGATGCACATCGGCGGCAACGAGACCGGCGATGTGCGCCATGTCGGCCATCAGCTCCGCACCCACTTCATCAGCGATCTCGCGAAAGGCGGCGTAATCCAAGGTGCGCGGATAGGCGCTCGCCCCCACCACGATCAGCTTGGGCCGATGCTTCCCGGCCAAAGTGCGTACTTCATCGAGGTCGATCCGCCCTGTCTCTCTGCGGACCCCGTAATGGAAGAACTTGTAGTTCCGGCCGGAGAAGTTGGCCTCGAGGCCGTGAGTCAGATGACCTCCGTGGGCCAGGCTCATGGCCAGGACGGTGTCCCCCGGTTCAAGCGCTGCGCAGTACACGGCCTCGTTCGCCGTAGAGCCGGAATGGGGCTGCACATTCGCATGCTCGGCGCCGTACAGCTCCTTGGCCCTCTCTATCGCCAGCGTCTCTACAGCGTCGACGATCTCGCAGCCCCCGTAGTAGCGTCTCCCGGGATAGCCCTCCGCGTACTTGTTAGTGAGAACGCTTCCCATGGCCTCGAGAACTGAGACAGCCGTGAAGTTCTCCGAGGCGATCAATTGTATGTCTTGTCGCTGACGGTGCAGTTCTTGCCGAATAAGCCGACTGATGACAGGATCGGCCTGGTCGAGCGGACGGTCGCCGTTTCGCGCCTGGCTAGGCACACTGCTCAATCTCAAGTTCCTCCCTTGTATCCTCCGCGCATCATTTCGAGCCGTTCCGCGTAGCGTCCGCCTTCGAAACCCTCCGACATCCAGGTTTTGAGAACCTCGACAGCCAATCCCGCACCGACCACCCGCGCGCCCAAACACAAGATGTTGGCGTCGTTGTGCCGTCGGGACATACGGGCCGAAAAACAGTCGGTGACCGAAACGGCCCTGATATCAGGGAACCTGCCGGCGGCCATTGCCATGCCTAACCCCGTACCGCAGACCAGAACCCCTCTATCCAGCGTCCCCTCGCTGACCGCCTGCGCCACCTTGTTCGCGTAGATGGCAAAATCGGTTCGTTCGGGGCTGTCGGTACCCATGTCTACCACTTCGTGACCGGCGGCCAACAGCTCTCTGATCAGCACTTCCTTAAGCTCGAATCCGGCATGATCGCACCCAAAACCGTACCGCATGACCCACCTCCTACGCCGACGAATCTCAAGAATATCAGATGACGTCCCCGGCCCCGTTCTCATCGCCCGCAGGCTCCGCCGGGGTAGACGATCGGCCGCCAAGACAAGCCGCCTGCCGAGCTACGTAGCGAACGTACCGAGCCGCATGCCACCCGCCGGTCAGAACAGTGCAGCGATACGCTCCAGCACCGAGCCCGCCTGCACCACGCCCTCCCGGATAACGACAGGAACCCCGCCCTCCCCAAGAGGTCGAAGGTCCACCACCGTAGAGGCCGCCGGCTTGAGCCGCACGTCTCCGGAGCGCGCGACCGGCCCCCTGAACGCGACTGAGCAGTGCGCCAGCACCTCCGGATCGGCGCCACTTAAGTCGGGAACTTCCCTACCGCCCGACACGTTAGCACTCGTCGCCGCGAGAGGTGTGTCCAGCCTCCTCAGCAGATCGCTCAGGCAGGGATCGCCGGGGACTCTCACCCCCAGGGAGTCTACCGAGCCCACGTCCGGCGGCCGACTGACTGTGGTAGTGACCACGAATGTGAACGGGCCGGGCAGCAGAGCCCGAAGGACCCTCACGCAAGCCTCGTCCAGATCGGAAACAGCCTCTTCAACCGCCTCTACCGACGGAAACAGCACCGCCACCGGTTGTTCGGCCGGTCTGCCCTTGGCCTCGAAAAGCTTCCGCACTCCCACCGATGAGTCCCACGCGGCCCCGATGCCGTACACAGTGTCGGTCGGAACACCGATGACGGCACCCTCCCGGAGCGCTGCCTTCAACAGTCCCGTGTTCGTTGCATCCAACCCCTCCACAGCCATGGCCAGAGCTCCAGGAAGTGTCGCCTCCACCATGCGGTCCTTCTGCGACATATCCTTGTGTACGGTGATGAGATGGAAGCCGGCCTCGCGGGCAAGTGTAGCTACAATCCCGGCTTGACCATCGCCCACTTCCAGGATGGCGCTGCCGCCCGGGCCAAGGGCCCGGGCGGCAGCCGGCAGCAGACGGCGGAAACACGCCTGTCCATCGGGGCCGGCATCCAGCGCCGAGGCAGGTTCGTAGAGACGGATATCCAGATCCAAGGAGGCCATGTCTCCCGTGCGCACGTACGGTGGGTTACTCACCACCAGGCGGAGACTGCCCGCGGCCACCCCCGTCAGGAGATCGGCCTCTCGAAACTCCACCAACCCTTCAACACCCGCAGCCACGGCGTTCCGGGCCGCCAGCTGAGACGCCTCCGCGCTGGAGTCCACGGCAAGAACGCGTACCCCGGCCTCCTGGGCCAGGCTGACCGCGATAGCCCCGCTCCCCGTACCCACATCCACGACCAGCGGACCCCCCACCCCCTCACCCAAGAGCGGGCGGCGCCGCAGAGACTGCAGGGCGATATCTACCAGTTCTTCTGTCTCGGGGCGGGGAATCAACACGGCTGGAGACACCTCAAGGACAAGGTGTCGAAAATGGGCCCGGCCGGTGATATATGCCACCGGCTCACGAGCGGCCCGGCGCGCAACGAGAGCTCGGTACCGGTCGACTTCCTCCGTCGATAGCGGCCGGTCGAACTCTGTATAGAGACGGACCCGATCCGTCTCAAGGCTTTCCGCCAGGAGAACCTCGGCATCCAAACGGGGGGAGGTAGAACCCTTCTCACGCAGATAGCCGGTCGCCGTATCCAACAACGAGGCGATGGTCCACGGTGCCACGGCGTTCTCCTCGCCGCTGTTAGAACTCAGCGGCGGCCAGCTGATCGGCCCGCACCTGAGCCTCCATGGCCTCGGTGAATTCGTCCAACTCGCCTTGGAGTATGGCCTCGATACGGTGCGAGGTCAGCCCCACCCGGTGGTCGGTGACCCGGCCTTGTGGGAAGTTGTAGGTGCGGATCTTCTGGGCACGATCGCCCGTACCCACCTGGCTGCGGCGCTGGGCCGCCAACTGGGCGGTCTGCTCGGCTTGGGCGATGTCGTAAAGACGGGCTCTGAGGATGCGGAAGGCCCGCTCCTTGTTCTGCAATTGAGACTTCTCATCCTGGCAGGAAACCACAAGGCCGGTGGGTATATGCGTGAGCCTAACCGCCGAATCGGTGGTGTTCACCGACTGCCCACCGGGGCCGGTGGAGCGGTAGACGTCGACCCTCACCTCATTAGGGTCGATCTGTATCTCGACCTCCTCCACCTCAGGAAGCACCGCCACTGTAACCGTCGAAGTGTGGATGCGGCCCGTCGATTCTGTCACCGGCACACGTTGGACGCGATGCACGCCGGATTCGTACTTGAGAGTCCCGTAGGCATTGCGGCCTTTGACTCCGAAGATGACCTCCTTGATACCACCCAGGGTCGCTTCGGTCATGGACAGGATCTCAGTCTTCAGACGCATCCGCTCAGCGTAACGCATGAGCATGCGCTGGATCTCGGCCGCGAAGAGCGCAGCCTCGTCACCGCCGGCCCCAGCCCGGACCTCCACGATGGCGTTCCTCTCGTCAAGCGGATCCTTCTCCAAGACCGTCAAGCGCAGCTTCTGCTCCAAGTCTTCCAGCCTCTCCCGAGCGGAGTTCTTCTCTTCTATAAGGAACTCTTTCATCTCCGGATCGAGCCCGCCCTCGTCCAGCATGGACTCTGCTTCCTCGAGCGAGGCACGTGCCTCCCGGTGGGCCACAGCCAGCCGGTATGACTCCTCCAGATCGGAGTGCGCCTTGGACAATTCGGCGTAGCGCGACTGGTCGCGGAACACCTCGGGGTCGGACAGCTCCTCCGTAAGCGAGAGGTACCTATCCTCTATCTCAGCTGCCAGCCGTTCGATCATGCCTCCGCCGCCATCCCTGCTTGGGCCGCCCTCTCCGCCTCATCCATCCGCATAACCTCTTCCAGCGCAGCGGCGGCCACCTCCAATTGGTCCGGGGTCGGCTCCCGGGTGGTCAGACGCTGCAGTTGTATACCCGGCCACAGCAGAATGCGGGCGAAGAACCCGTTTGGATGCTTTCCCGCCCACTTGATGCCTATCTCGTACGAGATCCCGATGATCAGTGGGATACCGAGAAGTCGCGAAAGCACCAACCAGGGCAGACTGGGCTTGCCCACGATCGCGAATACCAGGACTGCGATGACCATGACTAGGAGCAGGAACCCGGTGCCGCACCGCGGATGCCGCGGCGAGAACATGACCGCTCTCTTGGCATCCGGCCTTCCACAGGACTCATATGCGTGGATGACTTTGTGCTCCGCACCGTGGTACTGGAACACGCGCCGCAGGTCGGGGAGCAGAGAGACCACCACGATGTAGAGGATGAATATGGCTATCCGGATGATCCCCTCCACCAGGTTGAAGACGAAGGGGTTGGAGAAGGTCTCTTCGAAGTACTTCACCACAGCTAGAGGCACGACCACGAAGAGGCCGACGGCAAAGGCCACGGCCACCACCACAGTGACGGCCAGTTCCTTCCAGCCAAAGGCCGGCTTCTCCTCCAGCCCCTCGCTCCCGGTGTCACCGACAACTTCCGAAGCCTCGTCTGCCACCGGCACAACACCCGCGCCCGGCGCCGGGTCGTCGACCGTGCTCGTCTCGGACGGCGCGCCGGGATCCTCGAGGCCGATGTTCGCCGACATGCCCAGCGCCTTGATGCCTAGGCTCAGAGACTCATAGAGAGACACTACTCCACGCACCACAGGCAATCTCATCCAGCGGTGGCGAGAACCCAGTGATTCCAGAGGAAAGGCCACCCGCGCGATGCCACCCGAGGGCCTGCGCACGGCCATCCCCCAGCTATGCTTGCCCCGCATCAGCACACCTTCGATGACCGCCTGACCACCGAAGGTGTGCTCCCAGGTGCAGGCCCCTTCTGCCCCGTCTTCGACGGCAGCATCATCCTCATAGACGACCGGCATGTCGCGGAGGGCTCCATCCTCTCCGGCTGAAACGTATGAAGTCATTTCAACCCACGTCTCCGACGAACCGGTCCAGCTCCATTGCGTCGATCTCTTCGTCCGTATAAGACCGGCCGCACGACATCTTCCCTTCGGGGCAGCCACCGATCATGCACCCCGGACCGGAGCCTTCGAAGAGCAACGGAGCGACCGAACACACGAGATGGCGCATGGTCCAGGCGAGCCGGCTTATCTCCCACTGGGCCCGGCGGCAACACCGGAGGGCGAAGAAGTGCCTGAGCTCGCGGGCGTTCATGGTCACCACTACCTTGGTCTCAGCTGCATTAGGGAGGACGAAGCGAGCGTCCTCGAACACAGATTCGTTGCCCCGCCCCTCGGCCAAGCCCAACTCCACCAATCGTTCGTAGGACCGGCGGGCATTCTCCATGGCTTCTTGGAACACTGCGTACTCCTCCGGTGAGGCGGCGATGTGCGGCGGTACGACGAAGCCCCCTTCAGAACCGAAACGCACGTAACGTTGCGACTGCTGGCTGTACGACGCGACTCTGTGCCTGACCAGTTGATGGGAACAGGCCCTCGATATGCCGTCTATGGCGAAGGTGAAGCCGGCGTGCTCAAGAGCGCTCATATGCCCCGACCGCACCAGTCCACGCACCAAGCGGCGCACGTCGTCCTCGCTCATGACCTCTTTGAGTTCGGCGGCGCTGACCGGTGCATAACACAACCTACCCGCGGAGGCCACCGCCCGCTCGGGCAGAGGGGTGTGCTGAAGAAGCGTGACCTTGAGCTCGGCAGGCACAGCCGACGCGCCGCTCATAGACGGGCCGATGAGCTACTTGCTCTTCTCGGCGCGGCGGTACTTCCTATTGAACCTCTCCACCCGACCGGCGGTGTCGACCAGCTTCTGCTTGCCGGTGTAGAAGGGATGGCAGGCGGAACAGACCTCGACCTTGATTTCCGGAAGGGTCGAGCGGGTCGTGAACGTCTCGCCGCACGAGCAGGTGACTTTGCTCTCAACGTAATCGGGATGTATGTCGTCCTTCAAGGTGCCTCCAATGACACGTCCTGCAAGGTAATAGCCGCAAAAGGCAGGATATGATACCACGAGGGTGCAGAGCGGGCCCGCCGCACTACGCGACTCATCTTCCCGCCAGGGGCACGGACCCGGCCGGATATGATACATTCCGCTCCGGTCCGCCTCAACACACGACGAGGACGTGACCTGCAGAGTGTGTATGGTCATTCTTCCCCTGGAGATATCTAACATGGACAAGAGCATCGTCATCGTGGGAGCATCCACAGACAGAAGCAAGTACGGGAACAAGGCCGTTCGAGCGTTCGTGGAAGGCGGCTGGACCGTCTATCCGGTCAACCCCAGTGCAGATGAGGTAGAGGGACTGCCTTCCTATCCGTCGATCGCCGACGTACCGGAGCCCGTCCACCGTATCTCCATGTACGTACCCCCCAAAGTGGGACGGAGCATGCTTCCCGACATCGTCAAGAAGGCGCCTCAGGAGTTCTTCCTCAATCCCGGGTCCGACGACGAGGACCTGGTCAAGGAGGCGAAAGCCCTGGGGCTGGATCCTATTCAGGCCTGCAGCATAGTGAACATCGGCCTCCGTCCGGACATGTTCTCGGATGAATGATCAGTCGGAGTCCAGGAGTTCTTCCTGTTCTTCCTGTATATGCTCGAGGATCTCTTCACACTCGAGCTCGTCGATCTGTCGCCTGATATCCGTCAAGACCTCCTCCAGACACTCGGCTTGAGCCTTAAGCCGTAGCATCAGATCATGGCAGTCCTTGCTGGAATGCTCAGGTCCCAAACGTAGCATCACCCTGTTCGTCGGTTTGGCCGAACCCTGGTCGTGTGTACGCCCTGAGTGCTTCTTTCCAGGCATCTCCGCTCCTTTCTAGACGACGAGCACACCGGTGGCCGGTGGCAGGCGACCCTGCTTGGCCCCGGCTGCTACGTGGAGGCATGTCGGATCGCATAAGCTTCGGAATCCACGCGTCTCATCCACTCATGTACCAAAGCACTCGTGTACCAAAGGATAGTACCTCTTGATACCTTACCGGTCACACCTGCGGTTACACATGCCTAAACCGTACGGCCCTGATCGAGGCAGATGTGGACCGCCGAAACGGGGATCCGCAGATGCACCGACAGGCCCGTCTGCAAGCCGAATCTGTCCACCTGAGAGCGGAGAACGTGGACCGTCACCTGCCATGCAGCCCTCCCGGCCTGGACCGGTGGTATCTCCACCTGGATGGAAGCATGAACACTCTGGAGCCGTACTTCTCCGATGATACCTTCAAACACGTTGGCGCGCTCGGCCGGCTCCTCTGCATCATCCCTACCGTGACTACCGAGGCTTGCTCTTTCCCCGGCCGGCGATATCTGCCGAATCTCAATCTCTTCAGCTCGGATCACAGCCGAGAGACCAATGCGGGCAGGAGCCGTCGCAGCCGCCTCGGCGAAAATCACGTGTCCGCTCTCCAAGACGACACGCGTCCCCTGTGCTCCCGCGCCGGTGGATTCGCTCTCAACCTCCGATGCGGGAAACACATTGGTGAGCCCGGCCAGCCGGGCCACCTCTGTGTCCACGGGATGACTGGTCACATGCTGCGGCGCTCCCACCTGGCGCAGCGTACCGCCTGCAAGTACCGCCAGTCTGTCACCCAGAAGTAGGGCTTCGTCCAAATCGTGAGTCACGTGTAAAACGGTGGCCCCCAGCCCGCGCTGCACACGTTTCAGCTCACCCTGCAGCTCAGCCCGGGTCGGACCGTCCAAGGCCGACAACGGCTCGTCCAGCAGCAGCACCTCCGGCTCGATAGCTAGAGCGCGGGCGAGCGCGACCCGCTGGCGCTCGCCTCCGGAAAGCCCCTCCGGGTATCTGCGGAGCAAACCGTCTATGCCGAGCAGCCCGGCCAGCCGGCGAACGGGGCCGTCCTCCGAGTCGTCGGATCCGATGCCGCCTGTTCTGAGTCCGCTGCCGCTTACTCCGGGTCCGGCCCGCCCCCGTTCAGACCTCCGGGTAGCTCGCAGACCGAAGGCGATGTTCTGCGCTACCGTCAGATGTGGGAAGAGTGCATAGTCCTGATACACCAACCCGACTTTCCGCCTCTCGGGCGGCTCACCCCAGACATCCCTCTCTCCGAACCAGATCCTCCCACTGTGAGGCCGTCTCAGACCCGCGACCGTCTCCAGTAAGACCGTCTTGCCTGACCCTGTAGGACCTAAGACCACGAGGTACTCGCCACGCTCGATGGATAACTCATCTATGCTGAGCAAGAAATCGCCAGCGCGCACCCGAAAGCCCTCCAGTCGGATCACCGCATTCCTCCGCGGCCGGGGCGTTCCTTGCGCCGGCGGGGCATGAGCACCGCTCGTACCACCACCAGTATCAGCAAAGCCAAGATCAGCAGCAGAGCCGTGACCGGCAGTGCCGACGACAGGCCGAACCCAGCAAACCTCTCGTATACCAGCACCGAGATGGTCTTGGGGTTGTAGGCCAAGATCACCACAGCGCCGAATTCACTTATGCCCCTCGCCCACATCAGCACCGAGCCCGCGGTTATCCCCCTCCAGGCCAACGGGAGCGTGACCCGCCTGAAAGCCGACCAAGGGCTCGCCCCCAGGGTCCGGGCGACACCCTCCAGCCGCTGGTCTACCGCCGCGAAGGACTCGCGGGCCGTATCCACCAGAAGCGGCAGGCTGACGAACAGCATGGCCACCACGATACCCGCGAAGTTCTCAGTGAAGTACATACCGACCGAGGCAAGCGGCTCTCCCAAGAGCCCGCGCCGGCCGAAGACCATCAGAAGCGCCACTCCCGCAGCGGTGTGCGGTATGATGATGGGCAGATCGATGATCCCCTGGACGAGGCTCTTCCCCCAGAACTCCCTTCGCGCCAGAAGGTAGGCGAGAGGGATCCCAAGAACCAGCGCGATCAATGTGGCGACAGAAGCTGCGGCAAAAGTCAACCACAAGGACTGAAGCACCCCTTTGTCGGCCACCCCCTCGATGAACTCCCCCGGGCTTGACGCAAACAGGGTGGCCACCAAAGGGACGAGGATGAAGAGCAACAGCAGCAGGCCCACGAACGAGAAGACCCAGTCCATCCGGCTGAGCACGCGACCACGGTTCATCGGCATACCCCCGTCAGTCGGCCGGGGTGCAGAAGGCTTTGATCGATTCCGGCAGATCGTTGAAGTTGTCGGCGGGGGCCGGCATGATCATCGGCTGGTAGTTGTCGGCCATGATTCGCTGCCCCTCCGGCCCCAGAAGGAAGGCTAGGAGCAGCTCAGAGGCTTCCGGGTCCCGAGCGTTGCTCGGTATGGTCGCGCCGTAGCGGATCGGGTCTCCCCTGAACTCAGGCTTCACGCTGGCGTAGCGTTGAAAGTCGAGCTTGACGGTGACGGCAGCATATGTGTCGGCATAAGCTTGATCGCTGAGATCGATCTCCGGCGGCAGCGATATGTACTCGAGGCCGTGCTGCTTGGCTACGCTCTCATACTCGAAAGCATAGTCTATTTCGCCCGATTTCAGCAGGGGGAGCAGACTCACGCTGTAGGGGCGCAGTACGATATGTGAACCACTCTTGGTTTCAAGGATCTCGGGCACCGTGATCAGTGCGCCTGTATCTGTCTCCGCGCTCCTGACAGGCACCCTGAATACCCCGCCGAAAATCTCTGAGAACAGGCCGGGGCGGTCGTAGTAATACTCGGCCAACTTGACGGTCATCAGGACGCGGTATCCGTTGGCGTCGATCCGGGGATCGGAGCAACCCAACCTGACCCCTTCGCGGTTGATGACCTCGATCCAGTTATCAGCGTTCACCTCGTCGGCGTAGGCACTCTCCGGAGAGTATGCGAGAGCCATCCTATTGGTGGCGAAGATGACGTTCCACTCGGCGTAGGGCAGCCCGGAATCGGGGTCTTTCGTCCCGTAGAGCAGCATCGGAATCAACTGATGGTCGGCGGTGATCACCAGGTCCGCCTCCTCGTGAAGATCGCCCACGATGCGGATGGCCTGGATGCTACCATGACCCTCCATGTTCACCTCCACGTCGGGATGGACCGCCTCGAACTCCTCCTCCAGCTGCGCGAAGGGGATGATCAGGCTGCCCGCGAAAAGCACGCGGAGACTCCCCTCGTCTCCCGCGCTCCCGCCGGATGCCCCGCCGTCCGCTCCGTCAGAACAACCGGCGCACAACAGGATGACGATCCAGAAGAGCGCACAGATCCAGTTGAGGCGCCGCATCACCGACCTACTCCGCCGGCACCAGGGCCTCGATCTGGGTTATCTGTCCGAGCATGTCGGACTCTTGCATGTCCTTGCCCACGAGTCGCAGCGGCCAGTAATCATCAGGTAGGGCCTCGCCGTTCAGCTTGTAGGCCACGATGAGCTCCTTGTTGTAGTACATGGCGTCACTGGCGATCTCGGCGCTCTGCCCGTCGGCGGCTGCGATCCGCACCTGATAGCCTGCCTCGGCCAGATCCCGGTTGTAGGCCGGCCCCTCGTGCACGTTGTCGTCATCCACTCGTCCAACCAACAGATACAGAGGGATACCTGTCCAGACGTTGCCCTCACCGTCAGTCCAATCGGTGCCATGGCACCCTTCAGCAGCTCCGGTCTCGAACGTAGGCCGGTCCATCTCTTCCGTCAGTTTGCCCGTGAGCGTGAGGACCCAGTCCTGCTCTATGGCTTTCACCAGCACTCTGCTCACCCATTTGACCGACCAATGACCATCAGTCACCTGGTTCTGGGCGGGGCTGACTATGGCCATGCGCAGAGGCCCATCGGTCTGAGGATCGAAAGGCTGCCCATCCCATTCGTAAGCGACTATGGCGGTGAGGGGGCCGTCGACGTCGTTCTCGTCACCCGTCACCATGTCGTAAGTGATGAACTTGCCTTCTCTGAGCTGAGCCACTGAGACGGTCATCTCATATCCGTCTTTAGCAACGATGCCCACCGCCTGGTCATCCGGGAGGCCGCCTACTTCCTCAAACAGATCGTCCAGATTGACGCCCTTGGTCTTCACCGGCGGGGTGATACGCCCCGTGGAGCTCTTCATGCCCCAGTAGCCCTCGGTGGCGGGCATGTCCCTGATCTCATCCAGAGTGTAGGTCTTCGAGCCCTCAGAACCGACCACTTCGATCACGCCCTCGCCCTCGCCGGTCGCTCCTTCATCGGAGCTGCAACCTGTCGCAAGACCGAGCCCTCCCAACAACAGTACCCCCGCCGACAAGCACAGAATCGGGGAGAGTAGACGCCTAACGCTCATGAACATTCCAAGCTCCTTGACGCATCTGTAACCCTATGAGACCGTTTCTTATATCATATGTAGTGGAACAATTCACACATGGCACATTACTCGCTAGGGGTGGCATGCAAGACAGAGCAAAGGGATTCTCGCGGTTGGTCAGACTGAGCAGCGCGTTCGCTCTCCTGATCGCACTCGCTACAGGAGGCTGCGGCGATGGTGTGACCACGGCTGACAGCACCGATTCCACCGGAATCATGCTCACGACGACAACCGCTCCCAAGTTCTCAACTGCCCCGTCGGACCTGCCGTCTGTCACCCGCTCCACCAAGACCGGCGACTCCAACATGAGGACGACCACCGCGGCACCGGGCCCAGCCTCGACAACCACCGTAATCACCGATGCCCCTCAGGCGACGACCACCGTCCCACCGATTACCACGACGGGTGGCCCGACCTCGACCACGGCACGACCGACGACCACCGCGGCACCAACGACCACGGCACGACCGACGACCACCGCGGCACCAACCACGACCACGGCCAAGGGACCGACCGCACTCATCATCCAGGGTCCATCGGGGATCAGGGAGCTGTCCATGGCCGAACTCAAGGCCATGCCGGCCACCGAGGGGTATGGGGGATGGAAGAACCAATTGGAGAACATCACTGCTCCCACCCCTTGGAAGGGAGTGTCGCTGCGTGCGCTGATGGATTTGGTGGGCGGGAGCGGCTCAGTCACGGTCGTCGCCTCCGACGGCTACGGTGCCACGTTGTCGGCAGACCAGGCCGGTGGTTCGGTCAACACCTACGACGCGGCCACCGGACAGGCAACGAGCGGAGTGGCCGTTAAAGTGATCATCGCGTATGCGAAAGGAGGGGCCGCCCTGAGTTCCGGCGAGGGACCTCTCCGGCTTGCCTTCGTCACCTCTGAGAACAACCAGGTCACCGACAGCGACATGTGGGTCAAGAAGGTGGTCGAACTACGGGTCAACTAGTGCTCCAAACGTGCATTAGGAGAGAAGGATGTACAAACGCGTGAGGAAGGAGTCTGGATGAAGAAGGTCCGATTGACCATGGGGCTGCTGCTGGCGGTAGTCCTGGTGCTCGCGGTGGCGGTACCCGCATCCGCAGTGGAGTTCACCGATATCGAAGATACCGACTTCGAAGCGAGCATCGTGCATCTCTCAGCTCGGTCGATCGTCGGTGGGTACAACGACAACACGTTCAGACCTGACAATCCCCTCCAGCGTCAGCAATTCGCCAAGATGGCGGTGCTTGCTCTGGACTACGAGGTGACGGCCGAAGACCAATCACAGTTCCCGGACACGCCGGCTCCCTACGATCCGGTGAACAACCCACTCTATCCGGGCAGTTACGTAGCTGTTGCCACCGCAGAGGGCATCATCCAGGGCTACACCAACGGTCTCTTCGGCTTCTATGACAACGTGACCCGGCAACAGGCGATCAGCATCGCGGTGCGGGCCGGAGGCGAAGCACTTGCGGCGGCAACGGACGATTACCAGGGCGAACTCGACTACTCCAACCAGTACCACGGCCTCAATATCAAGACAGCCGAGTTCAACGGTCTGCTGGCGGGCATTCCCGACCTGGCCGACTGGGATGTCACCGCTCCCGCGACGCGGGGCGAGGCAGCCGAGATACTCTGCCAGCTCTACTACCGAGTGGGTAAGATCCTTAAGCTGGGTACAGCGGCGGACGGCACTCTCATGGAGCTCTCCATGGCCGAACTCAAGGCCATGGAAGCCACCGAGGGGTATGGGGGCTACAAAAACAAGCTCGGCAACATCTCAGGGCCGGATCTCTACCAAGGTGTCGCCATCCAGGATCTGATGGCGCTCGTGGGAGAGGGGGCTGCCGTTCAGGCCATCGCAGCCGATGGTTATGAGTCGAAGTTCTCGGCTGATGACGTGAACGGAAAGGTTCCCGTGTACGATCCGGAGAGTGGAGAGGAGATCGCAGACTACGCCGGAAGCGTTACGATGATCTTGACGTATTCCCGCAATGGCCTGCCCCTCTACTCCGATGAGGGAGCCCTGCGTGTCGCTTTCGTGAGCGAGGAACCCGATCAGGTCAGCGACAGCAAGAAGTGGGCCGGCCAGATAATGGGGCTAGTGATCGAGTAGTGCCACTCAACTCGTTCGGTCAGCCGGCCGAACGAGTGCCGGAGGAGTCTCCGGACATGTCCGGAGACTCCTCCCCTTTTTCTTGACCCGCTTCCTCCCGATCCGCCTCGAGGGCACCCCGAGCAACGGCCAGAAGTCCGTCCCGGCTCCTGACCTCACCGGCCTCCCAGGCAAGCCGGACCTCGCGCACCAACCGGCCCAGTAATGGGCCAGGAGCCAACCCGAGTTCCTCCATGAGCACGGTACCGTCCAGTGGAGGCGAAGAGACACGGCCCGCCGCTCGTTCGCTCCACAGCCCCATAAGACTTCGGGCGCATTCTAAGCTACTCCCAAGCGCTGCGGAGCCGTTCTCCCTTGCAGGTGCGGCCGGACCTGCAGCCGCAAGCATGATCACCTCCGGTTCCCAAGGAGCGACTTCCCACAAGAACAACACTCCCGGCCGTCCCGAGGGCGAAACCGACAGCCCTCGCCCGGGCCCGCCACCGAAATAGCCTGTTACCGTTTGAAGGAGCCCATGCATCGGCCTCGATAGCTTCAACCTACGGGCGATGCCGAGGTTCTCGCTCACCGTGGACCGATGTAGCAGTCCGGCCATCCGCAACGCCACAGGCCGGCTCATCACGCCATCGACCGGGGTGGCGAGGCGCTCCGTCAACGAACGCCGGGAAGTCAAGAACCACTCAGTCGGAGATGACAGGAGTTCATCCAAGCGCTCCAGTAGAGCGAGTGCGGGCGCAAGCTTCTCATCGGCCGCGACCTCCGGCAGCACCACCTCCAACAACCCAAGATCACGCCACCGGCGCACGGCCTCCGCCGACCGCCCCGCTGACAGGGTCAGAGCCATCTCAGTGGTCACCCGCTCCCCCGCGGCACAGACGATCAGCGACGCCTCTGACTGGACCGCCCGAACCAGAGCAGCATCCGGCTCCAAACCCAGATTGTGAGCGAATCGGGGAGCCCGCATCAACCGCAGCGGATCGTCCCTGAAGATGCTCTGAGAGACGGCTACCAACCGAGACTGTCGGAGATGGGCCAGACCACGGAAGGGGTCCACGATCGCTCCCCCCTCAAAGGGGACGGCCATGGCGTTCACAGTGAAATCACGCTGGGCAAGATCGTCGGCGATACCGTCGCCCCGGAGCGCAGCCACATCCACATGGCCGGTCCGTGCCATCACTCGACACGCCCCATGCCGTTCGGAGAGGGCGAACCAAGGGGCGTCGAGGACACGTGCGATCTCCCGGGCGGCCGTGGCGGCGTCAGCAGCCACCACCAGGTCCAGATCGGGTGAGTATCGTCCCAGTTCACGATCACGCACGCTGCCGCCCACAAGCCAGCCTTTGATTCGGCGGCTCTTCAGGACTTCCGACACGACCTCCAGCGTCATGATGCGCCCCTGACAGCCGGTCCGCCAACGACGGCCGGCCTCGTCCCCGTTACTTGGACGAGTTCTGCGACTTCCGCAGGTTCCGTTGATACTTGAACTTGTCCACCCAGTAAGCCACTCCCGTGAATAGAACAAAGGCCAGAGCAGCGATCAACGCGTTGGCGCCGGTGGTTGCCCCGCTGGTCCATATCCATTGGATGAACACGAAGTACAGCACCGCGACAATGACCCCCTGGATGGCCGCCTTCTTGACAGATGGCGGCTTCAGAGTCCGAGCGGTCGACGTGCGGCTCTTGCTGTTGCGGGGGCGCGTCGCCCGAGTATCGTAACGGGACCTGGTCGACGGGGGATTCTTGGCCTGGGGAAAGGCCTGTCGAGCGGCCCTGCGGGTCTCTTTCTTGGACATGATCTTCTGTCCTTCTCCTTATGCCTTGCGTTCTGCTATGGCCTTGACGATGTCGCCCCGAGTCAGTATCCCGACGAGTCTTCCCTTTTCCAACACCGGGACCCGGTTGATCGTTCGATCAGCCATGAGAGCCGCGGCGTCATACACGGACGCATCGGGGGCGATGGTGACGACCTCGCGGCTCATGATATCGGCCACCTTGGTGCCGAACATCTTCCGAAGCCGGGTCTCGAACTTGCTCACGCTCTGCAGGTAGATGATGCTGTCCAGAAAGGGGATGTAGTAGGGGAAATGAAGGTCGGCGTCCTGAAGGATGACATCAGCTTCGCTGACCACCCCAACCACTTTGCCCTCTCCGTCGACAACCGGTACTCCGCTGATCTTGTGCCTAGCCAGGAGATCGGCGAGTTCACGCACCGTGGCCTCCGGCGTGGCTGTGATGACATCCGCCTGCATGATATCCCGGACTCTCAGCTCCTCCATGAAGGCCCCCTCTCATATAGACGGCCGGCAATAATGCCGGGGATGCACTCCAACAAGTCTCCGGCGAGGACACCTTGGGGATCGGTGATCGCACGGACCCTCCCCGCTTCTGCGTGTACCCACGCTCCGGCATACGCGGCCTCGAAGGGATCCAGACCCTTAGCGAGCAGGGCCCCGATAACACCTGAAAGTACGTCCCCAGTGCCCGCCGACGCCAATTGAGGAGGCCCCTGAACAACAACCCGGGTATCGCCTGAAGGCGCTGCTATGACGGTAGACGAGCCCTTCAAGAGTACCACCTGGCCCGTACTGGCCGCCGCGCGTCGCGCGGCGGCCAGTACGGCGATGGTCACTTCGCTCACCGCCACGCCCAACAAGGCGGCCAACTCACCTGCATGAGGCGTCAGAACGACTCCAGAGCGAGACCGGAGCTCCTCGGCCATACCGGCGAATGCGAACAACCCATCCGCGTCGAGAACCAGCGGCGCTTCACTTTCCAAAACCACCCTCTTGACCGCCGCGAGTGTTTCCGGTTTACGGCCCAACCCAGGTCCAGCTACCAAGGACCCCAATCGCTCGTCGGCAAGGACGGCCAGAACCGCGTCGGCATCAGCCAAATGGTCGCCGGATCCGATCTCTTGCAGAACGGCTTCAACCAACCGGTTGCGCACCCCTTGCGCACCACCGGTCGTCATAAGCAGGCGCACGTATCCCGCACCGGTTCTGTAAGCTGCCTGCGTCGCCAGCCAGGCCGCACCCGGATATGCTGCCGAGCCTGCCAGCACCGCGACGTACCCCGCGCGATACTTGTGGTCGTCGACCCGCCGGCCGGGCACGTTCACATCGTCCCCATTCACCACCCAGAGGTCGGGTTCGGGCTCCAACGATTGCGGGATGCCTATATCCCACACCAGAACCTCACCGGCGGCCTCCGAACCCGGTGGACAGACCAGACCGCTCTTAGCCGAATGGAAGGTGATGGTTACGTCGGCCGCCACAGTCCCTTGCGCGATGCTCCCGGTGGTCGCATCGACCCCTGAGGGTACGTCAACGGACACTACCGGCACGCCCCTGGCAGCGGCCGCGTTGATCAACTCGGCTAGTTCGGCCGGCCGGCCTCGCAGCTCGCCCGTAGCGCCCGTACCCAGTAGACAGTCCACGATCAGCTCGGTCTCCTCCCACAGGTATTCGGGCACCGTGCCGACCCTCAGATTCACCCCCGTCCTCTCAGCCGCTCTGAAGTTCAGAGCGGCGTCGGCGGTGAGCTCAGAGGGCGACCCCACCGCGACCACACAGGCCACCGGTTGGCCCACGAGATGGAGTTGGCGGGCGGCCGCCAATCCGTCGCCACCGTTGTTACCCCGGCCACAGACGATGAGCGTATGTCTGTCGGGATAACGCGCCCGGATCAACCGGCTCACACCCAGGGCGGCCCGCTCCATGAGCACCGGCCCCGGCACACCGACGTCCTCTATGGTCGCCCTATCGAGTTCGCGGACTTGGGCCGGGGTGAAGACGGCGGCCTTCTCACTGAGCGTCTGAAAGGCCGGGATGTCTCCTGCAGCCTCCAGACCGGGACCTCCCGCGTACGAGCGATCTTCCGTCATCATCGTTCCTCCCAGAGAACACGCTGTAACCACCACACAGGCCCCGGCCAACGAATCCACATGCGACAGTGAGACCCGCACCGCTGCGACGCCCCGCTCCCGGGCTACGGCCTCCGTCCGTCCGCTGAGGACCACCCACGGAACACACCCCGCGGATGAGCCCTTCGGAGACGCTCCGCCTCCTAGCTCGATCTCCTGCCACGATATGACGCCCGTGCCCAGAAGTTTACCAATCGCTTCCTTCGCGGCGAAACGAGCGGCAAAATGTAGGATCGGCGCGCCCCTTCCCCGGCAGTAGCCGATCTCAGCCCGGGTGAACAGGCGTTCTTCCAGACGGGGGTGACGGATCATTGCCCGCCGGAACCGTTCGACCTCCACCAGGTCGAGGCCGACCAGAGGCGCGGCCGTGTTCACTCTACCGTCACGGTCTTGGCCAGGTTCCGAGGTTGATCGACCTTCTCGCCTCTGGCCTTGGCTACGTAATAGGCGAACAACTGAAGAGGCACTACGCCAAACAACGGCGACAGCATCTCGTCGGTGCAGGGTACGAGGAATATGTCGTCGGCCATCTCGCCGATACCTTCGTTGCCTTCGGAGGCCACAGCTATCACCCGAGCGCCACGGGCGCGCACTTCCTGCACATTCGAGACCAGCTTGTCATAAATGGACGCATCTGTCGCCACCACAAGGACAGGTGATCCTTCCTCTAGAAGAGCGATGGGACCGTGTTTCATCTCGCCGGCGGCGTAAGCCTCCGTGGGTACGTAGGAGATCTCCTTCAACTTCAGAGCACCTTCCAAAGCCACAGGAAGGCCGATGTTCCTCCCCAGCACCATGAAGAAGCGTTGGGACGCACAGCGAACGGCCGCCTGTTCCACGCCCCGTACCGCGTCGCTTTCCAAGTACTCGCGGAGCCGAGTGGGGATACGGCGCAACTTCCCCGTCAAACCGAGGACCCGCTCGGCTTCGAGGTATCCTCGTTTCTCTCCCATATGGAGTGCGAACAAGAGAACGGCCAGCACCTGAGTGAGGAAGGTCTTGGTGGCGGCCACGCCGACCTCAAGACCCGCCCGCGTGAAAAGCACACCGTCTGCTTCTCTCGTGGCTTGAGAGCCGACTATGTTCGTGAGCGCCAGTACCTTCGCGCCTCTTCGGCGGGCGAGACGCATCGCCGCCAGGGTATCTGCAGTCTCACCGGACTGGCTGATGCCGATGCACAGACATCGCGGACCGATGACCGGGTCCCGGTAGCGAAACTCCGACGCCACTTCGACCTCGACCGGGAGGCGCGCCCACCTCTCCAGTGCATGCCTGCCTATGAGGCCGGCGTGATATGAGGTGCCGCACGCGACGATGATCACACGTTCCAGCCCGCGGAAGTCCTCCTGGGTAAGGCCGAGTCCTTCGAGGACGACCCGTCCGTCCGGTGCGATGCGCTCCGCCAGAGTGTCCGCCAGGGCCGCCGGCTGTTCGTAGATCTCTTTGAGCATGAAGGTCTCGTACCCGGCCTTCTCGGCCGCCTCGTCGTCCCAATCGACGGTCTTCGCCGGACGGTCCACCGGGTCACCCTCCAGAGTGCATACCCGGACGGAATCCCGACTCACGACCACCACCTCCCCGTCGTCGGGGAACAGCACCGAACGCGTCTCCGCAAGAAAGGCGGGGATGGCTGATGCGATGAAGTTCTCGCCCTCACTCACTCCTACCACCAGAGGCGTCTCCTTACGTATCCCGATGATCACCTCCGGCTCGTCGGCCGTGACGGCGCAGTAGCTGAAGTGACCCTCCATCTGCCGGTAGGCCTCCACCACCGCGTCCTGCAGCGACCCTCGGTATGCCCGCTCTATGAGATGAGCTACCACCTCGGCGTCGGTCTCGGAACTGAAGACATGCCCTTCGCCTTGGAGTGCGGCCCTCAGTTCCTGGTAGTTCTCGACGATGCCGTTGAGGACGATGGCGAAACGTCCGGAACAGTCGGTGTGAGGGTGAGCGTTCTCAATCGAAGGCCGGCCGTGCGTCGCCCAGCGAGTGTGCGCGATACCCGTCGTACCGGCGTCGTCCACTTGACTGAGTATGAGTTCGAGATTGTCCAGGTTGCCCACCGAGCGCGAGATCTCGACGCGCCCATCGGCGACGACGCCGATGCCCGCGGAATCGTAGCCGCGATACTCAAGCTTACGCAGACCCTCGAACAGGATACCCTTGCATGGCCGACCGCCCACGTAACCGACAATCCCGCACATCAGCCGTCTTCCTCCCTCGTCACCTGTTCAGAAGCTTCACTTCAACATAGGGAGACGTCCAAGCGGCTACGAGCGCCTCGTACGCGGGGATCATGTCGATCGTCATCCCCGGAGAGATACCCGGACGACCCTCGTCAACCTCCACCACCAGATAATCGGCTGATCGCCCTATTTCGCGGAGGCCGGGCCGGTCGAACCTGACCTCACCCCATCCCAAGTCCTGCCGCCCCACCCCTAACACCAAACGGAGCCGAGAGCCCCCAGCGGCGGGCCTAGTATACTCTTCTATCACTTCAGTCCGGATCACGCAGGCATCTTGACGGCAACCGGGCAGGGGCCGATAGAAGAGCGCGTCTTGGCCCAGCAGTAGTGCTTCACCACATCGCAACTCGGTCACCGCGGCAGGCAGATCCTCGCCGTCCACCAGCAGTGCAAGTAAGCTCGAATTCCCCCCCGATACCCGCTCCACTGGGTGGCCGGCCGCGCGCAGCGCGCCGGCCGCGCGCACAACAGTCTGCACCGATTCTCTGATGCCCTCCGAACGGCCGCGAAAGCACGCGTAATTCGTCGCCACGCCCTCGAGCTGCAGCCCGGGATGCTGGGCTATCTCCAGGGCCAGTCCAAAGAGTCCGTTGGGTGGCACACCCTCTCTCTCGTCCCCGGTCTCCACCATGATCATCACCCTGCGCGGCTCCGGCAGCCTAGGGAACTCCTGCGACCTGTTCGGCCCCAGCGCCCTGGCCACGTGGGTATCGCCGCCTTTCTGCGAAACCGCAGCCACCGCTGCCGCTCCTTCCCGACAGGACACGTAACTCACGTCTCCGGGCTCGAAGGGCTCGGCAAGCGAGGGAAGGTGTATGCGATGGAGTTCCACCCGCGGGAAGGCAGCCCGTAGCCTACGAAGATTGGCATCTCGGGTATCGGCTAAAGCCACCGCGCCCCCGACGAGCATCGCCCCGGCCACCTGCGGATCGCCCAGACAGCCTTTGGTGACCGCCACCAGATCGAGATCGTGCGCGCGCAGCAGAGCAGCCACCGCCTCGGTGTTCGTACCTATCGCCTCAACATCTATTCGCAGTTCAGGCATCCCGCCTCCACCGAACAGAAGAGGCGAGGGAGATTTCTCCCTCGCCTCTTGATTCCCTGGAGCCTGTAAGCAGCCCGGTTAACGCTTGGAAAACTGCGGGCGCTTGCGGGCCTTCTTGAGACCGGCCTTCTTTCGCTCCACCATACGAGCGTCTCGGGATAGGTGACCGGCTCGCTTGACATCGGTCTTGAGAGAGGGGTCCGCCTCGACCAGAGCCCGGGCGACACCGTGTTTGAGGGCACCGGCCTGACCGGACTTACCTCCGCCATGCAGATCGGCTACCACGTCGTAGCGGGTCTCCGTGCCTGTTTCGACCAAAGGCGACCGTACCATGAGCAGGAGGGTCTGCCGGTTGAAGTAATCCTTGAAATCCTTGCCGTTGACCGTGACCGTCCCGGTACCCGGCATAAGCCGCACACGTGCGACCGAGGTCTTTCGCTTGCCTGTTGCCGAGTAGACTACTGCTGCCATGGAAACTCCTCCGGCTTCTGGGCGGCATGGGGATGCTCGGGCCCAGCATAGATCTTCAGCTTGTTCAACTGCTGTGCAGCGATGCGGTTCTTCGGCAGCATGCCCTTGACCGCCTTCCGTAGCACCTCGGTAGGACGCCTCTCCAGCATCTCCCCGAGAGTCCGACTCTTGATGCCTCCGGGGTAGCCCGAGTGCCTGTAGTAGACTTTGCCCACGAGCTTGTTGCCGGTCACCGCAATCTTCTCAGCATTGACCACGACGACAAAGTCCCCGGTGTCCACATGTGGGGTGTACTGAGGCTTGTTCTTACCCCGCAGCACGTCGGCGATCTCCGATGCCAGCCGGCCCAGATTCTTGCCGTCGGCATCGACGATCCACCAGTTGCGCTGCACCTCACCGGGTTTCGCCGAATAGGTTCTCACTCTGCCTCCTTAAAACGCGAACGCAGATGATAATGGAGGGGAAAGGCAGTGTCAAGGCGACAGACCCGCGATTCTTGGCTTGGCCAAGCGGCTCCGCCCCGACTGGGCTCGGACTGAGCGCACCGCAGACGATATGCGGGCGCTCGGTACTATATCATTTCCCTCAACCGAAGCAACAAGCGCAAGGACGGCAGAAATGCAGCGACTGACGAACCTGACCACTGGAGGTCCGGTGCATGTGGACGTGGACGGGGGCAAGATCGTCCGCATCATCCCTCTCCAGCTCGACGACAGCGATGGTCCCTCCTGGACTATCAGGGCACGGGGTAGGGAATTCACGCCGCCCAGAAGAACCACAATCACCAACTGGACGGCTGCTCACAAGTCAACCATTTACTCACCGAAGCGCATACTGACGCCCCTGAAGCGCGTCGATTTCGACCGCAAGGGAAGGCGTAACATCGCCAAGAGGGGCGAATCGGGCTACGAGCCGATAAGCTGGGACGAAGCCCTCGACACGATAGCCGAGGAGATGATCAGGCTGAAGCGGGAATACGGTCCCGCGGCCATGATGACCACTCCCTCCTCCCATCATATGTGGGGCAACGTCGGCTACCGTTTCAGCGCCTACAACCGCTTCATGAACCTGTGGGGGATGACCTACGTCGAGCACAACCCGGACAGCTGGGAAGGCTGGCAGTGGGGCGGCGATCATATGTGGGGCTTCAGCAGTCGCCTGGGGCTGCCCGAGCAGTACGATCTCCTGCAGGATGCACTCGAGAATGCCGAGATGATGGTGTTCTGGTCATCCGATCCTGAGACCACTTGTGGCGTGTACGGGTCGCACGAGAGCTTCTCCCGGCGGCAGTGGCTCAAGGAACTGGGCGTTAAGATGGTCTTCATTGACCCTCACTTCAACCATACCGCGGGCCTGGTCGCCGACAAATGGATGGCGCCGCGCATGGGCACCGATGTAGCCTTGGGCCTGGGTATAGCGTTCGTATGGTTAACTGAGGGACTGTACGACAGGGAATACGTGGAGACCCGCACCCAGGGCTTCGATGAGTGGAAGAGCTACGTTCTGGGCGAGACCGACGGCGTCCCCAAGACCCCGGAGTGGGCTGAGGGCGAAAGCCTGGTCCCCGCTCGGGAGATCCGGGCTCTGGCGCGCGAATGGGGTTCCAAGAAGACCATGCTGGCAGCCGGCGGCATGGGCGGGTGGGGCGGCGCCTGCCGTTCTTCCTACGGTAACGAATACGCGAGGATGATGATCGCGCTGGCAGCCATGCAGGGGCTGGGCAAGCCCGGCAGTAACATCTATTCGACCACCTGCGGCGTCCCGGCCGACCGAGACTTCTGGTTCCCCGGCTATGCGGAGGGCGGCATATCCGCCGACACGGTCGGCACAGCCTCAGGCTACCGTCTCTCCTTCCGCATGTGGCCCAACGGGGGCACCATCTCGAATCCCCAGCACGGACCGGAGGGACAGATCGGTTACCGGCTGCTGATCCCGGAGATGATGCATCATGAACGGCTGGAGTGGCGCGGCAAGGGCTTCTGTGGCGGTTCCATAGAGATGCAGTTCAAGAAGTATCAGTATCCCGCCTCCGGGTATCCACACGTGCAGATGTACTACCGCTACGGTGGCTCCTTCTTCGGCACCATGACCGAGACCAACCGCTTTGTTCGCGGCTATCGGGAGGGAAAGGTGCCTTTCGTGGTCAACCAGTCCATCTGGTTCGAGGGGGAGGCCAAGTTCGCCGACATCATCCTACCGGCGTGCACTAATTTCGAGCGTTGGGATATCGGCGACTGGGCACATCCATCCGGATATGGCACGCACAAGTTCGACCAGGTCAACCACCGCCTCATCGTTCTCGAGAAGAAGTGCATCGAGCCCTTGGGAGAATCCAAGTCGGACTATGAGATCTTCAGCCTGCTCGCTGACCGTTTGGGCTTCGCAGACCGGTATACCGAAGGAGGCCACAGCGATCTCGACTGGGTGAAGCGCATGTTCCACGCGAGTGACCTGCCAAGCAGAATTAGTTGGGAAGACTTCGAGAAGAAGGGCTACTACATGGTGCCCGTCCCGGAGAACCAAGAACCCACACCCGCCCTGCGATGGTTCGCAGAAGGGCGGGTCAAGGACACCCCGGACTGGGGCCCTCCGATCTGGGACCAGATAGGAGGCAAGGGTCTTCAGACCCAGAGTGGCAAGATCGAGTTCGTCGCCAACAGCCTCAAGCGCTTCTACGAAACCGATGGCGTCGATCCCGAACGGCCCGTGATGGGACCCCAGTATCTGGAGAGTTGGGAAGGGCATCACACCACCGCACTTTGCGAAAAGTACCCACTCGCCATGGTCTCCCCGCATCCTCGCTACAGCTATCACACGGTTGGGGATGCCAAGGAGAGCTGGAGCAACGAGATCAAGAACCACAGGATGCTGGTGGACGGGCATTACTACTGGATTTTGCGCCTGAATAAGAAGGACGCCGTGACAAGGGGTATCGAAGATGGCGACCTCATCCGAGCCTTCAACGATAGGGGAGAGGTCATCCTAGCGGCCCAGGTCACGGAGAGACTGCCTCCGGGCATAGTCCACGCCTGGGAATCCTGCGGAGACTACCTACCGCTGGGCGAGCCGGGCCATTCTGCAGACACGGCCGGGTGCATAAACATGCTGACCCCCAAGCGTTTCATCACTCCGACCTCGTCAGGGCAGGCCCCCAATTCGTGCCTGCTCGAAGTGGAGAAATGGCCGGGTAGCTCTTAACCGGGCAAGAAGGGAGAGCCTGTCGGGGACGATGCAGAGACAGCCACTGCGGAGTTGCCGGCAGGCGTTCTCTCCGCTGGTCTACAGCCCGCTAAGAGACTCCGGTTGTGGCGGGGCCGAGGAACCCATGGCTAGGATCCCGTCCAACGCGGCCGGCATCGCCTCCTGGTCGTCCGGCGGTGACCCCTCCAGAGCGAGGCAATTCGAGGCGTGGGTAGTCCAGAAGACGGCGCCGGTCACGTCGGTCTCGGCGATGATCTCGCGCAACTCGCGCAGAATCGCCTCTGGCCCCGGCAACACAAAATCGTTCCGGGCAGCCGCCTCAACCAGGGGTGTGTCCTTCACCAGCATCAGCGAGAGCATGGCGATGTAGTCTGGGTCTATGGCGGAGAAGGCTCTGGCGGTCGCCCGAGCATGTTCGATAGACCGCTCTTCACCCCCGAGGCCAAGGACCGCGGTAAGTGACAGGGCGAAGCCGGTCTCCTTAGCCTTGAGGCAACCATCGATGATCTGCGCTGAGGTCACTCCCTTGCGGGTGCGGATCAACGTCTCGTCGTCCCCGGACTCCAGCCCGACTTAGAGCATCTCCAGCCCATGCGCTCGTATCTCGCGCAGTTCCTCCGCCGAGACAACCCCTCGCCTAGCATGTCATCTCCGATCCCGCCAGCCGCTCCCCGCACGCCCGTACCTCACATCCCACAAGAAAAGGCCGCAAGCGGGAGCCGTCGGGCCTGCCTCCTCCCGAGAGCCGCCCCGAAGCAACCGGTCGATGTCCTCGAGCGCTCGTTTGCCTTGGGCCACTTCCAGCATGGTGCCGACCAAGGTCCTCACCATGTGCCGCAAGAAGGCTTCCGCCTCGATCTCCAGATACAGAAGGTTCGCACGTCCGTTAATGGGAGCCGTCCCGCGCGCGGCACCGGCCGGCGCGAACACAGTGGTGGCGCCACGCTTCCACGCGCAACGTGACACCGACCGACGGAAATACACATGCTCGGTCTCCGTGGGCGTGAAAGCCGTGAAATCATGGCGGCCAACCACAGCGGCCGCGGCAGCGCGCAGAGCGCCTTCATCGACCCGAGCCGGCAGATACCAGCAATAGCGACTCCAGAAAGGGGGCAGCACCGGAAGGGTCGACAGATAGTAGCGGTACACCCGACTGTAGGCGTCCTCACGAGCATCGAATCGAGCCGGTGCCCTCGTAATCCGAGTGACCGCTATCCCCGGCGGAGTAAGCGCGTTCAGGGAGGTCCGAAGGCGCAGAAGATCGATGCCGGCCGGTAGACGTAGGCTTGCCACCTGGCGGCGAGCGTGCACACCGGCGTCGGTCCGCCCCGCCACCCGCAGTTCCGGAGCCGAACCGAGCACAGTGCTCAGCGCCTTCTCGAGGCAGCCCTCAACGGTCGTGAGACCCTTCTGCTTGGCCCAGCCGTGCAGTCCGGTACCTTCGTACTGCAACTCCATACGGTGGTTGTGCTCCACACCTGTCTCCACATGAGACAAGTGCCGGGACCCTGTATCGGGGCCCGGCACCGGCCGAATATCACGTCAAACCTCTAGCTCGCTGCTCGTTGAGCGTCTAAACCAGCTCCAGATAGACCATCTCCGCTGCGTCACCCAACCGGGGACCCAGATGCGTGATGCGCGTATACCCACCCGGACGATCCGCATATCTGGGCGCGATCTCGTTAAACAGCTTATACGAGATCTTCTTGTTGCGCAGCTGACTGATGGCCGTGCGCCGCGAATTGAGGTCTCCGGCCTTTCCCATGGTGATCATCTTCTCGACCACCGGTCTCACTTCTTTGGCCCGAGCCTCGGTGGTCTTGATGCGCCCATGCTCGAGCACAGAGCAAGCAAGGTTCGCCAGCATCTGCCGACGATGGTCCGGCTGCATGCCGAACCTTCTCCCTTTTCTCTGGTGCCTCACCCTACTCTCCTCTAAGCTTCAAATTGTTCGCGTCGAGGCGCTCACGCACCTCGTCCAGACTCTTGCGGCCGAAGTTCGGGATACACATGAGTTCCTGCTCCGACTTCGCAAGGAGATCGCCGACCGTCTCGATCCCTTCGCGCTTGAGACAGTTCAGCGACCGAACACCCAGATCGAGATCGTCGATGAGCATGTCATCCTCACTGCTCCGGAGGTCTTCTTCGACTCCGGCCTCATCTTCGTCCCACTCCGCATCAACATCGCCCAGGAACACCGAGGTCAAATCGTCACGCAAAATCTCAGCGGCCCTCCGCACAGCCGCGTCGGGCTCGACGGCCCCGTTGGTCTCGACCTCCAGGGTCAGCCTGTCATAGTCGGTGCGCTGCCCAACCCGAGCGGGCTCCACACTATAGGCCACACGGGTGACCGGCGAGAAGATGGAGTCCACGGGGATGACCCCCAGAGGGGTCCCGGGTCGCTTATTGTCGTCGGCCGAGACATAGCCGCGACCGCGTCGAATGGTCAGACGCATCTCCAAGCGACCGCCATCGTCGAGCGTCGCAACGTAGGCATCAGGATTCGTGACCTCAACGTTCGCAGGAAGCTCGATATCGCCTGCGGTCACATCTCCCGGACCGTCCTTGACCAGCATCACTTCATGCTCTGCAGCCTCTCCATGCAGCAGAAACACGATCTTCTTGAGGTTGAGGATGATATCGGTCACATCCTCTTTGACATGTGGCACCGTCGAGAACTCGTGTTCGACCCCGGTGATCTTGACAGCCGAGACCGCCGCTCCCTCCAGGGAGGAGAGCAGAACCCGCCGGAGAGAGTTGCCGAAGGTGTAGCCGAAGCCCCGAGAAAGAGGTTCCACAACAAAGCGGCCCCGGTTCTCGCCGGCCGGCTCGTAAGCACTATGCGGGGTGGCAAAATCTAACAATCGGCCCTCCTAACAGGCTACTTGGAGTACAGCTCCACGATGAGGGACTCCTGAACAGGGATATCGATGTCCGTCCGCTCAGGCTGCCGAAGGACTTTGCCCACCATGTTGTCATGATCGGCCTGGAGCCAAGCCGGCACCGATGCCGTGAGATCCGTGGCGTCTTCGACGACGGCTTTCAGACCTTCACTATCCAACACCGCGGCGATGACGTCGTCGGTCTTCACTCGGTACGAGGGGATGTTCACCTTGCGGCCGTTGACGGTGAAATGGCCGTGCCTCACCAACTGCCGCGCCTGCCGGCGCGAGGCCCCAAAGCCCAGACGGTACACGACATTATCGAGACGCAACTCAAGGAGTCTGAGCAGGTTCTCGCCCGTGACACCCGGCTGCCGGGCAGCCGCTTCATAGTAATTGCGAAACTGGCCCTCGAGGACTCCATAATAGCGGCGGGCTTTCTGCTTCTCGCGCAACTGGGTGAGGTACTCCGACTGCTTCCGCCTGCGACCCCGTCCATGTTCTCCCGGTGGATACGCCCGACGATCTAGCCCGCACTTGTCGGTCAAACACCGCTCGCCCTTGAGAAGAAGCTTCTCGCCCTCGCGACGACACTGCTTGCACTGTGGTGATCTATCTCTTGCCATCTATGCCGCTCCTCTATACCCTGCGCCGCTTCTTAGGACGGCAACCGTTATGAGGGATAGGAGTGACGTCCTTGACGCTGGTCACGTCGATGCCGGTAGCCTGCAGCGAGCGTATGGCCGTCTCCCGGCCGCTCCCCGGTCCCTTGACAAAGCAGTCAACCTTCTGTAGCCCGTGCTCCATGGCAGCCCGAGCGGCTTTTTCCGCGGTGACTTGGGCGGCGAAGGGGGTGGACTTACGCGAACCCTTGAATCCTGCCGAGCCCGCGCTCGCCCAGGCGATCACGTTCCCCTCCTTGTCGGTGAGGGTGACCAGGGTATTGTTGAACGATGTCTTGATGTAGGCATTGCCCACCGCGATACTCTTCCGTACCTTGCGGCGCCGCCCACGCGAACCGGTGGCAGTACGCTTCGGTTTCGGCATGTCTTCTTTTCTCCGTCCCTAGATATCCCTGCGAGACAGCCCGCCGGCTAGACCCGCACCTTCTTCTTGACGCCCACGGTCGGCTTGTGCCCCTTGCGCACCCGGGCGTTCGTCTTGGTGCGCTGGCCGCGGACGGGCATGCCGCGCCGATGCCGTATGCCCCGGTAACAGCCGATTTCCATAAGTCGCTTGATGTTCTGGCTACGCTCACGCCGAAGATCGCCCTCTACCAGGACGTTGTCCTCGATGTAGCCGCGCAGACGGATCTCTTCGTCTTCAGTGAGATCCTTGACGTGAGTCTCGGGATCGATGTTGACCGCTGAAAGGATCTGGTTGGACAGCGACCGGCCGATACCGTAAACATACGTCAGACCTATCTCTATCCGCTTGTCCCGGGGAAGAGTGACACCAGCGATACGAGCCATACGTTACTCCTACCTGACCTAACCTTGCCGCTGCTTGTGGCGCGGATTCTGGCAAATGACCACAACCACGCCTCTGCGCCGGATTACCTTACATTTTTCGCACATCGGTTTGACCGACGCTCTCACTTTCATGCTTCTTCCTTCCTCTACTTGAAACGATACGTGATCCGTCCACGAGTCAGATCGTAAGGCGATAACTCGACCTTCACCCTGTCTCCGGGCAGGATCCGTATGTAGTTCATGCGCATCTTGCCGGATATGTGAGCCAGTATCTCCAGTTCGTTGTCGAGCCGCACCTTGAACATGGTGTTCGGCAGGGCTTCGACTACCTCGCCCTCAAGTTCTATCGCTTCTTCTTTAGGAGACACCGCTGACCACCATCTCAATAATCGACACTCCGGCCAAAAACCGGCCGTTTATCTTAGCACAAGCCCCCATCCTGCTAGGCTCCCGCCGCTGTAGCTACAGTAAGAATCCGCGGCCCTTTCTTAGTAATGGCCACTGTGTGTTCAAAATGGGCGGAGAGACTGCCGTCCTTGGTGTAGATGGCCCAGGAGTCTTCGCCCACCTCGACCTCGGAACCACCCATGTTGATCATCGGCTCGATGGCGATGACCATGCCCTCGCGCAACTCCGGCCCTTGACCGGGAGGACCGAAATTCGGCACTTGAGGATCCTCGTGCATCTCGCGGCCCACCCCGTGCCCCACCATGCTTCTCACAACCGAGTAACCGTGGGCTTCCGCGTGAGTCTGCACAGCATGAGAGATATCGCCCACTCTATTGCCTATCCTGCACTGAGCGATTCCCTGCATCAACGACTCTTCCGTCACCCGTAACAGGTCGGAAGCTTCGCCGGTGATCACGCCGACTGGAAAGGTAGTAGCGGCATCGGCGATGTACCCATCCATGGTCACCCCCACGTCGATACCTACGATATCGCCTTCGCGGAGACGGACCTTGCCCGGGATACCGTGCACGACCATATCGTTGGGCGACGCACAGATAGAGCCAGGGAAGCCCTGGTAGCCCTTGAAGGTCGGTATACCACCCTCATCCACGATGTACTTCTCCGCCACGCGATCCAGTTCTATGGTCGTTATGCCGGGTTCGATCATCCGGCCCAAGAGATTCAGACACTCCCGGAGCACTCTACCCGCTCTGGCCATCTTCTCTATCTCCGCCTGTGACTTGCGAATGATCAAAACGCTCTTCCCTCTGTCGCCTTGAAAGCCGGCCTACGCACCAGCAGGTCCGAGCGCTGCGCGGATGCTCTCGTAGACCACATCCGGCGCCTGAGCGCCATCGATCCTAGCCACCACTCCCGCGCGATCGTAATAATCAATGAGAGGCTCCGTCTGATTCCGGTATACGTCAAGCCGGTTTCGCACAGTGGCTTCGGTATCGTCATCGCGCTGATAGAGCTCGCCGCCGCAAACGTCGCACACACCCTCGTTCTTGGGAGGATTGAACATCACATGAAAAGGCGTTTGGCAAGACCGGCAGATGCGCCGCCCCGTGAGCCGCCGGACGAGATCCTCTTCATCCACCAGGATGACCAAGGTCTTCGTCACACCGCGGTCAAGAGCATCCAAGACCTCATCCAAAGCCTCCGCCTGCGGAATGGTACGGGGGAATCCATCCATCAGAAACCCCTTCGCCGTATCAGGCTCCTGAAGACGGTCTTTGACGATACCGATCACCACGCTGTCGGGGACCAGCTCGCCTGCGTCCATGAACTTCTTGGCCTCGAGTCCCATCTGGGTCTGGTTCTTCACCGCCGCACGTAGTATGTCACCCGTGGAGATGTGCGGGATGCCATACTCGGCGACGATGCGCCCGGCCTGGGTGCCCTTACCTGCACCGGGAGGCCCGAGTAGGATGAGATTGAACTGAGTCATTGCGCCCCTCCCTTGCCGGCCGGTGTCACTTGAGGAAACCTTCGTAGTGCCTCATGAGAAGCTGTGATTCCATCTGCTGCATCGTATCCAAAGCTACACCCACCACGATCAGAAGCGATGTGCCACCAAAGTAGAAGGGAACACTCATGCCTTTGATCAGCGCCGTAGGCAGCAATACGATGGCCGCCAAGAACAACGCACCCGGGAAGGTGATACGGGTCAGAACCCGGTCGAGATAGGCCGCGGTCGGCCGGCCGGGGCGGATACCCGGCACGAAGCCCCCATACTTCTTCAGATTGTCGGCCTGGTCGATGGGATTGAATTGCACAGCCGTGTAGAAATACGTGAAAAGGACGATCAGAATCACCTCGGCCACGATGTACCACCACGAGCTGGGGCTGAACACCTCAGCCAGCTTCTGGGTCCAACCCCATGGCGTCATCTGCGCCAGCGTGACCGGGAACAACAGCACTGAAGACGCGAAGATGACCGGGATGACTCCCGCCATGTTGACGCGCAGAGGTAGATACGTGCTCTGACCACCGTAGACCTTTCGGCCCACCACCCTCTTGGCATATTGGACCGGTATCCGACGCTGCCCCTGCGTCACGTAGATGATGAATATGACAACCAGCAGGGCCACCACCCCCATAGCCACCCAGATGCCCGGATTGAGCGTGAATAACATCTGCAGACCACCGGGCAGGCGTGAGACGATGCTGGCAAAGATCATCAGGGAGATGCCGTTGCCGATACCGCGCTGGGTCACCAACTCACCCAGCCACATCACAAGCACCGCCCCCACCGTGAGCGTCAAGACGATCAGGAAGAAGCGCATGGGGTTCAACGGCGCGGTCTCTGGGAAAGCGCCGTAGCTTCGGAACAAGAACACGAAACCGATAGCCTCTATGAAAGCAAGGCCGGCCGTGAAATACCGTGTGTACTGGTTGACCTTCTTCTGTCCCGACGGCCCTTCCTTCATAAGGGCCTCCAAACGAGGGATCACCAGGGCCAGTAGCTGCATAATAATCGACGCCGTGATGTAGGGCATGATGCCCATGGCGAAGATCGCCACCCGCTGTAGACCGCCGCCCGTGAAGAGGTCGTAGAAATCGAAGACCCCTCCGACATTGAACATCTCGTTGATGGAACTCACGTCCACACCCGGCACAGGGATATAGCAACCCAGCCGGTAGACGGCGATGATCATGGCCGTGAAGAGGAGCTTCTTGCGAAGATCCGGGAGCCTCCAGGCATTCAGCAGGGACTGGAACATCAGGTTCTCACCTCTACGGTCCGAGGGTCGTCGGTCTGCACGTTACTCGATCACTTCCGCCGTCCCACCGGCGGCTTCGATCTTGGCCAGAGCAGCGGCGCTGAAACCGTGGGCTCTGATGGTGAGGGACTGCGTCAGCTCCCCCGATGCCAGGATCTTGATCCTCTCGTCCACCTTCTTGATAATGCCCTTCTCCACCAGCGCCTCCGGCGACACCACCTCTCCCGCGCCGAACACCGCCAGGCGGGACAGGTTGATGGGGGTCATATACGTGCGAAACGGACCGATGGGCATGGCGGTCTTGGCCAGCGGACCCCGCAGCTTGGGTAACCTCATATGCAGAGGCATCTGACCGCCCTCATAGCGGGGCGAGATTTGGCCACCAGACCGTTGCTTGGAGCCTTTGTTTCCCCGGCCTGCAGTCTTGCCCAGGCCTGAACCCTCACCCCGGCCCACACGCTTCCTGCCGCGACGGGCCCCGGGATCGGGTTTCAGATTGTGCAGGAAGATTTCTGCCATTTCTATCCTTCGTCCTTGATATCGACCACGTCCACGTTGAGCATGTATGAGACCTTGTGCACCATGCCCCGGATGGTCGGGGTGTCTTCGTGATAAACAGTCTGGCCCATACGACTGATACCCAGAGCGTCCAACGTAGCCTTGTGATCCTTCTTTCGATTGATACGACTCTTGACCTGTGTGATCTTCAGCATCGGATCACTCTCCTTCAGGAGCAGCCGTCGAGTCGGGAACAGCCGCCGCCGCTTCCGGCTCCACGGACGGGGATTCTTCCACCGGACCCTTGCCGACGACCTCACGGACGGTCTTGCCGCGCTGCAGCGCGATGTCCTCGGGACGGCGGAGAGAGCGGAGACCCTGCTCGGCGGCCCGCACCATGTTTATGGGGTTGGTCGTACCCAGAGACTTGGTCAAGACGTCGTGAATCCCGCCAAGTTCGAGGAGCGCGCGCACGCCGCCGCCTGCGATGACGCCGGTCCCCGCAGAAGCCGGGCGCATGATCACACGCCCCGCCCCATAGTGGCCCAATACCTCATGGGTGATGGTGCTCCCATGCTTAGGTACTACGAACAGGTTCTTACGCGCGTCTTCGATAGCCTTCTGGATAGCCAGCGGTACCTCTTTGGCCTTGCCGTAGCCGACGCCGACCGTACTCTCCCGATCCCCGACCGCCACCAGCGCGGTGAACGAGAAACGCCGGCCGCCTTTTACCACTTTCGCCACGCGGTTGATATGGATCACGCTCTCCTCAAGGTTGAGCGCGTCTGCCTTGATCTGTGCCAAAGTGCTACCCCTCTCTCCCTCAGAAATCCAGGCCACCCTGACGAGCACCATCCGCCAGGGCCTTTACTCGACCGTGATATAGATACGGGCCTCTGTCGAACACCACGTGCTCAATGCCGGCAGCCTTGGCTCTTTCGGCCAACAGCTCACCGACCTTGGTGGCTTGATCCTTCTTCGACAAACCCTTCTCAGCGACATGGATACTGGCGGCACTTGCCATTGTGCGGCCATTGCCGTCATCGATGACCTGCGCCCAGATAGCCCGGTTCGAGCGGAAGACGGAAAGACGAGGCCGCTCCGCGGTGCCCCTCACCTTGCTGCGCACGCGGGTGGCACGTCGCGCCCGCATCGAGTTCTGTGTGCCTTTAGTACTCATACTCTCGTCCTCTTCCTAGGCCCTCTTGCCGACCTTGCGTCGCACCATCTCACCCTCGTAGCGGATGCCCTTGCCCTTGTAAGGCTCGGGTTTGCGGATAGCGCGGATCTCAGCAGCCACCTGACCGACGCGTTGCTTATCGATGCCTTTCACCACGATCTGCGTGGGAACAGGCACATCGAATTCTATGTTCTCCGGAGCCGGTACCACTACCGGGTGTGAGTAACCGACCAGAATCTCCAGATCGGCACCCTTCTTAGAGGCGCGGTATCCAACGCCCTGGATCTCCAACTTCTTCTCAAAACCGGTGGTCACCCCAGTCACCATGTTGGAAACCAGGGTGCGAGTGAGACCGTGGAGTGAACGGTTCGCACCGGTATCGTCGGGCCTGGTGACAGTCATCACCCCGTCTTCCAGCGACACCCGCATCTTCGGGTGAACATCGAGCGAAAGCTCCCCTTTGGGACCTTTGACCGCGACGTTGTTGCCGGCGATGGTCACTTCCACGCCGGCCGGGACACTTATGGGTGCTCTACCTATCCTAGACATATCACTACCACACGAAACAGATGACTTCGCCGCCCACACCCAGCCGTTGAGCTTCCCGAGCAGTCATCAGGCCACGCGACGTGGAGATGACGGCAGTTCCCAGTCCACCCAGGACCTTGGGAAGATTGTCCTTCTTGGCGTAGATGCGGCGACCCGGCTTACTGACCCTCTTCACCTGCGATATCACGCGGCGACGACCGTCAGTGTACTTGAGTTCGACCACCAGCTTGTTGAAGCTGCCTCCCTTGGCCAGCGAATAGCCGGCGATGTACCCCTCGTCCCGAAGGACACGAGCCAGCTCGACCTTCTGCGCCGAAGCCGGCATCTCGACCTGTGCGTGGAGCGCCTTGTTGGCGTTCCGGATACGGGTCAGCATATCGGCTATGGGATCGGTTTGCGACATGACCCCTCCTACCAGCTCGACTTGGTGACCCCAGGGATCACTCCCTGATGGGCCAGCTCACGTAGACAGATACGGCAGAGGCCGAAGCGGCGCACATAGCCGCGCGGCCGTCCGCAGCGAAGGCAGCGGTTGTGGGCCCGGACTGCGTACTTCTGCGGGCGCCGTGCCTTAGCGATCATTGATTTCTTTGCCATGCGCTGATGCTCCTATCCTTCAGCTCTCGCGGAAAGGCATGCCCATCAACTTGAGGAGCGCCCGTCCCTCATCGTCGGTTTTCGCCGTGGTGGTGATGGCGACATCGAGACCCCGGATCCGATCGATCTTGTCGTAATCGATCTCCGGAAAAATGATCTGCTCTTTGATGCCCAGATTGTAGTTCCCCCGGCCGTCAAAGCCGCTGGGGGCCACGCCGCGGAAGTCTCTGATCCGAGGCAAGGCGACACTCATGAGCCTGTCAAGCATTTCGTACATGCGATCGCCACGCAACGTCACCCGCAGCCCAACAGGCATCCCGGTGCGCAATTTGAAATTGGCCACGGACTTGCGCGCCCGTCTTACTTCCGGCTTCTGGCCTGTGATCTGACCAAGCTGGATCGCCGCTTCTTCCATCTGCTTGGCATCATGAGTGCCCTCACCTATACCCATGTTGAGGGTCACCTTGACGACCTTCGGCACCTGCATCAAGTTCGCGTACCCGAACTCCTCCCGCATGGCCGGTACGATGTCGCTTAGGTACTTCTCTTTGAGTCTGGGAACTGCCATCGCTAACCCTTATCCACCTGGACGTTGCATTTCTTGCAGAAGCGGATCTTCTCGTCACCCTCCATGCGTACGCCCACCCGGACGGCCTGGTTGCAGCTCGGGCAGACCACCCTCACGTTACTGATGTGCATGCTGGCTTCGCGCTCGATGACTCCGCCCTGCGGCGTCTTTTTAGACGGTCTTACGTGCCGTTTGATGAAGTTGACTCGTTCCACCACGATCCGTTCCTCACCCACCAGCACGTGAAGCACCTTGCCTCGCTTACCGGCTTCTTTGCCTTGGACGACCTCGACCGTGTCGCCCTTCTTCACCCGAAACTTCTTGCTGCGCGCGGGGGTCTGAGCCATCACAACACCTCCGGCGCCAGCGAGATGATCTTCGCGAAGTTCTTCTCGCGCAATTCTCGCCCCACGGGGCCGAAGATCCTCGTACCACGCGGGTTCATCTGACGGTCGATCAGCACGGCAGCGTTCTCATCGAAACCGATGTAGGTGCCGTCCTTGCGGCCGTAGGCCTTCTTGACCCGGACCACGACGGCCTGAACGACATCGCCCTTTTTCACGGCACCGCCCGGGGTGGCCTCCTTGACCGCCCCCACTATGATGTCGCCCACTCCCGCATAACGTCGTTGCGACCCGCCCTTTATGCGGATACAGAGCAACTCCCGTGCGCCGGTGTTATCGGCGACCTTAAGTCTTGTCTCCACCTGTATCATCGTGATTCACCCATCCCCTACCGGCAGGCTACTCGGCCCGCTGGAGCACCTTGATCAGGCGCCAGGTCTTATCCCGGGAGAGCGGCCGACACTCGCGCACCAGTACCGTGTCTCCGATCCGGGCCTCGTTCTTCTCGTCGTGAGCCTTCAGACGATCGGTCTTGCGGACCACTTTCTTGTATTGGGCGTGGGGTTTTACTGCGCTCACCCGAACAACGATGGTCTTGTCCATCTGGTCGGAGACGACCACGCCCTGCCGCTCCCTCTGTCTTGTGGTTCGTTCTTCCGTCATCACAGCTCCCTCGCCCGCTCTCTGGCCGATTGCACCGTCATGATCCTGGCGATGTCTTGACGCACCTGCCGGAGGCGACCGGTGTTCTCAAGCTGGCCTGCCGCATGCTGGAACCTCAGGTTGAACAATTCCTCACGCGACTGCTTCAGACGTTGGGCCAATTCCTCGTCGGCGAGTTCCACAATATCCTTAGCCTTCAATGCCGCCGTCCTCCCTGGTCGCGAATCTGCACTTGACAGGAAGTTTGTGCGCCGCCAAGCGGATGGCTTCCTTGGCCAAATCCTCAGGAACACCCGCCAGTTCGAACATAACCCGTCCCGGCTTCACCACAGCCACCCACTGATCGGGCGAGCCCTTCCCGGACCCCATACGAGTCTCGGCAGGCTTCTTCGTGATGGGCTTGTCCGGGAAGATATTGATCCACACCTTCCCACCGCGCTTGATCTTCCGGGTCATGGCGATACGAGCAGCTTCGATCTGCCGGCTGGTTATCCAACCGGGCTCGAGAGCCTGCAAGCCGTATTCACCGAAATGGACCGTGGTCTGACCCTTGGCCTTACCCGCCATGCGGCCCCGGTGCTGCTTGCGGTGTTTAACCCGTTTTGGTAATAGCATCTCTGTAACCTTGCCTTAGCTGACGAAAGACCGTCACCCTACGCGAGCCTCAGTCTGCCCGCGCGACCCTTGGTCGAATCCCTCGGGCATGATCTCACCCTTGTTTATCCACACTTTGACGCCGATCTTGCCGAAGGTCGTATCGGCCTCACAGAAGCCATAATCGATGTCCGCCCGCAGCGTATGGAGGGGCACCCGCCCCTCGCTATACCCTTCGATGCGGGCCATCTCAGCGCCGCCCAACCGACCACCCGACTTCACCTTGATGCCCACTGCGCCTGAGCGCATGGCGGAGGTGATGGCCCGTTTCATCGCGCGTCGGAAGCTCACCCGGTTGGCCAATTGTTCCGCTATCGACTGCGCCACCAGATTGGCGTCGAGTTCGGGCCGCTTGATCTCGACGATGTTGACGTGCACGGTCTTGCCCGTCAGGTCGTGTAGATCACGCCGCAGAGCATCCACCTCAGAACCCGACTTACCGATGACGATACCCGGTCGGGCGGTGTGGATGTCGACTACCAGCTTGTTCGTATCCTTGCGGATAACGATGGTGGAGAGCCCGGCATGTCCCATCTTGCGCTGGATATGCCTACGGATGGCTAGATCCTCGTGGAGGAAATCGGCAAACTGCCGCTCGGTGAACCAATGGGCCTTCCAGTCGTGGATGATACCGAGCCGCATGCCTCCGGGATGAACTTTCTGACCCATATGCTACGACTCCTTCTTCTCGTCGACGCTCACTGTGATATGACTCGTCCTCTTGCGTATGCGGCTGGCCCGCCCCATCGCCCGCGGCCGGAACCGCTTCAGAGTTGGGCCGCCATTCACGTAAGCCTGGACGACATACAGGTCGTCAGCGTCGAGTTCGTGGTTGTTCTCGGCGTTGGCGACCGCGGAGTCGAGCACCTTGCCCACCAACTTGGCGGCGGCGCGGGGACTGAGCGAGAGGATCGCCTTGGCTTCGGCCACCTTCTTGCCCCGGATCAGCCGGGCCACATCACCGGCCTTGCGCGGGGATACCCGCACGTACTTTGCAGTCGCGTTGACCATGACTCACTTCCTCTTCATGCGGCGCTCTTTGTTGCCACCATGGCCGCGAAAGGTACGGGTCAGCGCGAACTCGCCGAGCCGGTGTCCGACCATGCTCTCGGTGATGTAGATGGGCACATGCTTGCGGCCATCGTGGACCGCGATCGTATGCCCGATCATCTCGGGATATATGGTGGACGCTCGGGACCAGGTCTTGAGCATGCGCTTCTCACCGGTCTCGTTCATAGCCTCGACCCGTTGCATGAGCCGCTCTTCGACAAAGGGAGCTTTCTTGCTTGAACGTGCCACGATGCTCTATTACCTCCCTTTTCCTCGCCGTCTGACGATGTACTTGGTCGAAGGCTTCTTAGCCTTGCGAGTCTTGTGGCCCAGCGTGGGGACCCCCCAAGGAGTCACCGGGTTCCGCCCTGGAGGAGTGGAGCCCTCACCGCCACCATGCGGATGGTCAACCGGGTTCATGGTGGTACCGCGCACTCCAGGACGCACCCCCATCCAGCGCTTTCGCCCGGCCTTGCCCGTGACAAGGTTCTCGTGCTCGGCGTTGCCAATCTCACCGACCGTAGCCCTGCATTCCAGATGGATCATGCGCATCTCTCCGGAGGGCAGACGGAGGATGGCATAGTCACCCTCCTTCGCCATCACTTGGGCCGAGGTACCCGCGGAGCGGGCTATCTGCCCACCGCGTCCCTTGTAGAGCTCGATGTTATGAACCACGGTACCGACCGGAATATTCCGCAGGGGCAGAGCGCACCCGGCTCGTATATCAGCGGCCGGGCCGGCCTCTATCGGGCTGCCCAAACCTACCTTGTTGGGGGCCAGGATGTAGCGCTTGTCTCCATCGGCGTACACCACCAGTGCGATGCGGCAGTTGCGATTCGGGTCGTACTCGATCGCCGTGACCTTGCCGGGCACACCATCCTTGTCGCGCTTGAAATCTATTACCCGATAGCGACGCTTATGCCCACCGCCCTGGTGGCGAGTGGTAATGCGGCCGTTGTTGTTACGACCGCCCTTGCGCTTCACCGGCCGGGTGAGAGCCTTCTCCGGCTTCGTCTTGGTGATCTCATCGAAGGCAGGGGTGGTCGCGAACCTGCGTCCGGGAGACGTCGGCTTGTAACTCTTTATCGCCATATCTCTATTACCGATTCCCTTCTACTACGTCGCGCCGAAGAACTCGATCCGGTTGCCCGGGGCGAGCTCGACCACAGCCTTCTTCCAACGCCTCGTGACGCCCACGTGAGCACCCCTGCGTTTGGGTTTTGGCTTCATGTTGATGGTTTGCACACCTATGACCTTCACATTGAAGATCTCTTCCACAGCGGCGCGTATGTGAGGTTTGGTCGCCCTGTAGTTGACCTCGAACGAGTAGCGGTTGTTGTCGATGGCCCGATAGCTCTTCTCAGAGATGATCGGACGGATAATGATCTCTCGCGCATCCACTACTGCTCACCGCCTTCGCCGGAACCACCTTCAAGAAACGCCACCGCAGATTCGGTGAACAAGAGACTCTTGGCCCACACGTAGTCCTGAACCTCAGCTTCGCCGACGACCAAAGCCCTAATGCCGGTAAGATTGCGGAAGCTCTTGAGGGCCGCGATCTCCTCACTACCCACCAGGACCAGCAGCGGTCTTTCCAGCTCCGCCTTGTCAAGAATGCTTGCGGCTTTCTTGGTGGACGGTTCTTCGAACGAAGCTCCCGAAAGGACGCGGACCGTGCCACCTGCAACCAGATCGGCCAGAGCCATCCGGAAGGCCTGCGCCTTGACTTTCTTGTTGACCTTGACCGCGTAACTGCGGGGGATCGGGGGGAAGGCCACACCACCGCCGGTGAAATGCGACACCTTGCCCGAGCCCACGCGGGCCCGGCCCGTCCCTTTCTGACGCCACTGCTTGGCGGTCGTTCCGGCCACCTCGCTCCTGGTCTTGGCCGAAGCCGTACCTTGACGATGGCCGGCCAGTTCGGCCGTCACCACCTGGTGCAGCAGGCCGACACTGACCCGATCCTGCACCAGCACGTCTGCCAATTCATGGCTTCCGACAACCGCACCGTTTATATCGATTCTGTCGATTGATGGCATAGACTAACCTCTGATCACGACCAGGGAGCCCTTGCTCCCAGGTATCGCGCCTTTCACCAGTACCAGGTTCTTGTCCAGGTCGGTCTTGACCACGGTGAGACCAGTCTGTGTGACACGTACGTTGCCCATCTGTCCGGGCAACCGGGTTCCGGGGTAGACCCTAGCCGGATCGGCCGAGGACCCTATCGAACCGGGCGCCCGGTGGAAATGAGCCCCGTGATAGCCGGGGCCACCACCGAATCCATGCCGTTTGATCACGCCCTGGAAGCCCTTGCCCTTACTGACCCCACTGACCTTGACCCGGTCGCCCGGGGCAAAGACCTCTACCGTCACGGCATCCCCAACAGCCAGATCATCCTCACCGCGCACCTCGACAAGATGGCGCTTGGGATCCACACCGGCCTTCTTGAGATGCCCGAGAAGAGGCTTGTTGAGCCTCCTGGCCTTCACATCGCCGAAAGCGATCTGGGTGGCCGCGTAGCCGTCGTTCTCGACCGTCTTCTTCTGTGTGACCAAACAGGGCCCAGCCTGAATGACGGTACAGCGGACGACCGAGCCGTCCTCGTTGAAGAACTGGGTCATACCCAGCTTTTTCCCTAACAGAGTCTTCATCACAGTTTGATCTCTATGTCTACGCCCGCGGGCAGATCCATGCGCATCAGTGAGTCCACCGTCTTAGGGGTGGGCTGGTGGATGTCGATCAGCCGCTTGTGCGTCCTGATCTCAAAGTGCTCCCGCGAGTCCTTGTCCTTGAACGGGCTCCGAATCACGCAGTAGACGTTCTTCTCAGTCGGTAGCGGGACGGGGCCGGAAATGGTGGCGCCCGTGCGCTCAGCCGTTTCGACGATGCTCCGCGCGCTCTTGTCTACCAGCTCGTGGTCGTAGGCCTTAAGCCTGATACGTATCTTCTGTTGCGCCACCGAGCGACTCCTACTTGATTATCTTGGTAACAGCGCCGGAGCCGACCGTCCGGCCACCCTCGCGGATGGCGAACCGAAGCCCCTCGTCCATGGCGATAGGGGTAATCAGCTTGGCTTTGATGCTAGTGTGATCGCCCGGCATGACCATCTCCACGCCCTCGGACAGAGTCACGTCACCCGTCACGTCGGTGGTCCGGAAGTAGAACTGCGGACGGTAACCGTTAAAGAACGGGGTATGCCGGCCGCCTTCCTCGCGAGACAGGACGTAGACCTGAGCTTCGAACTCGGTATGCGGCGTGATGCTGCCCGGTGCCGCGAGCACCATGCCTCGCTCGACTTCCTCGCGCTTGATGCCGCGAAGTAGCACGCCGATGTTGTCGCCGGCCTGTCCCTGATCGAGCAGCCTGCGGAACATCTCAACGCCGGTGGCCACCGTCTTCGTGCTCTCGTCATGGAGTCCGACCATCTCGACGTTGTCCCCCACCTTGACGATACCGCGCTCCACGCGGCCGGTCACCACGGTGCCACGGCCCTGGATGCTGAACACGTCCTCTATGGGCATGAGGAACGGCTTGTCGACGGCGCGGACGGGCTCGGGGATGTACTCGTCGATGGCATCGGCGAGCTTGAAAATAGGGCCGCACTTCTCACAGTCGCGGTCGCCACAGCCGTGCTCAAGAGCCTGTAGAGCGGAGCCGGTGATGATCGGGATCTCGTCGCCCGGGAACTCGTACTCGGTAAGCAGCTCGCGGACTTCCATCTCGACCAGTTCGAGCAGCTCAGGATCGTCGACCATGTCGGCCTTGTTGAGGAACACAATGATGTAGGGCACGCCCACCTGGCGGGCGAGCAGGATGTGCTCACGGGTCTGGGGCATAGGACCATCGGCGGCAGACACGACCAGGATGGCTCCGTCCATCTGGGCGGCGCCGGTGATCATGTTCTTGATGTAGTCGGCATGGCCCGGGCAGTCCACGTGGGCATAGTGCCGTTTCTCGGTCTCGTACTCCACGTGAGCGGTTGCGATGGTGATACCACGCTCGCGCTCTTCGGGAGCGTTGTCGATGGAATCGAAGCTACGAAACTGGATGTTCGGATTCAAGCTTGCCAGGCACTTGGTGATGGCCGCCGTCAGGGTAGTCTTGCCATGGTCGATATGACCGATGGTGCCAACGTTGACGTGGGGCTTCGTCCGCTCATATTTCTGCTTCGCCATTTGGTCCTCCCTTTCTACCTGAGTGTCTCAGGCGGCCGCCGCAGCCCAGCGACCGGTTTGCCTTGGTTATTCGTCCATCCTTCTGCCGCCCTGCTGGGCGATGATCTCCTGCGCGAGAGTGCCGGGCACCTCCGCATAGTGACTGAATTGCATCGTGTACACCGCCCGCCCCTGGGTCATGGAGCGAAGATCGGTGGCATACCCAAACATCTGCGCTAGAGGCACCGTGGCCCGAATGACCTGGGCTCCTGCTCTGAGTTCCATACCTCGGATATGCCCGCGCCGGGAGTTGAGGTCTCCCATGACATCACCCATATATTCCTCAGGGACGACCACCTCGACGTCCTCCACAGGCTCCAGCAGGACCGGGCCGGCTTTCTTGGCCGCCTCCCGGAAGGCTATGGAAGCCGCGATCTTGAAAGCCATCTCGGAGGAGTCGACCTCGTGGTATGAACCATCGATGAGCTCGATCTTCACATCCTCCATGGGAAAACCGGCAAGCACGCCCGTCTCCATGGCTTCAAGCAACCCGGTTTGCACCGCGGGGATGTATTCCTTCGGTATAGCTCCTCCGACTATCTTGTTCTCGAACAAGAAGCCGGCGCCGAACTCGTTGGGCGACATCTTGATGACCACATGCCCGTACTGCCCCCGCCCGCCGGTCTGCCGCACGAAACGGCCGTCGGCCTTAGGAACAGCCGCGGTGATACCTTCTCGGTAAGCCACCTGTGGCCGGCCCACATTCGCGTCTACCTTGAACTCCCTCAGGAGCCTGTCGACGATGATCTCCAGGTGCAACTCTCCCATGCCGGCGATGATGGTTTGACCGGTCTCTTCATCGCTACGGACCTGGAAGGTCGGGTCTTCCTCCGCCAACTTCATGAGGCTCTCAGAGAGCCTGTCCTGGTCGGCCTTGGTCTTGGGCTCGATAGCCACGAAGATGACGGGTTCTGGGAACTCGATAGCCTCCAGAACGACGGCATGACCGGTGTCCGTGAGGGTATCTCCTGTCGTGGTGCCCTTGAGACCAACAGCCGCGGCAATATCGCCCGCGTAGACTTCAGCGACATCCTCTCGGTGGTTCGCGTGCATCTGTAGGATCCGCCCCACACGCTCCTTCTTATCCTTGCCGGCGTTCAGAACGTATGACCCTGCCTTGAGGGTGCCCGAGTACACGCGAAAATATGTCAGTTTGCCCACATAGGGGTCGGACATGATCTTGAACGCGATGGCCGAGAAGGGCTCATCGTCCGCCGCCCGCCGGACCACCGTCTGCCCGTTGTGCGGATTGACTCCCTCGACCGGGGGAACATCGAGCGGCGAAGGAAGATAATCCACCACCGCGTCCAGCAACATCTGCACGCCTTTGTTTCTAAAGGAGGAACCGCAGAGGACCGGGGTCAGTTGGATGTTGAGGGTGGCCTCCCTGATGGCGGCCTTGATCCGCGCCACCGATATCTCGGAGCCTTCCAGATAATCAGTCAGCAACTGGTCGTCCCGGTCGGCGAGTGCCTCTAGGAGATGCATCCGCGCCTTCTCGGCCTCTTCCATCATGTCATCGGGGATGGGGGCCTCTTTCCACTCGATCCCCATTTCGTCCTCGAAGAGGTAGGCGACCATCCTCACCACGTCAACGACGCCCTTGAATCGGTCTTCGCGTCCCACCGGCAGCTGCACCACGAGCGGGCGCGCGTGAAGCCGGTCGACCATGGTCTGGACGCCCCGCTTGAAATCGGCGCCCACCCGGTCCATCTTGTTGATGAAGGCTATGCGCGGCACCCGGTACTTGTCGGCCTGCCTCCAAACGGTCTCCGACTGGGGCTCCACCCCAGCTACGGAACAGAAGAGAGCGATGGCCCCGTCCAACACGCGCAGCGAGCGCTCCACCTCCATAGTAAAGTCCACGTGCCCGGGCGTGTCTATTATGTTAACACGGTGACCGCGCCACTCGCAGGTGGTGGCCGCCGACGTGATGGTGATGCCCCGCTCTTGCTCCTGAGCCATCCAATCCATCACAGCGGCGCCGTCGTGCACCTCCCCGATCTTGTACGTGCGTCCCGTGTAGTAGAGGATCCGCTCGGTGGTAGTCGTCTTACCGGCATCGATATGTGCCATGATGCCGATATTGCGGACCATCGCCAGCGGATGCTTCCGGGCCGCCTTCGCATCGGATTTATGTGCGGTCGCTTGTGCCACGTGTCCTTCCCTTGACCTCTTCAGCGCCTACCCCGCTACCAGCGGTAGTGTGCAAACGCCCTGTTGGCCTCAGCCATACGCAGTAGGTCTTCCTTCTTCTTCATGGTGACGCCGGTCCGGTTGTAGCCGTCCAGGAGTTCTCCGGCCAACCGCTCGGCCATCGTGTGCTCACGACGGTCACGGCTGTGCGTGACGATCCAGCGGACCGCCAACGTGTACGAGCGCCGGGTGGGTACTTCCACCGGCACCTGGTAGTTGGCCCCGCCGACCCGGCGAGAGCGGACCTCGAGAGCCGGCCGGACATTCTCCACCGCGTCTTTCAAGACACCCGCAGGATCACCGCCTGTACGCTCGCGCAGGATGTTCATGGCATCGTACATGATGCGTTCAGAGGTAGACTTCTTGCCGTCCAACATCAGACGATTGACGATCTGGGTGACCAACCGGCTCCGGTAGACGGGGTCGGGCTGGATATCCCGCTTCGCTGCTCTTACTCTTCTTGACATGGCTTCTCTAGTGCCTTCCTGTCCTACTTGCCCAATTTGGCGCCGTACTTAGAGCGGCCCCGCTTGCGGTTCGCCACGCCGGCGGAGTCGAGAGCTGCGCGGATGATCTTGTAACGCACACCTGGAAGGTCCCTCACACGCCCACCACGGATAAGGACCACGGAGTGCTCCTGCAGATTGTGCCCTATCCCCGGGATGTAAGCGGTAACTTCCATCCCATTGACCAGCCGCACGCGTGCCACCTTCCTCAGGGCCGAGTTGGGCTTCTTGGGCGTAGTGGTATACACACGCGTGCACACGCCACGCTTCTGTGGCGCGCCTTTTAGAGCCGGGGTCTTGGTCCTCTTGGACTGTGCCTGGCGGCCCTTGCGGATCAACTGGTTGATCGTCGGCACACGAACTCCTCGTCTACTTGTCTCTGATGTCCATCGGCCACCGCGCAGGCACAGGCATATCCCGCGTCTCGCCGCGCAGCGGCCGCGAAGTATAGCAAAGCGCCGGGGGGCCTGCAAGAAGGCCCCCGCAAGCGCTGCGAAGCCCGTGCCTAGGAGTCTTCTCCTATGAGATCTCCCAGCAAGGCCGTCTCCGGCTCATCGGCAGGGCCATCCGCGCTGCCGAGCAGTTCCTCATCTCCTTCATCAACCAACTCATCGCCACTCAAGGCCCATCCCTTCTCGGCAAGCCGGGCGCGGATCTCCTCAAGACTTTTCTGCCCCAAGCCGGGGACAGCCATCAGTTGCTTGACGCTGTAGGCCAACAGGTCACTCACCCGCTCCACTCCCGCGCGGCTAAGAACGGAATGGACGTAGGTGGGTAGATCGAGGTCATCCACCAAGGTGTTGTACGCCTCCGCATTCTGCGAGGACCCGGTGAGCTGCGCCCACTGTTGCTCGGGGGTAAGGCCCATTCCTGCCTCAGGATGACCTCCCATGACGTCGCCGAAGATATCCATCTCCGCAGGCAGACCGGCAGTGACCAGATCGATGTTGCGGTAGGCGCGGAGACCTGTGGCGGCAGGGATCAGCTTACCTATGATGACGTTCTCCTTAAGACCCCTCAGGTCATCGACCTTGCCCTCCAGAGCAGCATCGGTGAGCACCTTGGTGGTCTCCTGGAAAGAGGCAGCCGAAAGGAAACTTTCCGTGGCCAATGAGGCCTTGGTGATGCCGAGGATGATCTCCTCACACGTGGCCGGTTCGCCACCCGCCTCCTCGACCCGCCTGTTCTCCTCCTCGAAGACCAGCCTGTCCACCATGCGACCAGGCAGGAAGCTGGTATCTCCGGGAGTCTCGACCAGAACCTTCTTGGTCATCTGTCGGACGATGAGCTCCACGTGCTTGTCATCGATCTGCACTCCCTGGGAGTGGTAGACCTTCTGGACCTCACCCACGATGTAGCGGGCGGTTTCCAAGACCCCCCGGTACTTCAGCAGCTCGTGGGGATTGAGCGAGCCTCCATAGAGCTGGTCACCCGCTTCCACGCGCTGACCCTCTTCGACCATGAGGTCGGCCCGGCGGCTGATGGCGTAACTGTGAAGTTCCTCGCCGGTGTCATCGAGAATGACGACCTTCTTGGCCTTGTCGGTCTCTTCGATGTGAATGACCCCCGCGCACTGACTGATCTTGGCCTGTCCTTTCGGTTTGCGGGCTTCGAACAGCTCCACCACGCGCGGCAGACCGTGGGTGATGTCGGCCCCAGCCACACCGCCCGTGTGGAAGGTCCGCATGGTGAGCTGGGTGCCCGGCTCACCGATAGACTGCGCGGCGATGTGTCCAACCGCCTCGCCGATGGCGACTAGGTCGTTGGCTGCCAGCGACCGGCCGTAGCAGTACTGGCAGACACCTATCTCGCTCTGGCAGCCCAGCACCGAACGGACTTTGAGCTTAAGGTCGGCATGCTTCTCGAGGGGATAGAGCGACAGGAGCCTCTGAAGCATGCGCTTGTTGAGGAGCTCGTTACGCTCGTAGACCACCTCACCGGTCTCGGGATCGGCCACGTCGACGGCCAAGACCCGGCCCAGGAGCAGCTCGTTCAGACGTTCGCTCTTCCGCAGCGGTAGCTCGATGTACTTGGTGGTGCCGCAGTCGCGCTCGCGGATGACCACCTCTTGGGCCACGTCCACCAGCCGCCGGGTGAGATACCCGGAGTCGGCCGTCCGCAAGGCCGTATCGGCCAAACCCTTGCGGGCGCCATGGGTGGAGATGAAGTACTCGAGGACGCCCAAACCTTCCATAAAGTTGGCCTTGATGGGCCGCTCTATGATCTCACCCTTAGGGGAGACGATAGGACCGCGCATGCCGGCCAGCTGACGGATCTGTTTGAAAGAACCCCTCGCTCCGGAGTTGGCCATCATATAGACCGGGTTGAGACGCCGGAAGTTCTTCTCCATGGCCCGACCCACCTCTTCGGTGGCCGCCTGCCACAGAGTGGTCACCTTCTCTCGACGTTCAGCATCGGTGAGGCCGCCCTGGAGATAACCCTCCTGCAACTCCCGCACCTGCTCCTCGTAGCCCTGAAGGATCTCCTCCTTGTCAGGCGGTACCACGATATCGTTCTTTGAGATGGTTACCCCGGCCACACTCGCGTAACGGAAGCCCAGATCCTTGAGAACGTCCAGGAGATGCGCCACCGCGGTAGCTCCGTAGTACTCCACCAGATCGCTCACGAAACTCGACATCTCGTTCTTGGTGAAGACGGTGTTCTGGAACTCGTAGTCGTCCTTGCGGATGGTGCCCTCCGACCCGGCCTCTTCCCACTGTTCGCCGAAATACTCCTCGAGTGCGGTCGCCACCGCCGAGTTGAACAGAGCACGACCTACGGTGGTGAGTACCCGGCCCCGGTTCCACCGGAAGAGGACGGGGTCCTGGATACCGATCTCCTTCTGAGAGTAAGCGTGCTCGAGCTCGGCAGCATTGCCGAAAGGCCTGGGCTTAGGTTCAAGATCCTGAAGCGCCACAGTGTCGAAGGGATCGATCTTGGCCAGGGGGCCATACCGGTCCTCGATGGGGGTGTAGGTCAAATAGTAGCAGCCCAATATCATGTCCTGCGTGGGCACGGCGATGGGCCGGCCATGAGCCGGGGAGAGGATGTTGTTGGAGGAGAGCATGAGGATGCGGGCCTCGGCCTGCGCCTCCACCGAGAGCGGCAGGTGCACGGCCATCTGGTCGCCGTCGAAGTCCGCGTTGAAGGCGGTGCAGACCAGCGGGTGGAGCTGGATGGCCTTGCCCTCGATGAGCACGGGTTCAAAGGCCTGGATGCCCAAACGGTGCAGGGTCGGAGCCCGGTTCAGCATGACCGGATGCTCCGAGATCACCTCGTCGAGGATATCCCATACTTCCGGGAATTCGCTCTCCACCAACTTCTTGGCTGCCTTGATGTTCTGCACCTGCTTGCGTTCCACCAGGCGGCTCATGACGAAAGGCTTGAACAGCTCCAGCGCCATGGTCTTGGGCAGGCCGCACTGATGCAGCTTAAGTTCCGGACCGGCCACGATGACCGAGCGGCCGGAGTAGTCCACGCGTTTGCCCAGGAGGTTCTGCCGGAAGCGGCCCTGCTTGCCTTTGAGCATGTCGGAGAGAGACTTGAGCGGGCGGTTGCCCGGACCGGTGACGGCCCGGCCCCGGCGACCGTTGTCGAAGAGGGCGTCGACCGCCTCCTGCAGCATCCGCTTCTCATTATTTACGATGATCTCCGGTGCGCCCAGGTCCAGCAGCCGCTTCAGACGGTTGTTGCGGTTGATGACCCGGCGATAGAGATCGTTGAGGTCGGAGGTGGCAAAACGTCCGCCGTCGAGCTGCACCATAGGACGCAGTTCCGGCGGTATGACCGGGACGCATTGCAGGATCATCCACTCCGGCCGGTTGTCGGAGCGCAGGAATCCTTCCACTACCTTGAGGCGCTTGACCGCCCGAGAGAGCTTCTGGCCCTTTGAGGTCTTGATGGTCTCCCGCAGCGACTTGGCCTCTGTCTCCAGGTCGACAGCCGCGAGCAGTTCGCGGATGGCCTCAGCCCCCATGCCGCCCCGGAAATACACGCCGTAGCCGAAGGGACTGCCGTATTTCTCCTTCATCTCCCGAAAGAGCGTTTCGTCGGTGATGATCTCACCCTTCTTGATCTGCTTGAACTGAGCCCACAGCTCTCGCAGGCGGGCGGCCTGCTGGTCGGCGTAGCGCTCCAGGTCGCGCAGGCGGGTATCTGCTTCCAGTCGGAGCTCCCCGGCTTTCTTCTCCATCTCCTCTTGAGTCCACTCGGAGAGAGGGGTCCGGTCGAAGCCCAAGGCGATCTCATCGTCTTCGTCAGGCGTCGAATGGCCCAGCAGCACCGCCACCCGCTTGTCGCGCTCGGCCATGATCTTGACCTTCTGCTCGTCTCGAGAGGCGAAGGTGTTCTCGATGTCGGCCTGGACCAGGTCTTCGAGCTTGCCCATATCACGCTGCCGCTTCTCGTCGTCTACGAAGGTGACGATAGAGGCGGAGAAATAGAGGACCCGCTCCAACTGTTTGGGCGAGATGTCGAGCAAGTATCCCATACGGCTGGGCACGCCCTTGAAGTACCAGATGTGGCTCACGGGCGCGGCTAGGTCGATGTGACCCATGCGCTCGCGGCGGACCTTGGCCCGGGTGACTTCCACCCCACAGCGCTCGCAGATGATGCCCTTGTAGCGGACGCGCTTGTACTTGCCGCAGTAGCACTCCCAGTCCTTGGTGGGACCGAAGATGCGCTCGCAGAAGAGGCCGTCCTTCTCCGGCTTGAGAGTCCGGTAGTTGATGGTCTCAGGTTTAGTGACCTCGCCGGACGACCAGGCCCTAATCTGTTCGGGTGAGGCCAGGCCTATCCTGATGGCGTCGAATTCATTTATGTCAATCACCGAAGGCTCCTATTCCACGTCGTCGGCGAGGCGAGAGAGTTGAACGTCGTCAGAATCCGGGTCCACGTCCATACCGAACGCCCCGAGCTCAGGCGCACCTTCGAACTCGTCGGCTTCCTCCTCGTCATCCGGCTGCTCGTCCAACTCCGACCCCGTGTGAGTGGGCGTGAGGGCAGCGGCTGCTTCCTCAGCCCGTTCTTCGGCCCGATAGCGTGCACTGAGATCGATCCCCAATTCCTCAGCGGCTCGGAGCAGATCGTCCTCTTCCTCCGCTATCTCGAGGGAGCCGCCCTCCTCGCTTATAACTTGGATGTCGAGGGCCAGAGACTGCATCTCCTTAAGCAGGACCTTGAACGATTCCGGCACTCCCGGGCGAGCGATGTTCTCGCCCTTGACGATCGCTTCGTACGCCTTGACCCGTCCCTGCGTGTCGTCAGACTTGATGGTGAGCATCTCCTGCAAGGTGTAGGCGGCGCCATAAGCCTCCAACGCCCACACCTCCATCTCGCCGAAGCGCTGACCGCCGAATTGTGCCTTGCCACCAAGCGGCTGCTGGGTCACCAGGGAATAGGGGCCGGTAGACCGGGCGTGAATCTTGTCGTCGACCAGATGGTGCAACTTCAGAATGTACATGTAGCCGACTGTGATGTTCTGATCATATGGCTCACCCGTGCGGCCGTTGTAGAGCTTCACCTTGCCGGCCACCCGGGTCCCCGGGCTGTTGTCCAGGCTGATAGGCATCTTGACCTTGAGCGGGTCGGGGGCATCCGTCCGATGGGCGAAAACCCATCCCATCAGGGCCTCGTCCACCTCTTCCTGGGATGCCCCGTCGAACACAGGGGTAGCGATGGGGACAGGACCTTGGCCGGTGGAGTCGTCCGCCACGTCGTAGTACTTCTTGACCAGGTCGAGCTGCTGCTCGAGGGAGAGGTCTTCCCCGCCCACCAGCAGGGGATCCGCTTCCAGGTTCTTCTTGTTGCGTTTCAGCTGGTAGAAGCCGTGATGAGCGGCCCAGCCCAGGTGCGTCTCCATGACCTGGCCGATGTTCATGCGCGACGGCACGCCCAGAGGGTTGAGGATGATGTCCACCGGTGTGCCATCTTCCAGGAAGGGCATATCCTCTTCGGGCACGATCTTGGAGATCACGCCCTTGTTGCCATGACGGCCGGCCAGCTTATCGCCCTCGGCGATCTTGCGCTTCTTAGCCACATAGACCCGTACCAGACGATTGACGCCCGGGGAGAGGTCGTCGCCGGCCTCACGGGAGAACTCCTTGACGTCGATCACCACGCCCTTCTCGCCGTGTGGAACCTTGAGCGAAGTGTCTCTCACCTCCCGAGCTTTTTCCTTGAAGATGGCCCTGATGAGTTTCTCCTCCGCCGTAAGCTCGGTCTCTCCCTTAGGGGTGATCTTCCCCACCAGGAGGTCTCCGGATGAGACCTCCGCCCCGATGCGCACGATGCCGTACTCATCCAAGTCGGCCAGAGATTCCTCGGAACGGTTGGGGATATCCCGGGTGATCTCTTCATCGCCCAGCTTGGTGGAGCGAGCCTCCACCTCGTACTCCTCGATGTGCACCGAGGTGAGAACGTCGTCCTTGACGAGCCGTTCACTGATGATGATGGAGTCTTCGAAGTTGTAGCCTTCCCAGCTCATGAAGGCGACCAGCAGGTTGCGGCCGAGAGCCAGCTCTCCGTCTTTGGTGGAGGCTCCGTCAGCCAGAACCGCGCCTGGGGCGACGGTGTCGCCCACCTTGACCACCGGCTTCTGATGTATGAACGTCCCCTGATTGGAGCGCTCAAACTTGAGCAGGTCGTGGGATTCCACTTCACCGTCCTCGGTCTCCATGAGGATCCGGTTCGCCGACACGCTCCGCACCTTGCCCGCCTTCTTCGCCAGAAGGACATCACCCGTATCGACCGCGGCGCGGAACTCCATTCCGGTACCGATGAGCGGCGCCTCGGCCTCCAGGAGCGGGACCGCCTGACGTTGCATGTTCGAACCCATGAGGGCCCGGTTGGCGTCGTTGTGTTCGAGGAAAGGCACGAGAGCCGTCGCCACAGACACTATCTGTTGCGGAGACACGTCCATGAAGTCGATGTCTTCCCGCCGTGCGCTCACGTACTCGCCGCCCGGCGCCCGGGCCATGACCGCCTCCTCCACGAAGGTCCTGGTCTTAGGATCGACCAACGCGTTCGCCTGGGCGATGGTGTACTTCTCTTCCTCGTAGGCCGTGAGCCAGACGATCTCCTTGCTCACCTTGCCGCCCATTACCCGCAAGTAGGGGGTCTGGATGAAACCGAACTGGTTCACCGTGGCATAGCTGGACAGAGAGCCGATGAGGCCGATGTTCGGCCCTTCAGGCGTCTCGATAGGGCACATGCGCCCGTAGTGGGTGGGATGCACGTCGCGGACCTCGATGGGAGCCCGCTCCCTCGTCAACCCCCCGGCCCCCAGGGCGGAGAGTCTCCGACGATGGGTGAGACCCGCGAGCGAGTTGGTCTGGTCCATGAACTGCGATAGCTGGGAGCTCCCGTAGAACTCCTTGAGCGCGGCCACCACCGGCCGGATGTTGATGATCGACTGTGGGGTGATGGTATCGACATCTTCGGTAGTCATGCGCTCCCGCACCACGCGCTCCATCCGGTAAAGCCCCACTCTGAAGGCCTCCTGCACCAGTTCGCCCACCATACGCAGGCGCCGGTTGCCGAAATGCTCATACTCATCGAGCCTGTTGGCCACCTCATCCCACGGCAGACTGGGAGCCACGTCGGCCAAGTCCTTGGCTTCTTCCAGAAGGTGCTCATGGTCGATGGCGAGCGGCACTGCCACCAGTTCCTTGACCAGAGCGATGATGTCGGCCTTGGTAAGAGTGCGCACGTCGAGATCAGTCTCGAGGCCCAGACGGGCGTTCAGCTTGTGCCGGCCCACTTTGGTGAGATCGTAGCGCTTGGGATCGAAGCAGATGTTCCAGAGCAGATTGCGGCTGGCCTCAAGAGTGGGAGGCTCGCCAGGACGCTGCTTCTTGAACAACTCCACCAGGGCCTCGTCCACAGAACGGACCGAGTCTTTCTCCAGGGTGGCCTTGATGAAGGGATTATCATCGAATAGAGCGATTATTTCCTCGTCGGTCCCCTGCGAGAGAAGACCCGGCTCATCCTTGGTCCGTTCGGAATCTATCCCGGCCAGAGCACGTAAAAAGACGGTGGCGGGCAGTTTCCGCTTCCGGTCGATGCGTACAGAAACGGTCGCCCTCTTGTCGATCTCGAACTCCAGCCACGAACCGCGGGCCGGCATGAGATTTGCCACCAGCACCTGCTTCGTGGGGTCTTTGGCGGCCATCACGTACGCACCCGGAGAGCGCACCAACTGAGTGACTATGACTCTCTCGGTGCCGTTGATGATGAACGTGCCCTGCTCGGTCATCATGGGGAAGTCGCCCATGAAGACGTTCTGTTCTCTTATCTCTCCCGATTCACGATTGACGAAACGCACCGTGATGAACAACGGCGCTGCATACGTCTGGTCCTTGTCCCGGCATTCTTTGAGTGTCAGCGCAGGTTCGTGAAACTCATAATCCCCGAACTCCACGGCATAGTTGCCCGTGTAGTCCTCGATGGGGTTGATGTCCTGGATGGTCTCTTTGAGGCCTTCGGTCTTGAACCACTCGAACGACTTGGTCTGGATCTGGATGAGGTTGGGGACTTCTAGAATCTGCGGTAGGTTGGAGAAAGATGTTCGCGGTCTGGGAGTCTTCCTTTCGCCCAAAGGGGATCACTCCTCGCATGCCAGGGTTTTGCACAGGGGTACAACGCGCAACCCTGTATGCTATCACTGCTAGGGATGCGCGACAAGCCCGACTCGGTTAGAACCCGGATGGATTCCGCCCGAGTCGGGCCCACAACAAGCTGGGGCGCGGCCTGCCCGCCCCAGCGGCTCTTACAGACTACTTGACCTCGACGTCCGCGCCGGCTTCCTCCAACTGCTTCTTGACGTCCTCGGCTTCAGCCTTCGGCACAGCCTGCTTCACCGGATTCGGTGCGCCGTCGACCAGATCCTTGGCCTCTTTCAAGCCCAAGCCGGTGAGTGCCCGAACTACCTTGATAACGTTGATCTTCTTCTCACCTGCGGCTTTGAGTATCACATCGAACTCAGTCTGTTCTTCCTCCGCCGCAGCGGCGCCTGCAGCGCCGGCCGCCGGTGCAGCCGCAACCGCCACCGGAGCCGCAGCCGTAACACCGAACTCCTCTTCCAGCGCCTTCACCAACTGGGATAGTTCCAGCACCGTCATCTGCTTGATCTCTTCGATGAGCTGTTCAGGGGTCACCTTAGCTCAACTCCTTTCGACTCTCAGATTCCCTCTTGTCTCTCATTTATCTCTTAAGTTCCTCACGTCGCTCGCGCCCGCAGGCGGAGCTTCTCTCTGCATGCGAGTACGAACACGTCAGGCAGCGTTGGCTTTCTGCTCCTGAATCTGAGCGAGTGCAACCACCAGCCCCCTGACAGGACCATTCAGCACGTTGGCGAGGCCCGTCAACGGCGAGGCAATAGCCCCAACCATCTGCGCAATGAGCTGCTCTCGGCTGGGCAAAGTCGACAGCTTCTCGACATCTGCAGCATCCAGAAGCGACCGGTCCAACTTGCCACCACGGATCGCGGCCTTCTTCTTCTCTCGGATGAAGTCCTGCAAAGCCTTCGCCGCCTGCACCGGATCACCATGGCAGTAGGCTATCGCCGTCGGACCCTGGAAGAGCTCGGTCAATCCCTCCACGCCCGCATCCGCGGCCGCGATCTTAGCTAAGGTGTTCTTCACCACCTTCAGGCTGGCATCGGCCTTGGCCAAACGGGCTCGTAGTTCTGTGGCCTCTGAAAACGTGAGACCACGATAGTCGACGAAGTAATAGACATTGGCAGACTGAAGATCCGCGGCGATCTCCCTGACCGCTTCGATCTTGTCCTCTCTCGGCATACTGTGTCACCTCCTTCGCAAAAAGAATCGTCCACCTCCAACAGCAGAGGTGGACGATGACTTCACAAGTCCTTACGAACCGCTATGCGCGTCTCACTCTGCCTCGGCTGGCGGGTCGGCCTGGTAAATACCTCACCACTTATGCCACCTGGGCGGCACCAGCTGTCTCCGGCGGATTGCGGGCGGGATTATAGCAGACTGCACCCGACTATGTTTCCTCCTCCGCAAGACCGTGCGTCTTCGATGTGTCCAAGGGAACGCCCGGGCCCATGGTGGTCGTCATGGTGATAGTACGGAGGTACTTCCCTTTCGCAGCCGCCGGCTTGGCCCGTATGATCTCCCCGAGCACTTCGCCATAGTTGGCCACCAGTTGCTCGGCGCTGAAGGACTTCTTGCCCACGATCAGGTGGATCACGCCGAACTTGTCGGTTCGATACTCGACCTTGCCGCCCTTCATATCGGTCACGGCCTTACCCACTTCGAATGTGACCGTGCCCGCCTTTGGATTGGGCATCAACCCTCGCGGCCCCAATACCCGACCCAGCTTGCCCACCACCCCCATCATGTCGGGAGTGGCGATGGCCGCATCGAAGTCGAGCATTCCCCCCTCGACCTCAGCCGCCAGATCTTCGGCGCCTACGAGATCGGCACCCGCCGCTTCGGCTTCGGTCGCCTTCTCGCCCTTCGCGAAAACAGCCACCCGGACGGTCTTGCCGGTGCCGTGTGGGAGCATGACAGTGCCGCGCACCTGCTGATCCGCGTGGCGGGGATTGACTCCCAGTTTGAGGTGGACCTCGACGGTCTCGTCGAAGCTGGCCGTATCAAGACCCTTCAGCAGATTCGCGGCTTCCAAAGGAGTATACGTGCGGCCGGGCTCGACAGCCTTCTTGGCCTCTTTGAAGCGCTTGGAATCCTTACTCATGGTGGCACCTCCTGGTGGTCAGACGGGCACCCTGCCCTCCCACCTTCAGACCCGCTTTGCGGGATTAATCTACGACTGTCACTCCCATGCTGCGCGCAGTGCCGGCCAGGATGTTCATAGCCGCGTCAACATCATGCGCGTTCAGATCGGGCATCTTCACCTCGGCGATCCGGCGGAGTTGTTCCTTGGTGATCTTCCCCACCTTCTCCTTGCGGGGGTTGCCACTCCCCTTCGCTATGCCGGCCGCCTCTCGGATAAGGACGGCCGCCGGCGCCGTCTTCAGGATGAACGTGAAGGAGCGGTCCTCGAAGACCGTCAACTCCACGGGAACTACCTGATCGACGCGATCCTGGGTGGCCGCATTGTACGCCTTGCAGAACTCCATGATGTTGACGCCATGCTGACCCAAAGCAGGGCCGACGGGAGGAGCCGGGCTGGCTTTGCCCCCGACGATCTGCAACTTGACTATCGCCCGTACCTTCTTAGCCACCTTGAATCTCCGTCTCTCTCTTGTGGATCTGCGCTGCTGATAGGCGCTAGATCTTCTTGACCTGCTCGAAGCCCAACTCGGTCGGTGTGTCTCTGCCGAAGATGGATACCATGACCTTGAGTTTGCTCTGCTCTATGTTCACCTCGGACACCTCGCCCGTGAAGTCGGTGAGAGGGCCGTTCACAACCCGCACTTGGTCGCCGACCACGAACTCGGCCTTGGCTTTGGGCTTCTCCACCGTGGTGGTGTGCAAGATGCGGTCGACCTCCGACGGCATGAGCGGAGTCGGCTTGTTCTCCGACCCCACGAAGCCGGTGACACCTGGTGTGTTCTTCACCAAAGACCACGAGTCATCCGTGAGGATCATCTTCACCAGCAGATATCCGGGAAAGATGCGCTTTTCCACCTGCACCTTTTCCCCGCCCTTGGTCTCCACCACCTGCTCGGTGGGCACGACGATCTCTTCGAAGTACTGGACCTGGTTCATCGACTGGATGCGGTGCTCCAGGTTCGTACGAGCCTTATTCTCGTGACCCGAGTACGTATTGATGACGTACCACTTCGCATCCATTGACAAAGAGACTCCCGGCGATGTACTGCTCATGTCCGTGGATCAGCCCAACCCGACCGAGCGTACGATGGTGTTCCAGATGAAGTCGAAGACTCCGATGTAGACGGCGGCGACGGTCACCGCGATGACCACGACAGCCGTAGCCTGCAGCAGTTCCTTGCGTGCCGGCCAGGTGACTTTGGTCATCTCGATGCGCACCTCGCGAAGGAAGGTACGGATCCGGCCGTGAGGCTTCTCGCTTACCGCACCCCGAGGAGCCGAAGTGGGACGCGCACCCGCCACTTTGGAGGAGGAGCGCGACAACGCACCCTTGAGACCCCCGGCCTGTTTGGCCTGGGTCTTGCCCGCCGTTTTGTCAGTCACTGTCTTTGCCATGGCCTCGTTTAGATCATCGCGGGAATAGAAGCAGGGCAGGAGGGATTCGAACCCCCAACATCCGGTTTTGGAGACCGGCGCTCTACCGTTGGAGCTACTGCCCTACACCTACCCGTATCCCGATACCGGACTACTTGGTCTCCTTATGGAGCGTGACCGTATCGCACCATTTACAGTACTTGCGCAATTCGATCCGCTCCGGATCGTTGCGCTTATTCTTCATAGTGCTGTAATTACGGCGCTTGCACTCCTGACAAGCCATCGTTACCCGTACCCGCATTACTTCACCGCTTCCTAGTCATTAAACGCCCGTGCATGCTACCACAAACGGAGGTAGCGGCGAGAGGACTCGAACCTCTGACACGCGGATTATGATTCCGCTGCTCTGACCGACTGAGCTACGCCGCCCCACCATGGAGCCCCCATTCGGATTTGAACCGAAGACCCCTTCCTTACCATGGAAGTGCTCTGCCAACTGAGCTATGGAGGCCCATTGAGCCAGCCTGCCGCTGACCGCTTCTCCGGCCGCGGGTGCATCGTGATGGTGGGGGGGGGAGGATTTGAACCTCCGTAGGCTGCGCCGACAGATTTACAGTCTGCTCCCTTTGGCCACTCGGGCACCCCCCCACACGCGAAACCCCGCGCGGAGGCGAACACGGATGATACCCAAAGGCCAGGTCCTTTTCAATGCACAGAAAGCCCTACATCGCATC
>JAAYCW010000100.1 GCA_012729575.1 Actinomycetota bacterium | reverse complement strand
CGGGATCTGAAGCCCGATGTGGTGCTGGAAGCCTCTGGGAATGTTTCGCTGGCCACGGTACGGACGGTCGCGGAGACGGGAGTGGATCTCATCTCCACAAGCGCCCTTACCATGGGAGCCCCGCCGGTGGATGTGAGCTTGACGCTCACGGTGGGAGACTGAGGGGAGGAGCCGTGCTTCTGGTCATCGACGTGGGTAACACCCAGACCCATCTCGGGCTCTTCTCGGAGACGGAGTTGGTGGCAAGCTGGCGCTTCGCCACCGAGCGGGACAAGACCGGTGACGAGTTGGCCGTGACGATCGATGCCTTACTCCGCCTCGACGGATTCTCGCGAGACATGGTCACGGGCATGGTGGTGGCTTCCGGTGTTCCCCGGTTATCCACCGAGTACTCGGTCCTGGCCGCTGGGAAGTTCGGGCTGGAGGCTCTGGTGATTGGCCCTGGAGTGAAGACGGGCATGCCCATCCTCACCAACGATCCCCGCTCGGTGGGCCCCGACCTGATCGTGGACGCTGTTGCGGCTCAAGAGTTGTATGGAGCTCCCTGCATAGCGGTCGACTTCGGCACGGCTACCACCTACAGCGCCGTTTCCGCCGCAGGCGAGTACCTCGGTCATGCCATCGCTCCGGGCATAGAGATCTCGTTGGACGCGCTGACCATGCGGGCGGCCAGGCTCATGAAGATCGAACTGATCGATCCTGGCACGGTGATAGGGAAGAACACGATGCAGTCGATGCAGGCGGGCGTCATCTACGGGTTCGCCGGTCAGGTGGACGGCATCGTGGCGAAGATGCGGGAGGAGATGGGCCTTGAGGCGGTGACGGTCGCGACCGGAGGCCTGGCTCCACTGATATTCGACCATGCGCGCTCTTTGGACAAGCTCGATCCGCTCCTCACGCTTCACGGTCTCCGCATCATATACAGGCGAAACAACCCATAACGGCCGCCATGGTTGCCGACGGGACGCTGGCGAGACCCTTCCGGGTCGGTTGCGTCGATATCCCCAATAGGGTCGTATTGGCTCCCATGGCCGGCCTCACCTCGGGAGCCTATCGCCAGCACCTGAAGGCCCACGGCGTCGGCCTGACAACCACTGAGATGGTAAGCTCCTACGGGCTGATCTACCGCAATGTCCGGACCGATGAGTATCTGGACTTCACCCCCGAAGAGAGGCCGCTGGCCGTTCAACTGTTCGGCGACACGCCCGAAGTGATGGCCCGAGCGGCCGAGATGGTTCTGTCGCGCCCGGCGGTCCCCGACCTTATCGATATCAACATGGGCTGCCCGGTCCGCAAGGTACTTAAGACCGGTGCGGGGTCGGCGCTCCTGGGGGACCCCGACCGGGCGGTGGCCGTGGCGGCCTCCGTGGTGCAGGTGGCCGCGCAGGCGGGAATTCCGGTGACGGTCAAGCTTCGGACCGGACTCAGACCCGGTGAACGCACGGCCGTCGAACTCGCCCCCCGCCTCGAGGGTGTGGGAGTGCTCGGCATCACCGTGCATCCGCGGGCGGCGAGCGAGCACTATCGGGGGAAGGCGGACCACTCGATCACGGCCGCGGTGGCCGAAGCCGTGCATATCCCGATCATGGCCTCGGGTGATATCAGCACTGTCGCGTCGGCCCTTGAGGTGGTCCGTAGCACGGGCGCAGCCGCAGTGATGGTGGCTCGAGGGGTGGCCGGGAACCCGTGGCTGGTCACACAGCTGCTGGCGGGGGTCGAGGCGGACCGTCCCGCCTTGCCTGCGGTGATCGACGACGTGCGCCTGCTGCTCGGCCGCGCGGTGAAGGAGCGAGGATCGGAGCGTGCGGCGCGCTGGCTGCGCAAGCTGCTGGGTTGGTATCTGCGCCCCTCAGGCGTCGCTGCCTCGGTCGTTGAGACGTTGCGGAACCTGCCCGACGCCCGGGCGTTGGACGAAGCTCTGGACGAGTTGGGTCGGACCGCGTCTGAGTAGTCTGGTTCCGCGGGTCGAGGGGACCTGATGACCCCGACGTTGACAACCCCAGTCCTCTTACCTATAATGCCCCGCTACTTTCAGGCGCAGTAACCCCAGCAGTCGTCTAAGGAAGGTACTCGTGTCCCGAAAAGAAGTGATCCTTACGGAACAGGGCCTCAAAGAACTCCAAGATGAGGTCAATCACCTCTCGACCATCAAGCGGGAGGAAGTTGCGGAGCGGATTCGTGCTGCTCGCGAATTCGGCGACATCACTGAGAACTCCGAATACGATGACGCCAAGAACGAGCAGGCACTCCTTGAGCACCGCATCAGTCTACTGCAGGAGAAGCTTCGCCGCGCGCGGGTCATAAAAGAATCGGAGATCGAAACCGACAGAGTGTGCGTGGGTAGCACGGTCACTCTGCGCGACAAGGGTTCCGGTGAGGTCCGTATCTACACTCTGGTGGGTTCGGCGGAAGCCGATCCCACGAAACGGCGGGTGTCCAATGAGTCTCCGGTGGGACAGGCCATCATGGGCAAGCGCGTAGGTGACGAGGTCACCGTGCCGGTGCCTGTGGGGGCCATCGATTACGAGATACTCGACATCGGGAAGATGTCGTAGATGGATCCTTCCATGCCCTCCGATGGCCGGGATGGGGGCGACGGAGTCGAACCACGCCTGCCTGAATGGGGGCACGAGAGGCTGGCCGAGATCGATCGGCTGCGCGAAGACGGTGTTGAACCGTACGCCCGCAGTTTCCGCGGTCGCACGCCTCTGGGCGAGATCGCCCGTACCTACGCCGGGCTAGAGACAGATCAGAAGGCGGAGGATTCCCACTGCTGCCGGGTGGCGGGCCGAGTGATGTCGAGAAGGGAGCACGGCAAGGCCGCGTTCCTCACCTTGCGCGACGGCTGGGACGATCTTCAGGTCTACGCGAAGATCGACACCCTCGGGGAGGTCTCTTTCGGACGCTTCAAGAGTCTCAACGTGGGAGATATCATCGGGTGTGAGGGACACGTGTTCCGCACCCGCCGGGGTGAGTTGACCGTCTTCGTGGAGTCCTGGACCATCCTCACCAAATCGCTCAGGCCGTTGCCGGAGAAATGGCACGGTTTGCACGATCGCGAGACCCGCTACCGTCAACGGTACGTGGATCTGATAGCGAACCCCGAGGTGGCGCGGCAGTTGCAGGGGCGAGGCAGGCTGGTCTCCGGTATGCGCCGTTATCTAGAGGACTTGGGATTCGTGGAGGTCGAGACCCCGATCCTTCAGCCCCTACCTGGTGGGGCGCTGGCTCGACCCTTCATGACTCATCACAATGCCCTGGACACCGAGCTTTACATGCGCATCGCGCCCGAGCTATATCTCAAACGTCTGCTGGTAGGCGGTTTCGACCGGATCTTCGAGATAGGCAAGAGCTTCCGTAACGAAGGAATCTCCCTGATCCACAACCCAGAGTTCACTATGATGGAGCTCTACTGGGCGTATGTGGATTACAACGCCATCATGGAGTTGGTGGAGAACATGATCCCCGCCTTGTCCGAGGAGGTCACCGGTTCGACGGAGATCATGGTGGGAGAGACCAAGATCGATCTCAAACCGCCCTGGCCGCGGCGGACCGTCGATTCCTTGCTGCGGGAGTATCTGGACCTTTCCTTGGAGGGGATGCGGGCAGACCAGCAGCAGGCGAAGCAGGTTCTGCGCGAGCGCAAGGTAGACGTGGAGAATCGGGACACATTCGCCATGCTCGTGGATAAGGCTCTTAAGCATGTGGTGTGGCCTGCGCTCGTGCAACCCACGTTTGCCATCGATTATCCTCTTGAATTGAGTCCCCTCTCCAAGAGCCGTGCCGACGACTCGCTCCTAGTCGAGAGATTCCAGGCGATCATCGCGGGCAGGGAGATGGGTAACGCCTTCTCCGAGCTCAATGATCCTATGGATCAAAGACGTCGTTTCGAAGAGCAGGCCCGCAACCGGGAGGCCGGCGATGAGGAGGCCCACGTCGTCGACGAGGACTTCCTCCGGGCCCTGGAATACGGCATGCCGCCCGCGGGCGGGCTCGGGATCGGCATCGACCGGCTCGCCATGCTCCTGCTCGGAGTCGATTCCATCCGAGACGTCATCCTCTTTCCGCAGCTCAGACCGGAGCACTAGCGACTTCAATACGGCCGGTGCCCAGGCCTAGGGGTCCTTCCGGCCGGCGCGCATTCTGTCTCTATCTGCCTCTCAGGATGCCTGGGGAACGCGCCGTTCTTGGCGTGCGTCTGTCCTTACGAGGGGCGCGGCCCGGCGGTCGCAGAGGGCTGTCGGGACGCGGAGCGAGCGGAGGGGCGGGGGCCCTTGTGGTAAAATCTATGCGGTAAGCGAATGACCCTTTCCCGGCACGACGCGCGCCGAGTTTCCTGTACGTTCGTGCCGGTAGGCAGGCCGGTTGGCACGGTTTGTCGCCTAAGGAGGACCGGGTGTTTGCAGAAGAGTCACCCGACTGGAACCTAGATCTGACCGGCTCAGCGATTTGTGAGATGTGCGGTGATGAGCCGGCTACCGTGCATCTCCTGCGCGTTGTCGACGGCACGGTGAGCCATACTCATCTTTGCCCGGGCTGCGCGGAAAGCGTCGCCGAAGAGACCGACGGTCTTGCCCTGGTGTTGGCAGTGCCTTCTGTGCTGCGCGACTTGAGCAAGGGTCAGGTCCACCTTGATGATGAGACCGAACCGACTGCGCCCTCCGATCAGGATGCGCTCTTCTGCGCCGTATGCGGTACCACTCTGTCCGATTTGAAAGAATCGGGGTTGGTGGGGTGCGCGAGGTGCTACCAGATATTCGCCGAGTACTTGGAGTCCGCTCTAGCGGGCGAGTCTGAGCCCGTCGAGCATCCGGGGAAGATCCCCCAGAGGGGGCCGGAGACGGACAATCTGCGCCATGAGATCATGCGCTTGCAGCGGATGCTGCGTGAGCTGGTCGCCTGCGAGCGATTCGAAGAGGCCGCCGGAGTCCGGGACCGCCTGACCGAGTTGGGCGAGAGACTTGAAGAGGAGCCGGAGTGAACTCTGCCGGCCTGACAGCTTCGGGACTCGGACTTACCCGCAACGAGTCGGGGAGGCGATTCCCGCACGCCGAGGACGTCGCTGCCCTGGAGGAATTGAGGGCGGAGGTCGTGGAGACTCTAGGAGGTCCCGGTTGGGATCGGGAGTGGCACGTCTACGACCTTGACGCCTTGGCGAGAGTGGAGATCGATCGCCTGGTCGAACGCGGCCTCATGACCCCGGTCTTCGCCGAACGACCGGGGGTGGGGCGCGGGTTCGCGGTGTACGGGGAGGGCGAGGCATCGTTGGAGATCAACGGTGCCGACCATCTCCGCCTTCTGGGCTTTAGGGGCGGCAGTCAGTTGCCCGCACTATGGTCTCTCCTCAGCCGGTTGGACGACCATCTGGAGGCGATGTTCTCTTATGCCTTCGATCCGCGCTGGGGATATCTGAGCGCGCGGCCCCGCCAGGCCGGTAGTGGAATGCGGGCGTACGCCACGCTGCACCTTCCCGCCATGGCCCTCACCGGGCGTCTTGCAGGAACGGCGCTGGAACTGGCCGGCAAAGGGCTGGCCTTGGTCCCGCTTTGGACAGGGGCAGGTGGCATGGTCCAGGTTTCCAATCTGGGGAGTCAGGGTAAGTCTGAGAATGAAATCATCCAGCAAATCAGCAGTATTTGTCATGGAATAGTGGAGAAGGAGCGTTCGATCCGCAAGATGTTGCTTAGAGAGAACCCACTTCAGACCCGCGATCAGATCGGTCGGGCGCTTGGAGTGGGGCAGCATGCGTGGACGGTGTCGTTCCCCGAGGCGGTCAACCTCGTATCCGCCGTTCAGGTGGGCGTGGACCTTGGTTTGGTGGAGGCTCCGGGCATGGCCGCAGAATCTGCGTTTGGGTTGATGAGCAGGCTTCAGCCCGCGCATATCGTAGTCGATTATATGGACGGGAAGATTGGCTGTTTACAGAGCCCCGAGATTGACGAGTGCAGGGCGCAGCTGCTACGCGGGATCTTCGCAGGTGCGGGTGCGCTTGTTTAGGAGACGGATTGATGTTTGAACGATTTACAGAGAGAGCCCGGCAGGTGATAGTCCTGGCCCAAGAAGAGGCCCGGAACCTGCGGCATAACTACATAGGCACGGAGCATCTGTTGCTCGGCCTACTGCGCGAGGCCGATGGAGTGGCCGCCCGGGTCCTGGGTTCTTTGGAGGTTGCCTTGGACGAGGTGCGGTCGGATGTGTCGCGCATCGTGGGCGAGGGCGATAACGAATCCCAGGGGCAGATACCCTTCACGCCTCGGGCGAAGAAGGTCCTGGAACTGGCCCTGCGGGAGGCTCTCTCGCTGGGGCATAACTACATCGGCACTGAGCACATCCTGCTCGGGTTGGTCCGGGAGAGCGAAGGGGTCGCAGCCCGCATCCTCAGCGATCTTGACGTCGATCCCGACCGAGTGCGCCAGGAAGTCATGCGCATGCTGTCTTCACCGACGAAGAGAGCGCCGCGGGGGGCGACCGCCGCCGGCCCAGCCGAGGGCAAGGATCGCAAGAGTTCCAAGGTGCTCGATCAATTCGGGCGTAATCTGACCAAGTATGCCGAAGAGGACAAGCTCGATCCGGTCATAGGGCGGGAGATGGAGATCGAGCGGGTCATGCAGATACTCTCGCGCCGCACCAAGAACAACCCCGTTCTCGTCGGAGAACCCGGGGTAGGCAAGACCGCGGTGGTCGAGGGTCTGGCTCGGCGCATAGCCAAGAACGATGTTCCCGGCCTGCTTAAGGACAAACAGATCTATACGCTCGACCTGGGAGCGCTGGTAGCAGGGTCGAAGTACCGGGGCGAGTTCGAGGAGCGGCTCAAGAAGGTCATGAAGGAGATCACCGAACGAGGTGACATCATCCTGTTCATCGACGAGATCCATAACCTCGTGGGTGCCGGAGCGGCTGAGGGAGCCATCGACGCCGCTTCGATTCTGAAGCCGGCGCTGGCACGGGGTGAGTTGCAGACCATCGGGGCTACTACCTTGGATGAGTACCGCAAACATCTGGCCAAGGACGCGGCGCTCGAGCGACGCTTCCAGCAGATCCTGGTCAAGGAACCAGGGGTCCAGGAGACGCAGAGGATCCTGGCCGGGTTGCGGGAGCGCTACGAGGCCCACCACAAGGTACGTATCACCGACGAAGCTCTCGAAGCGGCAGCTTATCTGGCCGACCGTTACATAAGCGACCGTTTCCTTCCCGACAAAGCCATCGACCTGGTGGATGAAGCGGCGTCGCGCAAGCGCATTCAGAACATGTGCTCATCCCCCGACCTCCGCGAAGTGGAAGACGCCATCCTGGAGGTCAGGCGCGAGAAAGAGGGCGCCATCGAGGTTCAGGATTTTGAGAAGGCGGCCTCTCTACGCGACCGGGAGCGCAAGTTGCTCACCCGGCGGCGCGAGTTGGAGGATAAGTGGCGGGAGTCGGATGAGGCGGCCGAGATCTCCATAGGTGAAGACGAGATCGCCGAGATCACGGCTATGTGGACCGGTATCCCGGTGACCAAGCTTACTGAAGCCGAGACGCACCGCCTGCTTCGCATGGAAGAGGCGCTGCACCAGCGGGTCGTAGGCCAGGACGAGCCGGTCAAGGCCGTGTCCCGGGCCATACGTCGCTCGCGCGCGGGCCTCAAGGACCCGCACCGTCCTGCGGGCTCGTTCATCTTCCTGGGTCCGTCCGGCGTGGGCAAGACTGAACTGGCCCGCACGCTCGCAGAGTTCTTGTTCGGGGACGAGACGGCACTCATTCAGGTGGATATGTCGGAGTTCATGGAGAAACACGCGGTCAGTCGTTTGGTCGGCTCCCCGCCCGGCTATGTGGGATACGACGAAGGCGGTCAGCTGACCGAACAGGTGCGGCGTAGGCCCTACTCGGTGGTGCTTCTCGATGAGATCGAGAAGGCTCATCCCGACGTGTTCAACATCCTGCTTCAGATACTCGAGGACGGCAGGTTGACCGACGCGCAGGGTCGCACGGTCGACTTCCGCAACGCCATCATCATCATGACGTCGAACATCGGCGCCAACACCATCTCCAAGGGGCAGGTGCTGGGCTTCGGTGAACCGGTGGTGGAGGGCGGCCTTGAGTACGAGGAGATGAAGACCCGGGTGACCGCGGAACTCAAGACGGTCTTCAGACCCGAGTTTCTGAACAGGGTTGATGAGGTCATCGTCTTCCGGAAACTGTCGAGGGAAGAGATCGCCGACATCGTCGGCCTCATGATGTCGCGGGTGGAAGAGCAGTTGAAAGACCGCGATATCGGTGTGGCCCTCACGGCTAAGGCCAAGGAGTTGCTGGTCGAGATCGGGTACGATCCCACTATGGGGGCGCGCCCGCTCCGTCGGGCCATCCAGCGGCATGTCGAGGACCTGCTGGCTGAAGAGGTGCTGTCCGGCAAGTTCCCGCGGGGTAGTACGGTCGTGTTGGAACGAGAGGACGACCATCTGGTCATAGACGAGGTCCTCACAGGCGCGCCCGAGGTGCTCGTGGCCGACGAGACCTCCTAGGCGCGCATCCGGGGACTGCCGGTGGCGCGCCGCAGACGAGTACGTTTTGGAAGGGCGCTCAGCCGGCATACCGACATAGGCACGGACGATGCGTAAGAACTCCTTCATCTGCCGGGAGTGTGGATACGTCTCTCCCAAGTGGCTGGGACGTTGCCCCGGTTGCGGGCAGTGGAACACCATCACCGAGGAGGCTGCACCAGTTCGGTCCGGACCCGGAGGGGGGCGGGCGCCCGCGGCGGCGCCCGCCCCCCTCCGTCTCAGCGACGTGGATCTGGGTGCCCAGGCCCGTGTGAGTAGCGGCTTGGCCGAGTTCGACCGGGTCCTCGGCGGAGGGTTGGTACCCGGATCGGTAGTGCTCGTCGGGGGCGAACCCGGCATAGGCAAGAGTACCCTGCTCCTACAGGCCCTCTTAGATGTGGAGAGGCGTGATATCCCGGCCATCCTCGTCTCGGGGGAGGAGTCGGCCGCCCAAGTCAAGCTGCGCAGCGTCCGTTTGGGAGGAGAAGGCAGCCGCCTGCGGCTTGTCACGCAGACACAGACTGAGGCCGTGGTGGCGTCCTTGGAGGAGATCAGGCCGAGCGTCTGTGTTGTCGATTCGGTTCAGACTCTGTGGTCAAGTGAGGTGGGCTCCGTTCCTGGATCTGTGGCTCAGATACGGGACGCGACCGCCCAGCTCCTGCGGGTGGCCAAGGACAATAACATCGCCCTGGTCTTGGTGGGCCACGTGACCAAAGATGGGGAACTGGCGGGGCCACGGGTGTTGGAGCACATGGTCGACGCTGTGCTCTCGTTCGAAGGGGAGCGCGCGCAGCCTTTCCGCATACTGCGGGCGGTGAAGAATCGATTTGGCTCGACGAACGAGGTGGGGGTCTTTCAGATGGCCGAGCGGGGCCTGGAGGAAGTCCCGGATCCGGCGTCGGTGTTCTTGGAGGAAGGAGACCTCCGTTCCGGCTCGGTCGTAGTGCCGGTGCTGGAAGGGACCCGTTGTCTGTTGGCCGAGGTGCAGGCCCTGGTCGCCACCAGCAACATGCCCATGCCCCAGCGGGTCGCGCGGGGGGTCGACCGTAACCGTCTGGCTATGATTGTGGCCGTTTTGAACCGCCGTGCCCGGCTCCCACTGTTCAAATGTGACATTTTTGTTAACGTAGCGGGTGGACTTGTATTGGAGGATCCTGCCGCCGACCTGGCGGTGGCGCTGGCGATCGCGTCGGCCTGGCAGGACGGGGCCGACGGAAGGGGCGTGGTTGCTTTCGGCGAGGTGAGCCTCACGGGCAAGGTGCGCTATGTTCTTCAAGGAGACAAGCGTATCCAGGAATTGGCCCGACGGGGTTTCCCTCACATCCTGGTACCAGGGCGGAATGCCGAGGAATTCGCCAAAGGGGGGACGGTAGCGTCTGGGCTACGCTTGGAAGCGGTGGCCGACATAGCCCAGGCCGTGAAGTATGCGACACCGAGGAGCTAGCGTGGATAGACTGGCCGGCGTCACGGACGAACGACTCGTTGAAGCCTTGAAGAGGATCGCTCCGGGCACCCTGCTCAGACAGGCGATCGACAACATCGTGAGGGCTCGTACCGGAGCTCTACTGGTATTTGCCGACGAAGAGCGGATCAAACCGCTCATCTCCGGCGGTATCGACATTGATGTGGCTCTTCGGCCCATGATCTTGTACGAACTGGCTAAGATGGACGGCGCCATTCTCCTTGACTGCAGCGGCACGCACATCCTCCATGCCAACGTGCAGTTGATGCCCGACTCCAACATCGATTCCCAGGAGACCGGTACTCGGCACCGCACGGCCGAACGGGTGGCTAGACAACTGGGCGTACTCGCCATTTCCATCTCGGCCGCTCGTGATGTGGTCACGGTGTACGTGGGCGACGTCCGTTACATCATGGATCCCATCCGCACGATGCTGGATAAGGCCGATCAAGCCCTGCAGACGCTGGAGAGGTTCCGGAACCGTCTGAACCAAGTGGCGGGCAGTCTCACTGAACTCGAGTTCCAAGATCGGGTGACTTTGCTGGACGTGACCACCTACCTCCAGCGCGCGGAGATGGTCATGTCGCTCTCCACCTTGATTGACCGCTATGTGCTTGAGTTGGGTAACGAAGGCCGGTTGGTGGAGCTGCAACGGGAAGAACTCGTATATGGCGTCAAAGAGGATAGAGCTGCGGTTCTGCGGGATTATCTGCCTGACCCGAGCCCCGAGAGGGTGGAGGAGGTGCGCAAAGCAATCATCGCTCTGCCCTCGGACGAGTTGATCTCGATGAACAGGATAGGGGAGATCCTCGGGTACCCGCCGGAGGTGAACTTCCTCGAGCAGCAGGTGAGCCCTCGCGGATTCCGTATGCTGCGCAAGCTCCCCCGGTTGAGCGATTATGTAATTGGCAACGTCATCGGTCGTTTCTGCACTCTGAATGCGGTGATCGATGCGCCGGCGGAGGAGTTGGCAGCAGTGGAAGGCGTGGGTGAGTATCGAGCGCGCGACATCAGAGATGGGTTGGCGCGACTGCGCGACGTCGATACGCGGGAGCGGTGCAGTTGATGTTCAAAAAGGGTGACACCGTGGTCTATCCCCATCACGGAGCCGGAGTGATCGTCGATATGGTGGAGCAGGAGTTCCAGGGGATTTCTCGCCCTTATTACAGTATTCGGATCCTTCACAACGATATGAGCATCATGGTGCCCGTGGATGGGGCCGACAAAGCGGGCATACGTCGGGTCATCTCCGAGCCTGAGGTGGAAGAGGTGATCGGTGTCTTAAAGGACGATCCCACCGGGATGCCCAAGGATTGGAACCGGCGGGTCAAGCACAACCGGGACAAGATAAAGACCGGTGATGTCTTGGAGATAGCCGATGTGGTGCGCAACCTCGCCCTACGAGACCATGAGAAGGGTCTGTCGACGGGCGAGAAGCAGATGTTCGGTAAGGTCAAGCGCATCCTTGCCTCCGAACTCATGTGCGCCAAGCACATAGCCGAAGAGGAGGCCTCGTGCCTCTTGGACGGCATACTGGCCGAGATCTGTACGCGGCCACGATGCGTGAGTTGATGGGTGGCGACCTGATGGCATTCGCGATACGCCTGCTGATGGCCCTCGTCGGGGGGGTCGTCTTCTATGAGGTAGGCATCCGATATCTGCCGGCAGCCGGCCTGGGGGCGGTCGGCTACGGACTGCTGGTGGCGGCCTGCGTAGTCGCCGGCGTCGCAGTGGGGGCTGTGATAGGCCATCTGCTGGGCAAGGCTGTGGCCAAACTGGGCCGGGCACTCGACCGAGCCGGCTCGACCGTGACCGCCAGCGGGCTCATCTTCACCAGTATCGGTCTGTTCGTCGGCCTGGCCATAGCCGCTCTGGGCAGTCTGTCGGTCAAGAATCTTCCCGTGGTCGGGCTGTATCTCCTGCCTCTGCTGTTCGCCGTCAGCGGGTATCTGTTCGCATATCTGGGTTTCAAGCGTCACACCGACCTGGCTCGGGTCCTGGGTTTCAAGGGGTTGCTTCAGCAGCCCGGGGCCAAGCAGTTCATCAAGCCGAAGCTGCTCGACACCTCGGCAATCATCGACGGCCGCGTCGCGGCGGCCGCCACCAAAGGATTCATCGAAGGTGACCTGGTCGTTCCTGCGTTCGTGCTCGAGGAACTTCAGTCCATCGCCGACTCGGGGGAGCCGGGGAAGAGGGCACGGGGCAGGCGGGGACTCGACACGATACGCAGCCTGCAGGAGGACGGCGGCCGCCTCACGATCATCGAGCGCGATTTCCCCAACCTAGGGGAGGTGGATGCCAAGCTCATCAAACTGGCTAAGGAGATGAAGGCCTGCATCCTCACTACCGATTACAACCTCGACAAGGTATCTCAGATCCAAGGGGTCGAGGTACTCAATATCAACGATCTGGCGAATTCCCTCAAGGCAAGCGTGCTGCCGGGTGAGACCTTGCGGGTTAGGGTGCTGCGTGAGGGCAAGGAGGCGGCGCAGGGAGTGGCGTATCTGGACGACGGTACTATGGTGGTGATCGAGGGTGGGCGCAGCCGGGTAGGTGATGAGGTGGACGTGGAGGTGACCTCGGTCCTGCAGAACCCGTCGGGTAAGATGGTCTTCACCCGGCTGGTTTCCTAGAAGGAGTTAACGTGGAAGGCTCTCGATTGAGCTTGGCTCTGGTGGTAGCCGCGGCCGGTTATGGTGTGCGGCTGGATTCTGCGCTGCCCAAACAATATGTGCCGTTGCTGGGTATCCCCATGGTGCAGCGCACCCTCTACACGCTGAGCAGCTGTTCGAGAGTGGATACCCTGGTAGTAGTGGTGAACGATCCCGATGTTGAGTATTGCGAGGATGAGATAAGGTTGGAGCGCATCGAGAAGGTGGCCAAAGTGACCCCTGGGGCCGAGAAGCGAGCGCTTTCGGTGCGCAACGGTCTGCGGGCCCTCACCGAGCTGGGCGCCTGGGATCTCATCGGCGTGCACGATGCAGCCCGTCCCTTGGTGACCTGCGAAGAGCTATCCCGGGCGGTGGCTGCGCTGGACACGGATCCGTCGCTCGACGGCGTTGTTCTTGCGGTGCCCAGCGCCGACACCATGAAGATCGTGGACGACTCCGGCCTGATTGTCGGGACTCCGGACAGAGGCACCCTGTGGCGGGCGCAGACTCCTCAGATCTTCAGGTGGCAGGTTTTGCTGGACGCCTATGACGTACCCGATGAGACGCTCCAGACAGCTACTGACGATGCCGCGCTGGTGGAGGCACGTGGAGGCCGGGTGGCTGTTGTGGAGGGCTCGCCTGAGAACTTCAAGGTCACCGACCGAGTGGATCTGCGTCATGCCGAGCAGATCCTTGCGGAGCGCCGGCGGTGAGGGTAGGTACCGATTCGCTGCGCCTAGGGACCGGGTTCGACGTTCACCGTTTCGCGCCGGACCGGGCCCTGGTCCTGGGTGGTGTCCGGTTGCGGGAGAGGGATGGGTTGTTGGGTCACAGCGACGCGGACGTGCTTGCGCACGCTATCATGGACGCTCTGCTTGGAGCCGCGGGCATGGATGATATAGGCCGGGTGTTTCCCGACACGGATCCCGGCTTCGCCGGGGCGGATAGCATGGTCCTGCTGGCTTCAGTGGCTCGCCTGCTCGATGAGAATGGTTGGGCGCTCGTGAATGTGGACGCTGTAGTGATTTGCGAGGAGCCGCGGATCGCCCCGCATCGAGAAGCCATGCTGGGACGTCTGGCAGAGGCGATGGGAGTGGACGTAAAGCGCGTGTCTCTGCGGGGCACCACCACCGAGGGCCTGGGGTTCACCGGACGGGGTGAAGGTATTGGCGCCCAGGCCGTGGCTCTTATCCAACGGGCTGCGGTCGAGGAGCGGCCGGCCGGGCAGCCGGAAGGGCAAGCGCGGGTCGGTCTGCGGCAAAGACCGGAAGAGAGACTATGAATGTGAACGACGTGCGCGTACGTTTTGCTCCCAGCCCGACGGGGTCGCTGCATGTGGGGAGCGCCCGCACCGCCCTATACAACTTCCTCTATGCCCGCCATTGCGGAGGGATGATGGTGCTCCGCATAGAAGACACCGACCTGAAGCGATCCACCAGCGAGCACGACGCCAGCATAATCAGCGATCTGGCTTGGCTGGGGTTGCGAGCCGATGAAGGCCCGGATGTGGGGGGAGATCACGGCCCCTACCGGCAGAGCGAGAGGGCCCATCTCTACGAGGAGGCCGTGCAGAAGTTGTTGGCCGAGGGATGGGCGTACCCCTGCTTCTGCCCGCAGGAGCGTCTCGACGAGCGCAAGGAGCAGCAACTGGCCCGAGGCGAGATGCCCAAGTACGATCGTACCTGCCTCTCGCTGACTCCTGCCGAGGTGGAGGCGCGTCTGGCGGCGGGAGAGCAGGCGGCCATCCGGTTTCGGGTCCCGGACGGCGAAGTGACTTTTGAGGACCTGATCCACGGGCCCATAACCTTCTCGTCGGACGTGATCGGGGACTTCATCATCAAGCGAACCGACGGCGGCTACTCGTACAACTTCGCCGTCGTGGTGGACGACGCGGGGATGGGGATCACCCATGTGATCCGAGGTGAGGATCATGTCACCAACACGGCGCGGCAGTTGATGCTGTTCGAGGCTCTGGGCAGGCCCGCGCCCCGGTACGGGCATCATTCCCTTATCCTCGCCCCCGACGGGAGCAAGCTCTCCAAGCGTCACGGCGCCACTTCCATAGGCGATTTCAAGGCCCTGGGATATCTGCCGGCCGCCATGGTCAACTACCTGGCCCTGCTGAGCTGGCATCCGGCCGACGAACGCGAGAAGTTCTCGCTGGACGAACTTATCGATGAGTTCGACCTGAGCCGGGTCTCTAAGAGCCCGGCCATATTCGACGTGCACAAACTGAGTTGGTTGAACGGTCTCTACATCCGCGAACTGGCGTCCGCGGACCTGTATGAACTGATAGCTCCGTACCTGCAGCAGGCCGGCATAGAACTGGATCCGGCTCGTCGGGAGGTGGTCAGCGAGGCGGTGCAGGCGAACCTGGTCGTGCTCGGCGATGCTCCGCGATACGTGAGCGTCTTCGTGGAAGAGGTTGACCCCACGGCCTGCCCCTGCGTCGAGAGTCTGCGGGCTCCGGCCACAGGAGTTGTGTTCGAGATCGCCCGGGAGGTGTTCGCGGACATGCCGGGAGAGTATCTCTCCTCGGGAGAGGCGAAGGAACTTCTTCACCGGGTGGTCGACGCGGCGAAGGAGCAGGGCGTGAAGGGCAAAGCGGTCTATCATCCCCTGCGGGTGGCGCTGAGCGGCCGCGAGGAAGGTCCCGAACTGTTCTATCTGGTCGGGGGTTTGGGGAAGTCGACCATCCTCGCCCGCCTGGAGGCGGCGTCGGCGTTCGCCGCCGGCCGCGAGTGAAGGCGTCCGGCCGAGGAGCCGGGGAATCGCCCGAGAACATACAAGGAGACGACCGATAGTGCGTTTGTACGACTCATTGAGCCAAGAGAAGAAGGAGTTCGTTCCTCGGGATGAGGGCCATGTGACCATGTACTTCTGCGGGCCCACGGTCTACAACTACGTGCACGTTGGGAACGCGCGTCCGTATGTGGTCTCCATGGTGGCCAAACGGTACTTCGAATCCCTGGGCTACCGGGTGACATTGGTGGAGAACATAACCGACGTCGACGACAAGATCATCCAGAAGGCCAACGCCGAGGGTCGTTCCGCAGCCGAGGTGGGGGCCGAGTTCGCCCAGGCTTACCGAGACGATACCGACAGGCTGGGGCTGGGACGTCCCGATGTGGAGCCGCTCGCCACCGAGCATATCCGAGAGATCATCGATTTGATCGAGAAGCTCATCGAGAGCGGCCATGCCTATCAGTCCGGCCTCGACGTTTACTTCAAGGTGGGCGGGTTCGCAGACTACGGGAAGCTCTCCAAACAGCAGGTGGCGGAGATGCGCCACGGGGCTCGGGTAGGAGTGGGTGAAGACAAGGCCGATCCGCTGGACTTCGCTCTGTGGAAGGGGGCGAAACCGGGGGAGCCTTCGTGGGATAGTCCCTGGGGGGCGGGTCGGCCCGGGTGGCATATCGAGTGTTCGGCTATGAGTATCAAGTACCTGGGAAAAGGGTTCGATATCCATGGTGGAGGCCGCGATCTGATCTTCCCCCATCACGAGAACGAGATCGCCCAGGCCGAAGGCGCGTTGGGTGCCCCGTTCGTACGGTTCTGGATGCACAACGGGATGCTCAACCTGGGTGACGAGAAGATGTCGAAGAGTCTAGGCAACATCCTCACTCTGCGGGAGATCTTAGACAGGTACCGGCCGGAGGCCCTGGTGATGGTGTTCCTGGGCAGCCACTACCGCAGTCCCATGGAATTGAACACCGAGGTGTTGGAGGAGGCGGAGCAGCAGGTCAACCGCCTGCGCAACGTCTTCGCGGCACTGGCCGACCGGGTCGAGGCAGGCGGTGGCGCCGCGCCGGACGAGAAGACGGGCGCCACAACGGCCGTTGCTTTGCTGGAGCGGGTCACGGCGAGAGAGAGGGCCTTTGCCGACGCCATGGCCGACGATCTGAACACGGCTGCGGCTCTGGCTGAGATCTTCGGTCTGGCCAGGGAAGCGAACGCTGCTCTGGCGGCAGGCGAGGTAGACGCGGACACGGCCACCCAGGTACGCGCGAAGATGGGGGAGATGGTGCACGTTCTTGGGCTGGATGCGGTCGCCGGAAGTGGGGGCGACATACCGGTTGACATCATCGCCATGGCTGAAGAGCGGCAGAAGTGCCGGGCCGCCCGAGATTTCACGCGAGCCGACGAACTACGCGCCGCTATCAGCGAGCGGGGCTACGAAGTGAGGGATGTGCCAGGTGGGTTCAAAGTCGTCGCAGCCAAGTAGAAGCTCAAGCAAGGGAGGCGGGCATCGCCTCCTGCAGGGCGGAGCACACGTCGGTTCCGTCCGGCCGTTGCCGCGCCGCCCGTATTCAGACGAATACGAGCTGTACGATGACCTCAGCCCCGGTGTCGACCTTATCTACGGACGTAATCCCGTGCGCGAGGCGCTGCGGGGCCGCAGGCAGGTGCACGTCATCCTGGTGGCGACTGGGGAGGCCGGCGATGAGCTGGAGGGCAGCGTTCGGGGCTGGTGGTCGGCCGTGCAAGGGGTCATGCCCCCGATAGACCGGGTCTCGTCAGGAGAGCTGACGGCGCGGTTGAACACTCCCGATCATCAGGGTATCGCTGCCGTGGTCGATCCGTACCCCTATCTGGATCAGGACGAGATACTCCGGGGCCACACCTTGCTGATCGCGCTGGACGAGGTGCAGGATCCGCACAATCTGGGAGCCATAATCCGTACGGCTGAGGCCGCCGGAGCCGGGGTGCTCATCCCCCGGCATCGAGCCGCCGAGGTGACCGGGGCCGTGGTCAAAGCCTCAGCCGGAGCCACCGAACATGCCGCTGTCGGTATGGTGCGGAATCTCTCTGACTTCCTGGCCAACGCCAAGGAAGCCGGCTTCTGGATCTACGGAGCTGCGGCCGACGCGGACAGTCCCTACACCGCGCAGGATTACACCTATCCCACCTGCTTCGTGTTGGGTTCGGAGGGGGAGGGCCTGGGACGGCGCGTGGCATCGCTGTGCGACGTGCTGGTGGCCTTGCCCCTGGTGGGGAGGGTGGAATCGCTGAACGTGAGCGTTTCTGCCGGGATTCTCACGTACGAGGCTATACGGCAGCGGACCACGAACGGCGAAAGGATTTGACCCGCTCCGGGGGAAGGCGATCCGCACATGACCGTCTACCTCATCGATGGTTACAACGTACTCCACGAACTTCTGGGCCATGAGGGTGTGCTCGATCTGGAAGAGGAGCGGGCGCGCCTGATCGATCGCATAGCCAGCTTCATGGGGGGCACCCCCGACAGGGCCATCGTGGTGTTTGATTCTCACAGTCAGATGTTGCAGAAATCAGAGAGTGCAACCAGCAATGTTGAGGTCTACTTCGGGTCCTTCTCGCGCTCGGCGGACAGCATCATCGAGCGGGAGGTTTATGCCATAAGTACAGGGGAAAACGTCGTAGCCGTGTCGTCGGACTACCAGCTCCAGAAGACCGTATTCCGGCCCAATGTCATCCGGCGTTCCTCGCGCCAATTCGTCGGGGATTTGCAAGAACACACAAAAAGGATTGCAAATCGTCAGAATTGCATTACAATGGGTCATCGGATCGAAGAGAGGATCGACCCGGCCACGGTGGGCAAGTTGAAGGCGCTCCGAGACGAGTTGGCGGCGCCGTCCGTAGGGGGAGACCATCCGGAGCGCGGATCCGATGCTTGACCCGCAACCGCGAGGCGAGAGGGATGAGGGATGGAGAGCACGGCATTTGCCAGAAAGGCTCCCGACAGGCCAGCAGCCGAGACAAGCGACGAGGAGCTGGTCGCACTTGCCAAGACCGGTGACCCCGACGCGTTCAAGTGTATCTGGACCCGGTACCGTCAATTCGTCCGTATGAAGGCCAATTCGTACTTCCTGGCCGGCGGTGACGGAGACGATCTCATCCAAGAGGGCAACATAGGTCTCTACAAGGCTATCCGTGACTACGAGAGTGATCGCAGCACCACCTTCCGCAGCTTCGCCGAGCTGTGCGTCACGCGCCAGATAATCACCGCCATAAAGACAGCCTCCCGGCAGAAGCACGTGCCGCTCAACACGTACGTGAGCTTCAGTCATTCACCTTCCAGCGCCGACTTCGACAGCCGCACCCTGGCCGATGTCCTGCCCTCGGGGCGGACCAGCGATCCGGTGCAGCAGGTGATCAGCTCGGAGGAGGTGGGCAGTCTCACCGAGTGTCTGCTCAGGTTGCTCAGCCCGCTCGAATCGCTGGTGTTGAAGTACTACCTGGAGGGGAACTCCTACGAAGCCATCGCCGCCCAGATCGGCCACGACACCAAGACGGTGGATAACGCCCTGCAACGCGTCAAACGCAAAGTGACGCTCCATCTGGAGAGCCGGCGGGTGCTGCTGTAAGTCCTTAGGGCTGCACCGTCATGAGGCGGGCATGCCCGGGCGCTTCGCCTGGTCGACTCCCAGATCGATGTGGACGCGGTAGAATCTGGTGACCTCTCCCCGAGCGTGTTGTCGCGGACCAGGGGGGAGCCGCATCTCGGGCCGGTGTAGCTCAATGGTAGAGCAGCTGATTTGTAATCAGCAGGTTGGGGGTTCAAGTCCCTTCGCCGGCTCCT
>JAAYCW010000099.1 GCA_012729575.1 Actinomycetota bacterium | reverse complement strand
TCCCTGAACAAGCTCAGCCTTTGCTTGAGCCACATGCTCAAGCGTTCCCAGAAGCTCAAGGTGAACTGGATGTATGTTGGTGATGACCCCGACATCCGGCTCCACCACCCTCACCAAAGAGGCGATCTGCCCAGGGCCACGCATCCCCATCTCCACAACCACCGCTTCTGTATCGGGCTCGATGGAAAGCAGGGTGAGAGGGACGCCCACCTCGTTGTTCTGATTCGCCGTCGTCGCTACCGTGCGGCGTGACCTGGCGGCCATGGCCGCCAGAGCGTCCTTGGTACCGGTCTTGCCCACGCTCCCTGTAATGGCAAAGACGGTGGCTCTCGATTTCTTCCGGACCGCCCTGGCAAGATCCCCCAAAGCCGCGAGTGTATCGTCCACGACATACACGGACCGCCCGGAGGACGACCCTGACCAGGATGTCTTCTCAACCACGGCCCCGGCAGCTCCCGACTCAAAGGCTGCCTCCACAAAATCGTGCCCGTCAAAGCGCTCGCCCCGCAGTGCCACGAACAGATCACCTGGTCGGACCGACCGGCTGTCGATAGAGACCCCAACCACCGGAGCATCCAGCCTTCCCAGGTCAAGTGCACGACCGGCCTCTTCCTCAGAGAGTGGGATCATTCCGATTCCGCCAAGAGAACGTCCAGGAGCTCACGGGCCACCTTCCGGTCGTCGAACGGCACCGTCTCAGTCGCGAACTCCTGACCCGATTCGTGACCTTTTCCGAGGATCATGACCACGTCGCCCGTGCGTGCCTGTTCCAACGCCGTGTGGATGGCCGCCCGTCGGTCGGGTTGCACCGTCGCCGATCCAGGATCCTCCAGCCCTCCCAGAATATCGGCGATGATGGCCGATGGGTCTTCACTGCGGGGATTGTCGGACGTGATCACCACCACGTCGGCCACCTTCTCGGCCTCCCTGCCCATGAGCGGCCGCTTGGTCCGGTCGCGGTCGCCACCACAACCGAGTACGGCGAATAGCCTCCCCTCAGTGATATCACGAGCCGCCCGAAGAACACTGGCCACGGAGTCAGGGGTGTGCGCGTAATCGACCAACACGGCGAAGTCCTGACCGGCGTTCACCGGCTCCATTCGGCCCGGGACACCGTCGAAGTCACGGAGTGCCGCCACCATCCGGTCGATATCGAGTCCCAGACCGATACCCACCCCCAGGGCCGTGACCACGTTGGCGGCGTTGAAGGCCCCCACCAGCCGGGTGGCCACGTCCACACGCGCCTCGCCACCACCGGCACCCGATACCCACCCCGCTGTGGCGGCCGAGACCGCACCTGTACTCTCCCCCGGCGTCCGCCGCCGCGCCTGCAGGGACATCCTTTCCAGGGCGGTCCCTCGAATCACCAAAGTGCCTCGAGTGCCTTCGGCATTGATGGAGCACTCAGTCAACTCAAGGTCCGTGGGCCCCCACTCCGGCACTGGAGCGGTGGAGAAACTCAGCACCCGGCCCCGCTCCATCCTTTGCGCCAGACGTCTGCCGAAGGAATCGTTTACATTGATGACGGCCGCGGTCTGCGGCCGCGTGAACCCGGGTTCGAGGAACAAACGGCTCTTGGCCGCGAAATAGTCCTCGAGATTCTTGTGATAGTCCAGGTGATCCTGGCTGAGATTGGTGAACGCCACCACTCGGAACTCGATGCCTCTGGCCCGTCCCAAGTCGAGAGCATGGGAGGAGACCTCCATTACGGCCGCCCTATCCCCCGCCTCCACCATCTGAGCCAGGTCTCGCTGGACATCAAGCGCTTCCGGCGTGGTCCGACCGGCCACAAGCGTCTGTCCACCGATCCGCCGCTCCACCGTGCCCATCAACCCGGCCCGCATTCCCAGCCGATCTAGGAGGTGCGCTATCAGAAAGGCCGAGGTGGTCTTGCCGTTGGTCCCCGTGATACCTACGGTGGCCAACCGGGAACCAGGATGATCATAGAAGGCCGCCGCCACAGGACCCATGGCAAGACGCACTGACGGGACCAGAACCTGTGCCACAGGGAGATCTAGAGAACGCTCCAAGCACAGTGCCACCGCCCCACGCTCCACCGCATCCGCCGCGAAATCATGCCCGTCGCGTACGAACCCCGGCACACAGAAGAACAGGCAACCTGGGAGAGCCCTATCACTCCGGTAAGTGAGCGACGTGATGGGGGTATCGCCAGCGCCCGCCAGGCGCCAGCCCTCGACACCGGCAAATAGCTCACTGAGTCTCACGTGGGGGGATTCTATCATCGGGCGACCGTCTCGACCGCCGGGCGGGCAGCCTTCGGCCCTACTCGCCGGATGGGGGCGCGATGCCCAGCCGTTTGAGGGCGAAGTCCGCTATCTCGGCGAACGCCGGAGCGGCCACATATGCCCCCAAGTGCTGGGTGGCGGGATCGTCCACGGTGACCAAGATGACCAGCTTGGGATCGTCCGCGGGAACCATGCCCACGAAAGAGGCGATGTGACGATCGTCGTAGTAACCGCCCCCATCCTTCACCTTCTGGGCGGTCCCGGTCTTGCCGGCCACCAAGTACCCATCCACCTGTGCCAGCCTACCGGTGCCGTCCTCCACCGTGACCGTAAGCATCTCCCTCAGTTGGGCGGCAACTTCCGCGCTCACGACCCGCCGGCTCCAGGGCTCCACCAGGCCGTCGACCAGATGGGGCTGGACCATGAGGCCGTCATTGGCGATGGCTCCGTAAGCGGTGGCGAGCTGCAAAGGAGACACAGCGATGCCTTGACCCAGCGGCACGTTGGCGATGGTGGTGCCGTACCACTCTTCAGGCGGCCGCATCTGGCCGTCGACCTCACCGGGAAAATCGATGCCGAGCTTCTCGGTGAAACCGAACTTCTTGATCATCTCGATAAGGCGGGTCTTGCCCACCTCCTGGCCGAGCTTAACCGCGCCCACGTTGGACGACTGTGACAGGATCTCGGTCACCGTCAGCCTCCGGGTCTCCGGGACGTTCTCGTGAGCTTCATGGATGGTCACATCGTAAATGGTGACATCTCTGCCCAGCTCGAAGACTGTGCCCGGTCTCACCAGCCCCGCCTCCAAGGCGGCCGCGGTCACCACCATCTTGAAGGTGGAGCCCGGCTCGTACTGGTCGGTCACCGCCATATTGCGGCGATCGCACTCGTCTATGTCGGAGCACGCGTAATCATTGGCGTCGAACACGGGCGTGTTGGCCATGGCCAGGATGGCTCCATTAACCGGGTCAAGGACTACAGCGCACGCCTTAGCTGCTTGGAACTCCTCCACCGTCTCGGTGAGCACGCTCTCCGTCTTGTACTGGATGTCGGCGTCGATGGTCAGCGTTATGGACGTACCCGGCTCGGCCTCATCCACTGATACAGTGGAGAGCCGGTTTCCCTCCAGGTCGGTCACGATCTGCAGCTCCCCCGGCCGGCCGGCCAGCACGTCCTCGTACTGCAGTTCGAGACCTGCCAGCCCCTTGTCCTCATCGCCGCCGACCAACCCCAGCAGCTGAGGCCCCAATGCCCCCTTGGGATAGACCCGCTTGACCTCGGGACGGACGCTGACCCCGGTGATAGCCAGTTCCTCCACGGACTCACCGACCGCCTGTTCCACTTTGCGGGCCAGATATCTAAACTGGGCGTCGCCGGCAAGCCTCTCAAGAAGCTCAGCCTGCGGCAGGTCGAGCACGGGTGCCAACTGCTCGGCGGCCGCCACCGGGTCTTCCACCTGGCTTGGATCGACGCAGACGCTCGCAAGGGTCCGAGAGACCGCCAGGACCTCGCCCGTGCGGTCATATATCACGCCCCGGGGTGCTTCCAGCTCGATGATGCTGATGGATTGGCCGTCGCCCTTCTTCTCCAGAGTGGGCGCCGCAACGACTTGGACGTAGAAGGTGCGGGCAAACAGCGCGACCAAGAAGACGACGGCAAACCCCATGAACAATGCCAGCCTCTTATTGGTCCGACTCATGCTTACCGACCGGCTACCGTCGTGTCACCCTCCATGGCCGGCGAATCACTACCGATCTGCATGTAGCTGACCGACTCGGCCGGCCGCAATCCCAGCTGCTCCGCCTGCTCCGCCACCCTCTCCGACGACGACAAGGCCGATATCTGTGCGGCGAGAGCGGAGGTCGCCGTGGCCAGCGACCTCTCCTCAGCTTCCATCTGCCCCACCTCAGCTTCGAGCCCCGTCGCAGCCGAACTCACCAACACCGGGGCGACGATCAGAGCACCCAGCAGAACCCCTACGAACACCATAGCCAGAAGCGCCAGCCCCCAACGAGGCCTACGCCTCGTAATCACCTTAAGGTCTGGTAGAGCCTCACTCCTCTGCCTATCATGCTCGGGTTGAGGCAGACGGGCGGTCGCCTCGCGACCGTAGTAGCGGGCAGAGCGCATGCGGGCGGCCACCCGAGCCGCACTCCTGAGCTCAGCCTCAGATGGAACGGTCCCTCTCTCCCAAGCGTCGATCCAAGTCGCGCGAGAATCGGCAGACATCAGAGTCTCCTCAAGGCCCGGAGTTTGGCCGAACTCGATCGTGGGTTCGATGTCAGCTCGGCCGGGCTTGGCGTCACAGCCTTGGAGGTGACCAGTTCCCCGGTGGGTTTCTTGCCACAGACGCAGATCGGGAAGCGAGGCGGACAGGTGCAGGGTCGGACCTTGCTGACAAAGAAATGCTTGACGATGCGGTCCTCCAGAGAGTGGAAGCCGATGACCAGAAGGATGCCTCCGGGATCCAACAGGTCAAAGGCCGCCGGCAACGCGCGCTGCAGGCTGTTCAATTCATCGTTGACTTCGATACGCAGAGCCTGGAAGACCCTCTTGGCCGGATTGCCGGCGCCGAAACGGGCCGGCGTCGGGATGGCACGTTTGACCGTGTCCACCAACTCGGCCGTCCGCTCGTACGGCCTGCTCGACCTCTGAGCAACGATGGCTCGGGCGATCCGCCGAGCGTAGCGCTCTTCGCCATAGCGACCGAACAGGTCGGCCAGAGCAGCCTCCGACCAGGTGTTGACCATATCCGCCGCCGTCACCGGCCCCTCCGGGTCCATGCGCATGTCCAGCGGCGCGTCATAGCTGTAGGAGAAGCCTCGGTCGGGCGTGTCGATCTGCATACTGCTCAGACCCAGATCCATGTAGACATGGGTGGCCCGGAATCCCTTCTCCAGCAACTCGGACAACGAATCGGCGAAGTTGCCCAGGTAGAACCGGGAACGGCAACGGAGACTCGGCCTGAGGTCCATGTAGTAATCCTCGGCAACGGGGTCTTGGTCGCAGGCGACCAACACCCCGCTCGGGCTCAGCTTCGCCGCCACGGCCGCTGCGTGGCCTCCGGCACCGAAGGTACAATCCACCACCCGCGAATCCGGCTGCACATCCAGCAGCTCAACAAGCTCTTTAGTCAGAACCGGTACGTGAGCCATGGCCATCTCCGTGACGAATGAAGCCGCCGCACTAGGCATCTTTGCGCCCCCTCGAAGCCTTCAGCGCCGCATAGGTCTCCGGATTCCATATCTCCAGATGGGTACGGTTACCGATGATCTTGACCTTACCCGAGAGTCCCAGCTCTTTGATCCTCTGGGAAGGTATGAGCACGCGTCCCTGCCGGTCGGGTTCAACGGGATCCAGGCTTTCGTAGATGCTGCGCGCTCGCCAGCTGTCTTCTTCGCTCTCGAATACGTTCAGCGGCTCGATGTACTTAGCGTCAAACTCCTCCCATGCCTCTGGATGGTAGACGCGGACGCAGGGCTCGTTATCCTGTAGTCGAACTAGTACCGCGCCCCTCTGGAAGTAATCACGATACCGTGCAGGCAGAGTGATCCGTCCCTTGGGATCGAGGGTGTGGTCGAAGTCGCCTGCCAGCAATACCCGTTGCATGACCCCACTTTAGACCAAAATCTTCCGCTATGCAATACTTCTGCTCCACTCTGTCCCACCTCATACCTCATTTCCCTCCAATTTCCTCTATTCTGGGGGGGTCGGCCGGCCCCGACTCGGGCGATCAGGGCTGCGGACTCACCCCGTGGTGATGCATAATTCGATGTGATACTGATAAATGCAATGTACATTGCATAAGCCGCCGCTCGGCAGGTGGCCGTCGACCCAGTGCGCCACCCCTCAAGAAACGTCAGTCCGACACCCGTCAGATCGCAAAGTGAAGACTCGGAGCTGTGCGCTTCACACGGACTTCGCTCCTCAGAAGTCGCGCCCCAACTCCCGGCGATTGGGTGTGCCGGCGGCGCGAAAACCGATGATATCAAGCGCCACGCCTAAGAGCGTCAGAGACGCCGAAGCGGAGCATATTCGAGCAGCAGCCTCTTCTGCTCACCCGACTCAGAGAAGAATACGCGCACGATGCCGCCGGGCTCCACTCCTAGGACCACGCCTTCCCCGAATTTCGCATGCACCACTTTGTCACCCGTGGCAAATCCCGCACCCGACGCGGTCTTCGAAGCAACGGTAGGGCCGTGGGCCGCCTGCGAACCCGCCCCCGGACGTGCAGCGCCTGCGCGCCGGGGCGCCCACGGCCCGCTCTGACCACTCGCGGAGCGGGAATCCCGCACCCCCCGATCCTGCCGGGCAGATACCAGCGTCTCCCGATGCTCCACCAACTCGGCCGGTATCTCCCTCAGGAAGCGGCTGGCGAGCTTATAGCCTCCTCCCCCGTGCAAGGTGCGGCTCAACGCGTGCGAGAGATAGAGGCGATCCTTGGCGCGGGTCATGCCCACGTAGCAGAGCCGCCGCTCCTCCTCCAGCCGTTGCTCGTCCAGAGAACGCGAGTGAGGAAAGAGTCCCTCCTCCATCCCCGTGATGAACACCACGGGGAACTCCAGGCCCTTGGCGTTGTGAAGGGTCATCAGCGTCACCGAGGGGTGCCCGTCCTCCAGGCTGTCGATATCGGCGTAGAGACTTATCTCCTGCAGGAACTCACTGAGAGTGCCTTGTGGGTTCATCCGGTCGAACTCCTCCGCCACCCCCACGAACTCCTCTAGGTTCTCCAGCCGGCCCTCGGCTTCCAGCGTCCGTTCAGCCTTGAGTGTCCCCGTGAGGCCGCTTTCTTCAAGCACGCGGCGCACGAGCGTCGCCACTGAGTTACCCTCTTCCGCCTCAGCGGCCCAATCCAAGAACCTTTCTCCTAAACGCCCACACGCAGCGGCGGCCGCGGCGGCGAGACCGGCGATCTCCGATGCCCGCAGGAGGGCGGACCGGAGGGGCACCTCCTGCTCCGCGGAGTAGGCCTGCAGACGACCTATTGCTACGTCGCCCAATCCGCGCCGAGGTGTGTTGATGATGCGGAGCAGAGAGAGATCGTCGGCGAGATTCATCGTCACCCGCAGGTAGGCCAACAGGTCCTTGATCTCCGCCCTCTGGTAGAACTTGGTGCCCCCGACAACTCGATACCCCACCCCCTGGCGGACCAACATGTCCTCCAACACCCGCGACTGAGCGTTAACCCGGTAGAAGACGGCCACGTCCGAGGCTTGCTGGTCACGAAGAAGGGTGACGATCTCTTCGCAGACCAGGCGCGCTTCCTCGTGCTCGTCCCGGCACTCGAACACCGTCACCCGCTCGCCGATACCCCGGTCGCTCCACAGGTTCTTGGCCTTGCGGCCCCGGTTATGAGCCACCAGCGCGTTCGCAGCATCCAGAATGGTGCTGGAAGAACGGTAGTTCTGCTCCAGTTTCACCACCTTGGTGTCGGGGAAGTCGTCCTCAAAGCTGAGTATGTTACGGATGTCGGCTCCCCGCCAGGAGTAGACCGACTGATCGTCGTCTCCCACCACCGTCACCTGCCGGTGCTCCTCGGTGAGCAACTTCACAAGGAGGTACTGAGCCCTGTTGGTGTCCTGAAACTCATCGACGAGTACATGGCGGAATTGGTCTCGGTAGAACTCCAGCCGTTCCGGGAAGAGGCGCAGGATGTCGACCATGCGCATGAGCAGGTCGTCGAAGTCCAGGGCGTTCTGCTCCAATAGACGGGCCTGGTAGCGCCGATAGACCTGCGCGGCTATGTCCAGATACGCGGACGCACTGTCCCCGCTGCCCCCGGAATCCCAGCCGTCGGCGGATGCCCCGTTACGACGCCCGAACTCATCCACATCGATGAGCTTGTTCTTGGCGTCGGAGATGAGATTCTGCACCCCGCGAGGCGGGAACCGCTTGACGTCGAGCCGGAGGTCCTCGAGGCAGTGCTTGATCAGCCGGGTGGAATCGTCCTCGTCGTAGATGGTGAAGTTGCCGCGGTAGCCGAGCAGGGGGGCGTCCCGACGCAGCATGCGGGCGCAGGCCGAATGGAAGGTACAAACCCACATCCAGCCCGAGAGGGAACCGAGGAGCCCCGCCACGCGCTCCCTCATCTCTCCGGCCGCCTTGTTGGTGAACGTGATAGCTAGGGTCTGATGGGGCCTAACCTGGCCGCTCTGGATGAGATGGGCAAGACGGTAGGTCAGCACGCGCGTCTTGCCCGAACCCGCGCCGGCCAGGACCAGCAGAGGCCCTCCGCTGTGAAAGACCGCCTCGCGCTGCTGCTCGTTGAGATCTCCGGCCGGCCCGGAGTCGTGGATTCCTGGAATCGTGTGCGTCATCAACTTATGTCCGGCTGAATCCGCTCTGCCCGATGGGCATCCGGGCATTGGCTGCACCAGCCTTCAGCACTCTCACGCCTGTTCCTCTCCCTCCGGCCGCGGCAGAACCGCGTTGAGGCTACCGCTCCGAAAGCCTTCCAGATCAAGGGTCACGTACACGTAACCCGATGCGCGCAGGTGTTCAACAATAGCACGGCGGACGGAGTCGCCCAGGGCCAAGCTCATGTCCGCTTCAGTGACCTCTATGCGGGCGACTTCACCATGATGCCGCAGGCGGACGACGGAGAATCCAAGACTTCTCAGGAAGCGCTCACCCTCAGCCACGGCATGGAGCTTGGGCAGCGTGATCGTCTCCCCATAAGGGAATCGAGAGGCCAGACAGGCTGAGGCCGGGAGATTCCAGCTGGAGAGTCCCAGATCCCGAGCCGCCCGGCGGATCTCTTCTTTTCCATAACCGACTTCGGCCAAAGGGCTGCGCACTCCCAAGGCCGCGGCGGCCCGCAACCCCGGCCGGTAGTCCATCTGGTCGTCCCGGTTGGCTCCGTCCACAACCGTGGCCATGCCCTCAGCCCGGGCCACCTCTATGAACATCGCGTACATCTCTTTGCGACAGAGGTAGCAGCGCTCGGGTGGGTTATCGGCGAAACCCGGTATGGAAAGCTCTTCGGTCCGGATGATCAGGTGACGGGCTCCCAACTGCGCCGCAGCCGAGCGCGCTGCCTCCAACTCCTCAGCCGTGTGCACATCCCCGTGGGCGGTCACAGCCACGACCGCCGCAGGCCCCACCGCATCCAAGGCCGTCTTCAACAAGAAGGCGGAGTCCACGCCTCCGGAGAACGCTACCAGAAGTGGTGCCGACTCCTGCAGGATCTGTCTGAGCCGCTCCATCCTTGCCTGTTCGGCGCTCGTGTCTTCTCGGCTGTTCATAAACCCCCACACGAGGGACAGTCTGGGTCACGCGGCACTTCGATCCGATCCAGAGTCAGATCCCAAATATCCAGCAGCACCAATCCCTTGTTTCTGGCATCCGGATCGACGATGAGCTTGATGACCTCGCCGGCCTCAATGCTGGCCAACACCGCCACCGTGGTACTCAGCACCCCAGCCACATCCGCGTTGGGTGAATGCTCCGGTCGGGGCAACTCCCGCACCAGACACCGCAGACAGGGTCCGTCGCCCGGGAGGATGGTCATGGACATGCCACTGGTCCGGATCACGCCTCCGTAGACCCAGGGCATACCCCGTCGAACCGCATAGTCGTTCATGACGAACCGGGTGGGAAAGTTATCGGTGCCGTCGACCAGAAGGTCGAGATCTTCCGCGAACCTGGGCAGTGTCTTCTCGTCTATCACGCCCACCACCGGCTCGACCGCCACCTGGCTGTTCGCTCCCGACAAGACCGCCGCGGCCGCCTCCGCCTTGGGAATGCGCCGGGCTACGTGATCCTCGGTGAAGAGAATCTGCCGGTGCAGGTTGTGGATCTCGGGACAGTCCTTGTCGACGATGCGCACCAAGCCTACCCCGGCGCGGACCAGGTGAGTGCTGATGACACAACCGAGCGCTCCGCAACCCACCAGTCCCACCCTGGCGGCGGACAGTCTCTCCTGGCCCGCCCTGCCGATCTGCGGCACTAGAATCTGCCTGCTGTACCGCTCCAAAGGGTCGCCGCTCACGGCGCCTCCTCGTCTACAGGACCGGTCGAAGTCGTGGCCGGAAGGACGTAGTCCTTTCCCAGGATCACAACGACCTGCCCACTCTCCAAAGAGGGCTCCTCATCCAAGAGCCCCCCTCCCAGCAACGCCCGCACCTGCCGGGCATGAGCCACCGCGTCGGGCGAAGTCTCGATGCGGGTCTGCTCCACATCCGGAAAGCCCGGGGCGTTACCGGCGGGCAGCATGGTGTACCCCAGTTGTCCAAGCAACGCGCCCACCTCCTGGGCTATACCCACTTCTCCCGAGCCATTGAGGACCTGCAGACTGATGCCCGTCGCTTCGGTCGTGCCCGTCAGCAAAGCTCTGGCCATCTGCACATCCGGTTCCAGGTACTGGAACCCCGTCCCCTCCACCAGTCGTCCCGTGAGTTCCGCCGCGTCCCATCCGCCTGCCCCCACCTCCCGTCCACTGGCCCCAAGAGCCTCCCGGAAGCCCTCGGCGTCACCACCCAGGGGCACCCCGGCCCACACCTGCGCCCCCTCGGAACCTGCACCCGCGCCCACCAGCGCAAGTACAAGCCGGCCCACACGCAACGCCTCACCTGCGTCTCCGCTCAGTGTCTCCGGCGCGGGCCCGGCGATCTCTGAGCGCTCAGCGGCCTCGAGTAGTGCGGCCCATTCCACTGTAGCCGGAGCGCCTATCTGCACCTGCAACGCCTCTGCAAGGGCCGTCTGCAGGGTCTCCTCCTGACCAACCAACTGGAGCTCGGCCAGCGTCTTGAAGCCTTCAGAGGTCTTGAGCAGAGTCAGACCCGGCATAGCCAGGACGACCCCTGTCGCCTCCCGGGGATGGAATAGAAGCATCACCGGTATCGCGCCGTCCTGTTCGATGACCAGCAGCGCATCCGGGTCCGGGTTGCCCACCGGAACCGTGGTCGCAACCACTTCTTCCATCTCGGGACCCCCCAGGAGAAGGAAGAGAGCAACAACCACCGCCACTACGATAACGGTCCCGGCGAAGACGATCCCTATACGCCTGCGCAGCTTGCGCCTGCGTACGGCCCGCCTGTAGGTACGACGCTCCGATCGCGACCGATACTGCCTGGCGCCCGCCGAGTCACTCCCCGGGCGCCCCGGTAGGACGCTCTCCTCCGGAGGATACCCGTCCGGCTCCTGTCCCACTGGACTCCCGTCCGGCGAAGGTCGCTCCGCAGAGGAGCCCGCCGCCGGCGAGCGCTCCGGCACCTCCTTCAACGTGCCGCCGTCCCCCACGATCGTCATGAGCCTCCCGCGGTCGCTCCCGGCCAGGCAGAGGCGTAGTGTCCGCTCTTCTCGATGAACTGCGCCACTGATTCCGGCACCAGATACCGTATGGTCTTGCCTGCAAGCAGCCGCTCTCTGATCATGCTGGAGGAGATGGCGAGGGCCGGGACCTCCAAGACCTTGACTCGAGCTTCGGGCACTATTCCTACCGTTGTCGACCGCAAGCTCTCAAGCAGTCCTGACAGCCTGGATAGATCGTACCCGGGCCGAGTGGCCGCGATGAAAGTCGACAATTCGAGAACCCTGACAGGATCCTTCCAGGTAAGGATGTCGAGCACAGCGTCGGCCCCGGTGATGAAGAACAGCTCGGCCCCCGCGGGAACCACCCCGGCCAGATACTCCAGAGTGTCCACGGTGTAACTGATCCGCTCTCGAGATATCTCGTAGCGCGAGACGGAGAACTTGGGATTGCTGGCCGTCGCCACTTCGGTGAGCAGATACCGGAACTCGGCCGGCGCCATGCGACGGCTCTTGTGCGGAGGATCTCCAGCGGGCATGAACAACACCTGGTCCAGGCTGAACTCCGCCAGAGCCTCCTGAGCGGTGACCAGGTGCGCCATGTGGATGGGGTCGAAGGCTCCGCCCATTATCCCCAAGCGCAGTCCGGGCAGGTCACGCAGTCCGGCTATAAGACCCGCTCTATACATATCTTCTCCCAGCCTCCGACGCCCCGCGCAGGCGATTCAGCGGACATGACCTCTTCCGGTCACCACGTATTTGATCGAGGTGAGCTCTCTCAGGGCCAAGGGTCCCCTCGCGTGCAGCTTCTGGGTGGAGATGCCTATCTCCGCCCCAAGGCCGAAGACGGCTCCATCGGTGAACCGGGTGGAGGCGTTGATATATACGACGGCGGCGTCGACCCCCTGCGCGAACCGCCTGCTGGCTTCCAGATCCCGGGTCACAATGGCCTCTGAATGACCGGTCCCGTACTGAGCGATATGCTCTACGGCCTCCTCCAGGTTGTCCACCACCTTAACGGCCATCTCGAGAGCAAGGAACTCGGTGTGATAGTGCCTGTCGGTAGCCCGCAGGAGTTTGACCTCGGTGTCGCCCACTATCTCCCGCGCCCGATGGTCCGCGTACAGCTTGACCTTGCGTTCGCCGAGCGCCTTGACCACAAGCGGAAGGAACTCCGCAGCCACCGCTTCGTGCACCAAGAGGGTCTCCGCGGCATTGCACACGCCGGGACGTTGGCACTTGGCATTCACGGTGATGGCCACGGCCTGTTTGACATCCGCGGTCGCGTCGACATAGACGTGGCAGTTGCCCCCGGCCGCATAGATGACGGGGACCTTCGAGTGCTCCAGAAGCAACTCCTTGAGCGCCTCTCCCCCGCGGGGTATGACCAGGTCGATATGGTCCCGGAGCTGGAGTAGTTCGAGCAGGGCGGCGCGGTCCTTGTCGGCGACGAACTGTATGCAATCACCCGGGAGACCGGACTCGATGGCCGCGCCGGTGATGACCTCCGCCAAGATGCGGTTGGAGCGGTACGCGTCGCTGCCGCCGCGCAGGATGACGGCGTTTCCGGTCTTGAGACACAGAGCGGCTGCGTCCACCGTCACGTTGGGACGTGCTTCATACACGACCAGAATGACCCCGAAGGGCACCCGCACCTTCTCTATCTCCAGCCCCTCGGGCGTCTTCCAACCCGACACTACCTCTCCCACCGGATCGGAGAGGGCCGCCACATCCCTCAGACTGCGTGCGATGCTGCGGAGACGTCCCTCATCAAGCCACAACCGATCTATTAGGGCCGGAGAGAGCCCGTTCTTGCGGCCGTCCGCGACATCCTGTTCGTTTTCGAGCAGGATCTCCCCGGAGCGCCGCTCGATGGCCTCGGCCATCGCTATCAAGGTCCGATTCTTAACGGCTGCATCGGCGGTCGCCAGGCGGTAAGACGCCTGCTTGGCATGGATAGCGTAGTCTTTCGTCTTCAACTTCCCTCCTGCTCCACTAACAGACAAGTACCATGTGATCCCTATGGATTACCTCCGGCGATGCCTGGGGGAACATCTCCGCCACCCGGCTGCTCTGGAGACCCTTAGCCCTATCCAGATCCTTCTTCGAGTAGGTGACCAACCCCTTGGCCAGCTCCACCCCATCCTCGTCCACAACCATGACCGCGTCTCCCACGGCGAAGTCCCCATCGACACCGGTCACACCCACCGGCAGCAAACTGCCCTTGCCGCGCAGAGCCTTGACGGCTCCCGCGTCCACGGTGACCCTGCCCTGAGCGGGTTTGCCATAAAGAAGCCATAACTTGTAGTCGGGCAACCCCAGCGGGCGAGACTTGAAACGGGTGCCCACATCCTCACCGGCAAGACAGGTTTCCAGCACCCCGGGACGGGTGCCTCGAGCGATGACCGTCTCCACGCCTCCGCTTGTCGCGATCCGGGCGCTGTTGATCTTGCTCCCCATACCGCCCGACCCTAGGACCCCGGTGTGGCCGATACGCACACATTCGAGCTCTCCCGGATCTTCCACGCTGGTTATAAGGCGGGCCTGCGTATCCTCGTGGGGGTCCGCTGTATAGAGTCCATCGATATCGGTCAGCAGAATCAGCAGGTCGGCTTTGACTAGGAGCGCCACCTGCGCAGCCAGGGCGTCGTTGTCGCCGAAGCAGAGCTCGTCGGTTGCCGTGGTGTCGTTTTCGTTGATTATCGGCACCACCCTCCAATCAAGCAGGCGCTTGAGGGTGTTGCGGGCATGGAGGTACTGAGTGCGGGCCGCCACATCAAATGCCGTGAGCAGGACCTGAGCCGTGACCACGCTCTCATGGGCAAACAACTCCGTATAGATGTGGAAGAGGCGCCCTTGCCCCACCGCGGCCGCCGCCTGCAGATCGACGATCTCCGACGGACGTCGCTTGAAGCGAAGCACGCCCATGCCCGAGGAAACCGCCCCGGACGAGACCACCAGAAGTCTGTGGCCTTGAGCATGCAACTCGCAGATCTCAGCAACGAGACCGGCTACCGGGTTCAGCCGAAAAGTGCCCCGTTCGCTGGTCAGCGTGCTGGAGCCGATCTTCACAACCACCGTCTTGCCTGAACGCTTGCCTGCCACCGCCATGCCCCTACTGATACTCGAAGGCGAAGCCTTCTATGTCGACGTCGTCCCCAGGTTGGGCACCCTGCGCCCGTAATGCAGCATACACCCCCATCCGGTCGAGCCGCTCACCAAGATACCGGATAGCGTCTTCGTTGGTCAGATCGAACCTGCTGACCAGACGGCGCACCGCCTTCCCTCTGACCACGAAACCATCCTTCTCTTGCCGCACGACGAAGGCGCCCTCTCGGGCCCCCAGCGGGCGATAGACCACGTGGCGACCCTCCTGGCCGACGGTCTCCGCATCGACCTCAACGGTGACGGGTGCGGCTGCCGGCACCCACAACTGCCTCAGAAGAGGTCCTACCCAGCGCAGCAGCGAGGCGAGCCCCGCACCCGTAGCGGCCGATACCGGCCAGACTAGATCCTCCGCACTCGGGACATTCTCACCGAGAGTGTAGGTGAAGGCCGGGTGCCCACCGGAGCGCATACGCTCTATCTCCTGTACGAACAGTCGGCGCTGCTCTTGGACCAACGAGGCGGGAACCGCGTCAATCTTGTTGAGCAGAACGGCCTGAGGTCTGTCGGCCAAAGTAGAAGCATGCGCGCTCAACTCGTCAAGGATCGTATGGAAGTTCTGCAGTGGCTCGGTCTCGTAGTAACCGGTCAAATCGACCACATGCAGGAGCAGCCGGCACCGCTCCAGGTGCGCAAGAAACTCATGTCCCAGTCCCACGCCTTCGGCGGCGCCCTCCAACAATCCGGGCACATCCGCAAGGGTGAACATGTCACCCTCGCCGGACCAATCGACCACCCCAAGCATAGGCTCGACGGTCGTAAACGGATATGCCGCCACCTTGGGCTTCGCGTTAGAAAGACGGCGCAACAGCGATGACTTGCCTGCATTGGGCAAGCCGGCCAGTCCTGCATCGGCCATCAGCTTGAGCGACAGCCGCAGCCAGCGGCTCTCTCCCCCTTCGCCCAACTCCGCGAACTTGGGCGCCTGGCGCACCGAGTTGACGAAGCGGGCGTTGCCTCGCCCTCCGGAACCACCCTGCACGACCGTGACTTCTTGACCCGGCTGCACCAGGTCGGCGATCAATCCGCCCTCGGTGTCGCCGACGTCTCCAGCCTCGAATTCTGCGGAGAACCCAGCGACCCCCAAGCTACCCTGGCTCTCGTCGCCGGGTTCATCAACCGCCCAAACCTGTGTCCCCAGGGGGACGGGTACCCTGATGGTCTCGCCATTCGCTCCGTGCTTGCGGGCTCCCTGCCCGGGCCGGCCGGCGCCTGCCTTGAAATGGACCTTGTACCTGAAAGCCTGGAGATCGCGCTTCTGAAGATCAGCCACGAGGATGACATCACCCCCCCGGCCGCCGTCACCCCCGTCGGGTCCGCCCCGGGGGACGTGCTTCTCCCTACGAAAAGAAACACAGCCGTTCCCGCCATTCCCGGCCGCCACATGAATCTTTGCGTGATCGAAGAACATGGGCGGCTCCAGGGAGAGGCGAGCCCGGCTGCGGACTGCCTACCGAGAGTTATTCAGTGACAATGCTGACGACGCGCCCCGCCTTGCCCGTGGAGAACACCACTTGGCCGGCAGCTTTCGCGAACAGTGTATCGTCGGAGCCGATGCCCACGTTGACACCTGGACGGAACCTTGTGCCCCGCTGACGCACCAAGATCTCCCCGGCTTTGACGTTCTCGCCGGCGAAGGCTTTGACGCCCAGACGCTGGGCGTTGGAATCGCGGCCGTTGCGGGAACTCCCGCCACCTTTCTTGTGAGCCATTGCCTGTCCTTCCTACGCGATCTTCTGCACCTCGAGGCGGGTGAGCGCCGAACGGAAGCCGGCCTTCTTGCGCCAACCCCGTTTGGGCTTGAACCTCGAGATGGTGATCTTCGGTCCCCGGAAGTGCTCCACCACTCGGGCCTTCACTTCCCCCTGCTCATCCTTACCGGCCAACCGGAGATCGTCCCCGTCCGACACGAGAAGAGCGCGCAATCCGACAGTCGCTCCTTCGGCGGCATCGAGACGGTCGACCACGACCTCCCGGCCCTCTTCCACGCGGTACTGCTTACCGCCGACTTCGACGATGGCGAACATCCCGACTCCTCGTACGCGTTCGTGCTGTTGGCAAAGGCCACACGGGCGGTGGCCACGAGCAAGGCAGTATAGCAGGGTTGCCGACGGCCTGCCACACCGGGTCCCGCACCCGCAGACCCAGCAGCGGACATGCTCTAATCGGGCGCCTAGTCGGGCACCACCGCTACATGATCGAGTTCGACAGTGTCGTCGGCGAGGTGCAGATACAGGCGGCGGCCGGTCTCCTCCTCCAGCCGCGACAGCAACGGTTCTCCGCCTCCGACCAATCGAGCTGCGATCTGGGGGTGAACCTCGACCCGCAGACCTGGTAGACCGGACGATAGAGCCAGCGCACGCAGGCGGCGCTCTACGGCTATGAGGGCCGAATCCTGCGAGAGAACATGACCATCCCCATGGCAGCGCGGGCAGGGCACGGTGAGCACCTCCCGCAGACCCCGTGTGACGTTCTGGCGGGTCATCTCGACCAGGCCCAGCGGCGAGACCTCCACCACGTAGGTCTTACTGCGATCCTGGGCTAATTCGGTCTCCAGGGCCATGAGTATCGCGGTCCGATTGGATTGAACCGTCATATCTATGAAATCGATGACGATGATCCCCCCGATATCTCTCAGCCTGAGCTGGCGCACGATCTCCCGGCAGGCTTCCGAGTTGGTCCGGACGATGGTGTCTTCAAGGTGGCGTCTCCCCACGTAACGGCCGGTGTTCACGTCTATCACCGTCATCGCCTCGGTGTGATCGATCACGATGTAGCCACCAGAGGGGAGATCGACCCGGCGTCTCAGCGCCTCGCGCGCCTCCCCATCGAGACCGAGCCGTTCGAACAACGGGCTCTCCCCTTCACGGAGATCTACCTGATAGACCAACTCGGGGGAGACCGCCCGAAGGTAGTTGACCAAGCGCCGGTATAGCTTGCGATCGTCCACCAGGACCGCTCCGAACTCCGGTCCGAGCAGGTCGCGGACGGCCCGCATCGGCAATTCGGCCTCCGCGTAGACCAACGAAGGAGCGCTGCAGGTCGCCACCCGGCGCTCCACTCCTGCCCATACCCGCTGTAAGAAGCGCAGATCGCGGCCGATGGCCTCCTCATCCGCTCCCTCGGCTGCCGTACGGATGATCATACCCCCAGGGGCCGCGTCCAGCGCAGCGCAGACCAGCCGCAGTCGTTCGCGCTCCGCATCGGTCAGCCGCCGAGAGACGCCTGAGGCCGACGTCTTCGGCAAATAGACCAGATATCGACCGGGAATTGCGATCTGGGTGGTAAGACGCGGCCCTTTGCCCCCCATGGCGTCGCGGGTGACCTGGACCAGGACCTCCTTCCCGCCCTGAAGCAGGTTCGTGATCTTCCTTGTCTGGCCGCTGCGGCCCTCAGAGGAGGTCACCTCATCGACGTACAGGAATCCATTGCGGTCCAACCCCAGATCGACAAAGGCCGCGTCCATACCGGCCAGTACGTTCTCCACCCGGCCCTTATAGACATTGCCCACGAGTGACCGGTAGCCGGGCCGTTCCACATACAGTTCGGCCATGCGGCCCTCTTCCAGCAGCGCCACCCGTGTCTCCAGGGCATCGCGGGAAACCACCAGCTGCCTCATGGGCGCGCCTCGATCAAGAGAGATGGACCTCTATCCGTTCGATCCTCCCGACCTCCAACTCGATACCGACCAGTTGAGCCAGAGCCTCCACGACGCGTTCGGGCCGAACCGCCCCCGCGGGGCTCACCCTCGCCCGAAACGCCAGCGTGCACCATCCACCATCAGCCCGTCTCACGGCGACGGCGTCAACATAGCGTTTGACGTCTACCAGCCGGGCCCTCCCTTCCCGCGTCTCCTCCACGAGGACTTCCTGGGAACGGGCGAACCGATCAGCCGCGGCATCCAAGGCGGCACAGAGATCGTCGCCTCGGGCTCTACCCATGTCGTCCCGGGTGCCTTCTTGGGTGGCGGAGGCGGCCGGCAGGCCGGCCGCCTCCGCCACCTCTACCTCATAGGAAGCCGCCGTTACACGCGCCGGCACCGACCGGGTGCCGTCGTAGGGTTCAACTGCCACCAACAGCATGTGGTCCGGCAAGGATGTCGCCAGACGGGCGGCAAAGTCGGGACCCGGGTCTTCAGACAGCCGGAACTCACACAACTCCCGGCGCCCCTCCATCCCCACGGCCAGGGGAAGAGCCAGACTCAGAAGCGGCTTGGGGCGCATGCCCCCGGACTGCGCCAACCGACCTCCCGCTCTGCGAACGGCCCGGCGGAAGACTTCCGCCCTATCGAGATGGCCGAGGTAGCGCCCTCTGCCGGTCACCGAGAAGGTGGCGACGTAGCGTCGGGGTTCGGCGTGGCTGTCGATATCACCGGAGCCCCAGAGGTGGCCTGGGTCACCGTTCGGCCCGAGGGTCGAGTCGGCGGCCGCGTGACCGAACGAGCCTGCAGCCAGGTCGTATTGGGGCGGTGCGTCGCACGCCCCACAAGAGGAACAACGATCCCATCGGCAGTCGGGGGTGAGCTCCCTCCGTTTCGCCGTCTCCCATTCCTCCCACAGGAAGTTCTTCTCCACCACTCCGGCGATGACGTCCCACGGCAAGGCCGTCTCCCGCTCGATGACCGTGGTCGCCAGCCTCTCTGCCGACGTGCCCGCCTCCTCAAAGGCGGAATCCCAAGCGTCAGCTCGGAACTGTTCCGTCCAGGAGTCGAGGCGGGCTCCCCGTCTCCACGCGCCCTCGATCACGGCCCCCAACTCCTCACCGCCCCTCGCGAGAGCTGCCTCCAGGTAGCTCTTCAGGACCTCATGAAACACGGCCCGCACACCCGGCTTCCTCAGCCGGGAGCGCAGCAGGCCCTGCCGGCGCAACAGGGTCTCTCGAGCGGCCATGCCGGCCCACTGGAAGGGAGTGAAAGGTTTGGGTACAAAGTTGTTGACGCTGATGTTCAGCTGCAGCCGGTTGGCTCGGGCCCCCAGGATGCCACGGCCCAGGTCGCGCAATCTCAGGCATAGGTCGGCGATGGCGATGATGTCGGCATCCTCTTCAAATGGGAGACCTATCATGAAGTACAGCTTGAGAGTCGTTCGGCCCGCTCGGAACGCCTCCTCTGCGGCGGAGAAGATGTCGTCTTCCGTCACGTTCTTATTGATGATATCGCGCATCCGTTGGCTGCCGGCTTCTGGTGCGAAGGTGAGAGAAGGACCTGTCGGCGAGGCCAGCGCAGCCAACCGCACGGCTGCGCTGTCGACCCGCAAGGACGGCAGCGATATCCGCACCTCGGGATGGGTTGCCGCCGTGCTCTGCAAAAGCGGCTCGATGCACGAGTAGTCGGTTGTGGAGAGCGAGGCCAGAGCCAGCTCCTGATGACCGCTGTTCGAGAGCTGCTCTGCCGCCATCCGCAGAACCTCAGCCATAGACCTCTCCCGCACCGGCCGGTACCACATCCCCGCCTGGCAGAACCGGCACCCCCGGGTGCAGCCCCGCATGATCTCCACCCAGGCCCGATCGTGCACTCCCGCGGTCAAGGGGACCAAGCACTCCTTCGGATAGGGCGCCCCCTCCAAGCGGAGGATGGCCCTGCGGACCACCCGCCGACTGAGCCCAGGCACGAAGACACCGTCAACGCCGGTCAGCCGGCTTCTGGTCTCGGTTCGGGATGCTCCCTCACGCCTGCAGGCAGCCAGTAGTCTGAGGATCTCCGGGAACACCTCCTCCCCGTCTCCCACCACCACCGCGTCCAAGAAGCGGCTTAGTGGCAAGAAGTTGGCGCAGGCCGGACCCCCGGCCAACACCAGGGGATGCCCGTCCATCCGGTCTTCCCAGTGCAGAGGGATGCCGGCCAGATCGAGCATCTCGAGGAGATTCGTGTAGTTGAACTCGTGTTGGATCGTTAGGCCTAAGACATCCGCCGAGACCACAGGGCTCCATGTCTCCATCGTCAGAAGAGGAAGGCCCCTCTCCCGCAGCGCAGCGATGGCGTCGACCCAAGGCAAGTAGGTGCGTTCGACAGCCACCCCTTGCATCTCCCGGGCCAGATGGTGCAGGATCTGGATGGCCTGGTTCGATATCCCTATCTCGTAGGTATCGGGAAAGCCCAGCACCACACGCAGCTCCCCCGGATCCTCACTGAAGCCGGCACCCGCTCCGAATTCGCCGCCTATCAGACGGGCAGGCTGACGGATACGACCGAGAACGTCTTCGAAATGTCGCTGATAGGCCGTTTCGGTCAACGCTTGAGCGAGCCGGCGAGAGCTACCACCCGGCTGGTGGAGACGGGAGCGCCTTTCGCGAAGTACCGGGTGGCCAACGCTCCCATCGCCCTGGTGGCCGAGTAACCGATGGCGGCCTTGACCGCCCAACCAAGACGTGGACTCGATCGTGACAAGCGACGCCCCACTGCCCGCAGAGCAAAACCCGTCCCCACCACGCCGGCCAGTTCGACCACCCGCTCGCGATCGATGGCCTCTCCATACACTCCGGCGATGGAAAGCACCATCCTGGCCTGGTTGAGCGTCATGGCCGGCATGTCCGCGCCGCGGGCGAAGAAAGCCAGCCCTATGAGAGCGTTCTGCCCGGACGTCCGGTGTACCACTTCGCGCGCCGCGGCCTCCTTGAGCACCGGGTACCGGTTGCCGAGTGCCACCACCCGGTTACCGGCCTCCTTCGCGCACAACCCGTACAAACGGCGCCATCCGGCCGGTGTGTCCGCGAACGACAGACGGGTGTACCCACTGCCCAGATAGGTGCTCTTGCCGGTAGCCTGTCCACCCTCGTCTACCGCGATGATGGTCCCCTTCTTTGCCCCACCCTGCTCCAGCAAGGCGCGGATCTCGACGTCATTCCCGCCCGGCACGAAAACCACGACGACATCTCCCGGCTCGGAGGCCGGACTCGCCGCTCGCGACACCGGCTCAGGCCGGGTCACCGGCATCGCGCCCCCCAGGGAGAACCGTTCCTGGGCAAGACCGATGAGTTCCGGATCGCCTGTCAGAACAACCTCCACCGGCCGCGCCGCCTGCGCACCGGCCTCTTTCCAGGTTTCGCTGATCTTCGTGAAGTTCAATGGCAACTTGGCCATTTTCAGTCCCCCTGCAATCCGGGTACCTTGACCCTCACTTCGGCTGACCGGCCACGGAATGCACGTGAACGCTCTCGAGCAATCCTATGGCCATCAAGAATACTACCAGGGAACTGCTGCCGAAACTCACAAACGGCAGCGGAAGCCCCGTGACCGGCATCATGCCGATGGTCATCCCCACATTGACAAACACCTGGAAGACGATCACCCCCGCGATACCGGCCGCTATCAAGGTACCGTAAAGGTGGCTCGACATCCGGGCGATACGAAACGCCCGCCACACGATGACTACGAATAGCCCAAGCATGAGAGCGGCGCCCATAAAGCCCAGCTCCTCCCCCACCACTGCGAAGATGAAGTCGGTGTGTCTCTCAGGCAGGAAGCTGAGGTTGTGCTGGGTCCCCTGTAGGTAACCCTTCCCCGAGAACATCCCGCTTCCGATGGCGATCTTGCTCTGGATGAGTTGGTAGCCGTCCCCTAGGGCGTCTTTCTCGGGATTCAGAAACACCTCGAGACGCGCAAGCTGCCAGTCCTTCAACAGGCTGATGCCAAAGGCCGTGGGAAGCACTCGAAGTACCATCACCACCCCGGCTATGCCCGCGCCCAGCAAGATCCCCAGGTGAGGCAGGCGGATGCCCCAGACGACCAACATGACCAAGAGGATGGCCACGAAGACCAGTGAAGTCCCCAGGTCGGGCTGAAGGAAGATCAGCACGCCGGGCACCAACACGTAGATGATGCACATCACGACGAAGCGGAACCTGTGCCGCAACTCCGCGCCTTCGGCCAACACCGCCGCCAGTGACACGATGAGCATGAACTTGACCAGTTCAGCCGTCTGCAGCCTGAAGCCTCCATACTCCAGCCAGCGATTGGCCCCCACCGTCTCCTCGCCCTTGCCTACGAACAGCGTGAGAACCAGCAGAATCAAACCGGCGGCGTATATGTAGATCTGCCGGCGGGCGAACCACCTGTAGTTGATGACGCTGAGGGTCACCAAGAACACAAGTCCCAGAGCGAGACCGACCGACTGAGAGCGCACGTAGTAGAAGGGAGTGGACAAGGTGGGATCCTCGTGGGTGGCTGCATAGAGCATAAACAGACCGTAGACCACCAGGGCGAGGGTCGCCCCGAGCAAGATCCAGTCCATGCTCTTGAGGTAACTACCCACGGAGAAGCCGAGCGGCTGCCGGCGGTCTCCCGGCACCTGCAACACCTTCAACGATCTCTCCCTACGTCCCGCCATACGCTCCGCCCTGCCTATTCCGTCATCGGGACAACTTCCGACCCGCCCGGCTGGTATCCGAAGTACGCCTCCATGACCCTGCGTACCACGGGAGCCGCTACGGAACTCCCATGCCCACCCTGCTCTATCACGGCCGCCACAACGATCTCAGGTTCGCTCTCGCCGCCGGCCGGAGCGTATCCGATGAAGAGTGCGTAGTCGGCATCGGGGGCCTTCTGGGCCGTGCCGGTCTTGCCGCCCACGGTTTCCGGGAACCCTCGGAACGCATTGTAGGCGGTGCCCGATGGGTCCGACGTGACCAGCCGCATGCCCCTCCTGATCTTGTTCAGAAGGTCTTCGGATATGTCGAGTTGGCCCGCCTTCTCGTCGGTGAACTGGTGGATGATCCTCCCGGAGACGTCGGTGATCTGTAACCCCAGTTGCGGGACCCATACGTCGCCGCCGTTCACGATCGCCGACAGTCCTACCGCCAACTGCAAGGGGGTCACCAGCAGGTCCCCTTGGCCGATGGCTAGGTTGATCTCGTCGCCGGGCTTCCAGGCCTGCTCCTCAGCAGTCTTACCGGTCTCACGTTTCCAGATCTTGTCGGGAACCCGAGTCCCATTCGTCTCCCCGGGAAGATCTATCCCCGTCTTAGAGTCGAAGCCGAACTTGCGCAGCCCTTCCTGCAGAGGCTGGCCGGCCTGCTCCCACAACATGTGTCCAAGGTTGTAGAAGTAGACGTCGCACGACTGCGCGATGGCCGACACCAGGTTCATATCTCCATGCCCATCCAGAGTCCAGTCCTTCCAGGTCTGCTCCGCCGCCGTGTACGTGCCGCTACAACTGATGATGGTGTCCCACGTGACCACGCCGGCGTCGAGAGCCGCCGCCGCCACAAAGGGCTTGAAGGTCGAGCCTGCCGGATACAACCCGTTGATGGCCCGGTTGAACAAGGGGTTGTTGGCCTCGGGCTCGATGAGCTCCGCATACTTATCGGCCGCGATACCCCCCACCCAAACCGACGGGTCGTAATCCGGATAGGAAGCCATCGCCAGAACTTCCCCCGTGTGAGGATTGAGAGCGACCACGGCTCCGCCCGCTGCCTCGGTGTACCCGTCCACGTGGGCCCTCTGTATGCCTTCGACTATGGCATCCTCGGCCGCCTTCTGCAGGTCCACATCAATCGTCAGCACCAGGTTGAAGCCGGACTCCGCGGCTACGTCTTCGATGAATCTTATCGGCCGACCGGCGGCGTCCACCTCCACTCGCTTCCAGCCGTCGGTACCCCGAAGATACGAGTCATAGGTCCGTTCCACCCCGTCCTTGCCCACATGGACTCCCGCCGTGAGATCGGCGAACTGTTCCTGGTCGAGATCGGCCTCCGATATCTCACCGACGTATCCAAGCAAATGAGTGGCAACTGCCTTGAACGGGTATTGGCGGAGGTAGGTCTTCTCCACCTTCACACCCGGAAAGTCCGGAGCGTGCTCCTTCAGATAGGCCACCACCGTTTCCTCAGTAGCATCCTGCTCTACGACGTAGGTGATGTATGCGTCTCGCTTGGCCCGGTCGTAATCCTCCAGTAGCTGGGCCTGGTCCATCTCCAGAAGTTCCGCCAGCCTCGCGATCTCATCCTGGAACTCGTCAGGCTCCTCCTCCGGGTCGTACATGTCCATGGGTAGCAACCCGACGCTGAGTCCGGC
>JAAYCW010000098.1 GCA_012729575.1 Actinomycetota bacterium | reverse complement strand
TGGCCGGGCTGCGGCCGGGTGATGTGATCCTCTTTAAAGCGTCGCGGAGCATGAGACTGGAAGAGATGGTTGACAGGGTGGTCGCGCTGGCGGGAGCGGGAGCCTGGGCCACCGGCATTGAAGCGTCAGAGATGGGGGAGACCGAGCCGGAGGAGACCGGCCGATGTTGAAGTTGATGGCCGCCGCGCTCGTGGCGCTGGTGATAGGCATGGCTGCAGGCCCGCGGTTCATTCGCTGGCTGCAGCGACGTGGTATAGGCCAGAACATCCGAGACCTGAGTCCGGAACGTCACAGCGCGAAGCAGGGCACGCCCACCATGGGTGGCATGCTGATCCTAGGTGCGGCGCTGATCCCCTACCTCATCTTCGCGACTAAGACCGTTCCCAGTCTGGTCGTGGTCCTGCTGACAGTGGGGTCCGGGCTCATAGGCTTCGCCGACGATCTGGTGAGCAAGTGGCGCCAGCGGTCCCTGGGTCTGAAAGCCAGGACGAAGCTGTTGATGCAGGTGGTATTGGTGGGTATCGCGCTGTTCATCGGTGTCCGATACGGCGGCGTCGACACGAAGCTGGCCGTTCCCTTCGTGCGGACCGGCCTGGACATAGGGTGGCTGTACTACCCGTTCGCCTTCCTACTCATCGCGGGCTTCTCCAATGCGGTCAATCTGACCGATGGTCTGGACGGCTTGGCTGCGGGAACCGGGGCGGTGGCGCTTTTCGCCTACGCGGGCATCGCCTTTCTGCAGGGCAAGGTCGATCTTGCCCTCTTCGCCTCCTGCATGACCGGGGCGTCGGTGGGTTTTCTCTGGTACAACTCCCATCCCGCGACGGTCTTCATGGGCGATACCGGCTCGCTGGCGATAGGGGCCGCGCTGGCGGGTATGGCGTTGACCACCAACATGGAGGTCCTGTGCCTGCTCATAGGAGGGCTGTTCGTAGTCGAGGCTTTGAGCGTCACGCTCCAGGTGTTCAGCTTTCGGCTCTTCCACCGGCGCGTGTTTCTGATGGCCCCTATCCATCATCACTTCGAACTAAAAGGCTGGTCGGAGACCAAGATCATCATCCGTTTCTGGTTGATCGCCGCGATCCTGGCCGGCGCCGGTTTCGCTCTTTACTACCTCAGTAATACCCGCCTCCCGGCGATCTGATCGGGGGATGGTTGTGGGTCTGTCGTTTCCTGTCTCCCTCGGCGGCGCCGGCCTACCTGCAGGCGCCCTGCGGATACTGGTCCTAGGTGCCGGTCGATCCGGGATAGGCGCATCCCTGACCCTCTCCGGTCTGGGACTGGAGGTGACGGTGAGCGACCGCCGGGATCCGGAGTCGCTGCCGGGATTGAGGGATGCATTGGAGTCGGGCGCTCGTTTCCTGCCCGAGGGATCTCTGGCCTGGGACTGGCCGGCTCCGGACCTGGTGGTGAAGAGTCCGGGCGTGCCCGGCGAAGCGGGACCGGTGGCCTTGGCTCGAGAGCGAGGGATACCCATCTGGAGTGAACTGGAGCTCGCCTTTGCGCTGTTCCCGAATCCTTTCGACGCCGTGACCGGGACCAACGGAAAGACGACCACCACTGCTCTTCTGGGACATCTTTTCGAGACGGCGGGACGTCCCGCTCACGTGCTGGGGAACATTGGAGTGGCCGTCACCTCGGCGGCCGGCGAGATCAGGGCGGGGGAGGAGTTGGTGGTGGAGGTCTCCAGCTTCCAGCTGGAGGATGTCCACAGCTTCCGTCCCGCGGTGGGGGTGTTTCTCAACCTCACGCCCGACCACCTCGATCGTCATGGGACCCTGGAGCGGTATCTGGAATGTAAGGCCAAGCTTTTCGTCAATCAGCGGAAGGGCGACGTGGCGGTGCTCAACGCGGCGGACCCGGCGGTGGCCGCGCTGGGAGCGGAGCTCGCAGCGCGGCCCGAAGGGCCTCGGGTGGCTCTCTTCTCGACAGCCGGCCCCAGCGGCCGGTCTGGCGGGCCGGGTGTGGACCAGCGGAGTATCGAACAGCCGGACCTCGAACATCGGGGCCTTGAACGGCCGCGTCTTGACTCTTGGGTGGAAGGCGGCTGGCTGTTCTTGGAGCAAGAACGGATCCTGCCCGTGGCCGATATCCGGCTGCTCGGGATCCACAATCTGGAGAACTGTCTGGCTGCGGGCACGGCGGCACTGGCGCGCGGCCTCGAGAGGGATGCCGTTGCCGAGGGTCTCCGGACCTTCGGTGGGGTGGCTCACCGGCTCGAAATGGCAGGAATGGTCCGGGGCGTGACGTATGTGAACGACAGCAAAGCGACCAATGTGGAGGCGACGCTCACCGCCTTGAAGGCCTATCCCACGAATACGCACCTCATCCTCGGGGGACGCGACAAGGGCTCCGACTACCGGCCCGTGGCGCGCGCCTGCGCGGGAGCCTGTGGAGGCGTCTATCTCATCGGGGAGGCCACTTCTCTCATAGAGTCTGCCTTCGCTGAGGTCAGGGAGCGCGAGGGTATCTCGGGCGTGCCGGATGTGTGCCTGTGCGGCGATCTGGAGGCGGCGGTGCGCGCGGCGGCGGCGAGAGCCGTCCCGGGAGACGTCGTGCTTCTGGCTCCGGCCTGTGCCAGCTTCGACCAGTATGGGAGCTTCGAAGAACGAGGTGCTCATTTCCGGTCTCTGGTGGATCGCCTGACCGGAGTGGACTCATGAACAGCGCTACCGTACGTAAAGAACGAGCTTCGACCGGGGAGACGCACGCTGCGTCTCGAGCACCACGACAGCGGCGGGTCTCTCGGGCGGGCACCCTCAAGGATGTCTCCCCTGCTTCTTATCACCTGGTCTGGATCACGACATTGCTGCTCCTGGCCGCGGGGCTATGCATGGTGCTCTCCGTCTCAGTGGCGGAGGCGCTGAACGGCGGCGATAAGTTCGTCTATCTGCGTCCGCAGGCCTTGGCCGCCGCGGCCGGCCTGGTTCTGTTGGGGCTTGTCACCCGGGTGAATTACGCCAGACTGAGGGTCTCGTCCATATTCTTTCTGGTGGTGATGGCGATCATCCTGATCCTGGTCCACTTCCCGGAGTTCAGCTACACGGAGGGTGGGGCGGCCAGTTGGTTCAGATTAGGTCCCGCCAAGTTCCAGCCGTCGGAATTCGCCAAACTGGCTCTGGTGCTCGCCGGTGCTCACCTACTGTCTGTCCGCCGGGTTCAGAAACGGGAGTTCGGAGCGTACTTCTGGCCCCTTGGCGCTGTGGGCTTGGGCATGTGCGGGCTGGTAGTGCTCGAGGGTGACTTGGGGACTGCCGTCATCATGACCGGCCTCCTGCTGGGCATGTTCTGGGTGGCGGGGATGAAGCGGGGGCATTGGTTCACTATGTTCGGAGTGGGGGTCTTGACGGCAGGCGCTTTGGTCTTCTCGAGTGCAGAGCGCAGAGCCCGGGTCTTTTCGTTTCTCGACCCATCTGCGGACCCATTGGGAGAGAGCTACCAGTTGTGTCAGTCTCTGGTGGCGCTGGGCCGAGGAGGCTGGTTCGGAGTGGGTCCAGGCCAGAGTGTTCAGAAATTCGAGTATCTGCCCAAGGCTCACACCGACATGATCTTCAGTATCTTGGGGGAAGAGATCGGTCTGCTTGGGACCGGGTTCGTCTTGCTCCTCTTCGGGGTCTTCGCCGTGGCCTGTTGGCAGTTGGCGCGCCGTTGCTCCGATCCCATGGGCAAATACCTGATCGCCGGGTGCGGCATGCTGGTCACCTTTCAGGCGGTCGTCAACATAGGCGGGGTCACGGGTGCCATGCCCTTGACCGGGGTGCCGCTTCCCTTCATCAGCTACGGGCGGAGCAGCCTGCTCGTGATGCTGGCGGCCGTCGGCCTCATCCTGGCCGTGGCCCGGCGTGCTCCCGTGCGATCGGCTCCGTCGTCCAGAACGAGGTACAAGAATGTCGCGGATATTGATAGCGGGCGGCGGAACAGCCGGACACGTGGTGCCGGCGCTGGCGCTCGCTGACGTCCTTACAGAGAGGGGCCACGAAGTAGCCTTCTGCGGCACCGAGAAGGGCATGGAGCGTGAGCTGGTGCCCAAGGCAGGGTACCCTTTCTCGACGGTGCGCATCCGGGGCTTCACCCGCAGGTTGGGTCTATCGACGCTGCGCACTCTGGGTTCCATCCCAGTGGCGGGTGTGGACGCCTGGCGGTTGCTGCGCTTGTACCGTCCGCATTGCGTGGTGGGCGTAGGAGCCTATGCCTCAGGCCCCGTGGTGGCCGAAGCCGCCTTGCGAGGCATCTCGACGGTGGCGGTGGAGATGGACTCGCACATGGGGTGGACCAACACCATCCTCAGCCGTCTGGTCGACCGGGTGTGCCTCTCCTTTCCCGACGCTAAGCGCACGGGTGGCAAGTACGTCTACACGGGCAGGCCTCTGAGGCCGGCTCTTCTCTCGGCCACCAGGGAAGAGGGAGTGGAGCGGTTCCGATTGGACGCAGACAAACGGGTTCTGCTCGTCTTTGGAGGGAGTCTGGGGGCCCGGACACTCAACCGCGCGACGGTGAGCGCGTTCGCCAAGTTGCAGACACCCTTCCAGATCATCCACGTGACCGGCGAGCGGGAGTATCAAGAGGTAGCCGCCGCTCTCGAAGGACCCGACGCCAACCGCTTCTATCAGGCCCATGCCTTCCTCGATGACTTCCCTCTGGCCTTGGCCGCCGCGGATGCGGTAGCAGCCCGGGCAGGGGGCTCGGTTGCGGAGATCCTCGCCCGCGGTCTCCCCTCCTTGCTGGTGCCGTACCCGCTGGCCACGGGAGATCATCAGACCGTCAACGCCCGCATGGTGATGGAGGAGGGCGCTGCGTTGATGCTCAGCGACGCGGAGCTGGACGCGATTCGTTTGGCTGAAGCAGTGGCCATTTTGCTCGATCCGGAGATCAACGCTCGTATGCGGCAGGCCGCTCTGCGGCTGGCCCGGCCCGACGCCGCCGACCGCATCGCCGACGTCGTAGTAGAATTGGTCGCCCCGTCAACGGGGGGACACTATGACTGAAACCATCATCGACACCATTCCCGGCACGGTACCCGAGTCCACCGCCGTCCCTGAGCGGCTGCGCAGCCTGCACTTCATCGGGATAGGAGGGGCGGGCATGAGCGGCATCGCTCTGGTGCTGCACAAGCGTGGATACCGGGTGACCGGATCCGATCTCAAGCAATCGCGCTACGTGAGCCTCCTCGAGGATGCCGGCGTCGCGGTCCAGATCGGGCACAGAACGGCCAACCTCGACCGGCCCGATGTAGCGGTGATCTCCTCGGCCATCCCACCTCATAACGTTGAACTTCAGGAGGCTCGTCGCCGGGGGATCATGGTGGTCAAGCGGGCTCAGGCTCTGGCCTGGCTCATGCAGTCGGGGCGGGGGATCGCCGTATGTGGCACGCACGGCAAGACGACCACCACCAGCATGATCGGCAGGGCGCTGGTCGACGCAGGTCTCGATCCCACCTTCTTGGTGGGGGGCGAGCTGAACGACCTGGGGTCCAACGCTCGGGAAGGTGCGGGTGAATTCGTCGTCTGTGAGGCGGATGAGTCTGACGGGTCGCTCTTGTTCTTGGAGCCCGAGGTGGCGGTGGTCACCAACCTAGAGCTCGATCACCATAGTCATTATCTTCACGTGGAGGACATCGAGCGGGTCTTCAGGACCTTCCTCACCCGCATACCGGACCACGGACTTTTGGTCTACTGCGCGGAGGATCCCCGTTTGGCCGTTCTGGCCAAGGACGTGCACTGTCGCACGTGTTCGTACGGATTCGACGCCATGGCCGATTACCAAGCGCGGGAGGTGGTGTCGAAACATCTGGGCAGCAGCTTCGCCGTCTGGCGGGGGGGGGAAAGGCTGATATCGGCTGAACTGCAGGTGCCGGGTCGCCACAACGTCCTCAACGCTCTGGCCTGCTTCGCCGCCCTCATCGAACTGGGGCTCGCTCCTCAGCGGATAGCGCCGGCATTGGGCACGTTCAGTGGAGCGGTACGCCGCTTCCAGCTGAAAGGCGAGCGCGACGGGGTCACGGTGGTGGATGACTACGCTCACCATCCCACCGAGTTGAGGGCCACTCTCCGGGCCGCTCGTGAAGGGGAGTGGTCCCGGGTCATAGCGGTGTTCCAGCCCCATCTCTACTCGCGTACTGAGTTCCTACAGAGGGAGTTCGCCGAGGCTCTCCTGGAGGCGGATATCGCCGTCGTGACCGACGTGTACGGGGCGCGGGAGGCTCCCCTGCCGGGTGTGAGCGGCAAGCTCATCGTCGACAGCATGCTCAGGATGACCAAGCAGAAGCCGGTCGTGTACCTACCCAGGCTGGGCGCGATTGTCGATTACCTGCGTCAAACGGCGGCTCCGGGCGATCTGGTACTGACCCTGGGCGCCGGTGATGTGCACCGGGTGGGGGAACGCTTCCTGGCCCAGGAATGACGGTGGAGTGCGATGCCTGCCTCTTCTGAACTGATCGATGACCTGCGTTCCGTGGAAGGCGCCCGTCTCTGGGTGGATGCCCCGATGGCGCCGTTCACCACCATCGGCACGGGTGGCAAAGCCGATCTGCTTGTCACCGTAGCCGATACGACGACGGCGGTTGGCACGCTCCGGGTCTTGGAAGACCATGGAGTCCCCTGGATCTGTTTGGGGGCAGGTACCGACCTGCTGTTCGCCGATGAGGGGTACGAAGGAGTGGTGGTCAAACTGGCAGACAGCTTCCACTATGTGGAGGGCATGCCGGCTCCTTCAGTTGGGATGGAGGACGGAGCGGCTGTCGAGAGGGTGACCGTGACGGTCGGCGCCGGGACGTTGCTTGCCCGCTTCGCGGCCCTGGCGGCCGAAGCAGGGTTGAGCGGTCTTGAGTTCGCGTGCGGCATCCCTGGATCCGTTGGCGGCGGAGTGGCGACGAACGCCGGCGCCTACGGGAGTTCCATGGCCGAGGTGGTGGAGGAGATCGAACTGGCGACGGCCTCAGGAGTCTCGTGGACGAAGGTGGCCGATCTGGAATGGGACTACCGCCTCTGCCGGCTGCCGGCAGGAGCCTTGGTGACAGCGGTGCGGCTCACGCTCACCCGGGGGGAGGCCGCGGCCATCTTGGAATGCCATCGTTCCATCCTGCGACAGCGTCGAAGTGCCCAGCCCCGGGGCGTGCGTACCTTCGGCTGTACCTTCAAGAACCCGACCGGCGGAGGGGCCGGCCGGCTGATCGAGGCGGCCGGTCTCAAAGGAGTGCGCCGGGGTGGTGCCGAAGTATCCAGGGTACACGCCAACTTCTTGGTGAACCTGGGAGACGCGACCACGGCGGATATGCTTGCCCTGATGAGCCTGATGCGTGCGGAGGTAGAGCGGACGAGTGATGTGTCCCTGGAGCCTGAGGTGAGGCTCTTGGGAACCCACTTCCCCTGGGAAGCATCCACGGCCGGTCCTCAGGAGCCGCCGGATAGCGATGGATGAGAGGATCCGTGACCGCCGGCGCTCGGTGATCCGGCAGCAGGGCCGGCGACGGGCCGGTTTCGTCTTCGTCATCGTCTTGGTGATCGCCGCCGCCGTCCTTTTCCTTTGGCTGCGTTCGTCCGACGTGTTTGCCGTCAAGCGGGTCGTAGCTACGGCCGGTCAGTACCTCACAGAAGAGCAGATCGCCGGCCTGGCCGGGGGAGCCTTGGGTGAGAACCTGCTCAAACTCTCCACGGCCGAACTGAAGGAAGGTCTACTTTCTTTGCCCTACGTGTGTTCTGCCGAAGTCCACAGGCGATTCCCCGACACTCTGGATATCCGTTTGGTCGAACACGAACCCGTCGCCCGCCTGCAGGGGAAGGGTGGCTCGACCTGGCTCATCGCGGGGAATGGGAGGATCCTGGAGAAGGTCAACGCCCCACGGGGCGCGGGGCTGCCTTTGATCGTGGCCGCCGGATCGATCACGCCGGTGGTCGGAGAGATGCTTCCAGCCGCCATGGTGGATGCTCTTGGAGTCGTGGATCTGCTGGCGGCGGAGGGCGCCGGCCGGGGACTGCCGGCAGTGGATCACATAGTCATCTCCACCGCGGGCAGGATCGTGGCGGTGCTCAAAGAAGGAGCCGAGTTGCGATTAGGAGAGCCCGTCGGTCTCCAGCAGAAGTTGATGGTAGCGGAGGACATAGTAGAGCAGTACTTGAGGGAGGGGGAGAGGATCCAATACGTCGACCTCACCGTGCCGGAACGGGTGGCTGTAAAGGCGGAGTGAAAATGATATGGTGCCGCTTAGCAGGATTCGTCGGAGGAAGCGCGTACTGCTCTCAGGATAAAGCATTGGTCGAGGGCTTTGTTGAGAAGGCTCAAGTTGGGGTCCTGTGATCAGATGATTTTGGAGGTCTGAATACCATGAGCGACACGGGATCCGGCTACATCGCGGTCATCAAGGTCGTCGGTGTGGGCGGTGGCGGCACCAACGCCGTCAACCGCATGGTCGACGCCGGGCTCAAAGGAGTGGAGTTCATCGCAGTCAATACAGACGCTCAGGCGCTCTTGATGTGCGATGCAGATGTCAAGCTGCATATCGGCGGCAAGATCACCAAGGGTCTGGGTGCGGGTGCCAACCCGGAGGTAGGCCGGGAAGCAGCGGAGGAGAGTCGGGACGAGATCAGAGAAGTTCTCAAGGGTGCCGACATGGTCTTCGTCACGGCCGGCAAGGGGGGCGGCACGGGAACGGGCGGCGCTCCGGTCATAGCGGAGATCGCCCGCGAACTGGGAGCGCTTACGGTGGGGGTGGTCACAAGGCCCTTCACGTTCGAAGGCCGCAAGCGGGCCAGCCAAGCCGAAGCGGGCATCCAGGAGCTGTCCAAGAAGGTCGACACCATCATCATCATCCCGAACGACCGGCTGCTTCAGGTGGTAGAGAAGAGGACGTCGATCATCGAGGCGTTCAAAGTCGCCGATGACGTGCTGCGTCAGGGCGTCCAGGGCATTACTGATCTGATCACCGTGCCGGGGCTTATCAATCTGGACTTCGCCGACATACGCACCATCATGCGTAACGCGGGCAGCGCTCTCATGGGCATTGGCTTGGCCAGTGGTGAGAACAGGGGCGTCGAAGCGGCCAAGGCCGCCATCTCGTCGCCGCTGCTCGAGTCCTCCATCGAAGGCGCCATGGGGATACTGCTCAACATCACCGGAGGCCCAGACATGGGCCTGTTCGAGGTCAACGAAGCCGCCGGTGTGATCTCCAACGCAGCGGATACGGAGGCCAATGTTATATTCGGCGCCGTCATCGACGAAGCCTTGGGTGACCAGATGCGCGTGACCGTCATCGCCACCGGCTTTGACGGTACTCGTGAGGTGGTCAAAGAAGGAGTCGCGTCGGCCGACACCTCGATCGAGAGACCGGCCGCCCGCCCGGCGACCGAGCCGGCGGACATCATGCCTCAAAAGACCAACACCTTCGAGATGGACGAGGATATCCTGGAAGTCCCGAAGTTCTTGCGCGACAAGGACTAGCACCGGTGAGGACGAGTCATAAGTTGGAAGGCTGAGCAGGGCGACGGCCGCCTGACGGCGGTGCTTGCGGAGAGGGTAGACCCAGAGGCGCGGTCTCGGTTCGTCGTCCGCGAGGTCGGTGGATGCGCTTTGTTGGAGGCCCGTCTTCCCGAACCGTTCCGTGCCGTCTTCACCACCCGAGTAGGCACCCACGTGGGCGGACGGTACGGCGGGACTCCATCGACGCTCAATCTCGACCCTCGGTCGGAAGACGACTCCCATACCGTGGCGGAGAACCGAGCCTGGCTGGCAGATATTGCCGGCCGCCGGGCTGTGAGTCCGGCTCAGGCCCATGGGGTCCGAGTGGTGGGAGCATCCGAGTACCTGGAGGAGCCTGAGGGGACACCTTGTGACGGACTGACCATCCATCCCGACATCGACGGGGAGTTGGCGGCCCTCCTGCTGTTCGCTGATTGCCTGCCTATCGTGCTGTGTAGCGAGGTCGATCTGGCGGTGCTCCATGCCGGGTGGCGGGGGCTCCTTGCCGGAGTGGTGCAGCAGGGCGGGCGGTCCTTGATGGGCGGTCCGGGAACCGCGATCATCGGGCCCAGCATCGGTCCCTGCTGCTTCACGGTGGAGGGAGAAGTGGCCGACGCCTTCGCCGCCCGCTTCGGCCGGAGGGTGGTCGTCGGCGGAGGTGATGGATCATCGCGGGTCGATCTCTGGGAAGCGGCCACTGTGGCTTTGGAGGAGCTCGGCATCCCCCGCGGGCAGGTGGTCAACCCACGCCTCTGCACGGCCTGTAACACGGACGTCTTCTTCTCATATCGGCGGGAGGGCCCGCGGGCAGGCCGGCAAGGGTGCATGGGTTGGACGGTGAGTCGTTGATGATAGATCTCGAACGGATACGAACCAACCTGAGCGAAGTCCAAGAACGGATCGACCAAGCCTGCGTGCGCAGCGGTCGCGGGGATGCTCCTCGACTGCTGGTGGCCTCCAAGTATCTGACCTCGGACGAGATGTCCCTTCTCCGCGGGGCAGGAATCCGGCTCGTGGGGGAGAACAGGGCAGATGGGCTGGAGGAAAAGTGGCGGGAGTGGAACGACGCGTTCGAATTCCACTTCATAGGTCATCTGCAGAGCCGGAAGGTGCGGCAGGTGTTGCCTTACGTCACAATGATCCACTCGGTCGAGTCGATGTCGCTCGTGGAGGAGCTGGAGAAGAGGGCTGAATCTCAGGTCCGGGTGCTCTTGGAGGTGAACGTAAGCGGGGAAGAAACCAAGTATGGTATTCTGCCGGCGGCCGCGGAAGCTTTCCTGGAACGGACTGCGGACTATGGAAAGGTCAGGTTTGCCGGGTTCATGACCATGGCCCCCCTCGTAGCTGATCCGGAATCCGCACGGCCGTACTTCCGAGGACTGCGCGAGCTGCGCGATCGCCTGGCTACTGCGTTCACCGGCCGGTACGACCTCACCGAATTGTCTATGGGGATGAGCAACGATTACGAAGTAGCCGTCGAGGAAGGCGCGACCATCGTAAGGTTGGGCAGCGTCCTTCTCTCAAGCACTTAAGGAGGATGGGATGGCTGGCGGTGGCATCTGGCACAAGACCCTCGTGTACTTCGGCCTGGCCGATGAGGACGATGAATACGATGACGAGACCTTGAGCATCGGTCCGGACGTCGAGCCTACCTACAGAGAGCGACCGAACGTGCGCAAGATCGATCGCAGCAGCCGCCGGCGGCAGGCCGCCGAATTCGACGACATCTTCGCGGAGGAAGAGTACCGCAGCCCGCGGGGAGGGTCGTTGCAGCGGGGCGCGAATATCAGGTCGCTTCCCACGGCGGTTGAGCAACCCCAAGTGCGGGTGCACCTGGTCATGCCGAAGAACTTCAACGACGCGCAGACGATCGCCGACAAGTTCAAAGGTGACATTCCGGTGATTCTCAACCTACAGAGCAGCGAGACGGAACTTGCCAAGCGGCTCATCGATTTTGCCAGCGGTCTCACCTACGCGCTGGACGGGGGCATGCAACGGGTGGCGGATAAGGTGTTCCTGCTGACTCCCAAGAATGTCGAGGTCTCAGCCGAGGAGCGGCAGCGTTTGATGGAGAAGGGCTTCTTCAATCAGTTCTGACAAACGGGTCTGTGAAGTGGCGGTCCGGAGATCTGTCTCCCAGTAGGTGGACCGGAAGTCTTGAACGATTCACTGAGTGGCTCGGAAGTCGACGAACGACTGTGTCATGCGGCGGTGTGCTTCCTCTCCGTAGCTCTGGAGGGCATTGAAGAGGGCGCGGTCAAGGGTGGCCTGCCTCGGGCGACGGCCAGGGCGTTCCTACGGCAGACCGTGCTGGGCACCGGGCTCCTCCTGCAGCAGCGAGATGGGTCTCCGGCTCAGTTGAAGGATCAGGTGGCCTCTCCGGCCGGTACTACCATAGCCGGCCTGGCGGTACTGGAGGATCATGGGGTGCGAGGTGCGTTCATCAGGGCCATGGAGGCAGCTGGGAAGACTGCCTGACGTCTCGGCGCCCGGCATGCCTCGTTGCGCGGCGAATGATGATTGAATATCTGGAGAAGATATGGACCCAAGCCTGGGAGCAGGCCATCTCGAGCGAAGGGGGAGAGAAGTGAAGATCACGCCTCTCGATATCCGGCGCAAGGAATTCAAGCGTTCCATGCGTGGTTACTCCGACGAAGAGGTCGACATATTCTTGGATGAAGTGGCCGACGAGTTCGAGCGGCTCTTCCAGGAGAACATCGAGCTTCAAGATCGGTCGCAGCGGCTGGAAGACCAGATCGCCACCTACACACAGGTCAGGGAAGCGCTCGAGAAGACTCTGATATCCGCCCAGCTCCAAGCCGACGAGATCAAGGCCAACGCGAACAGGGAGAGCGAACTCGTCCTCAAAGACGCTCAGTTGAAAGCGCGGGGGATCGTGAACGACTCTTACACTGAGAGCCAGCAGGTGCAGAAGACGCTTGTGGGGTTGAAACGCTTGGAGGAGGAGTTCCGCTTTAAGTTCCGTTCTCTGCTCGAGGGATATCTCAATCTGCTTGGAGAGGCACCGATCTCCACCGGCGCCCGTGAGACCCCGGTAGAGGAGACCGTGGGCGAGGCGGTGGCAGTGGGCAGCGCGACGGCGGCGGTCTCGATCGCGGCGGTCCCAGAGGCAGTGGTCGCAGAGGCAGTGGTCGCAGAGGAGGCGGCCACTGGGTCAGAGTCCGCACTCCAGGTTGAGTCGGAGGCTATGGGGGCAGCCTCCGAATCCGAGCCGATCGGTGAGTCCGAACCGGCCTCTCAGCCTGAACCGGCCCCCCAGCCCGAGCCGGCCTCTCAAGCCGAGCCTCCCAGGGAGCCGACATCATGGCCCGAGGACGAAGTACCTACCGAAGAGAGCGCCTTCGCCGAGGCTGATGCTGCTGCTGATGCGACGGCGCACGTTGGGGCGGCGTCTCAGCCGGCGTCCGAGGAGGCGGTTGAGGCGGCACTCGAGGAGGCGGTTGAGGCCGAGTCTGAGCGGGCCGCGAACGACGCCGTTGTCGATGCGGACACGCTCGAAGAGGAGACCCTCGAGACTTCGCCGGGAAACGCGCGGCCGGAGGATGACCAGACGAGCCTGGACGACTCGCGCCAGGGCTTTTTCTTCGGACGCCAATTGGAGGATATCGACGATACCTTTCCGGGTGAGGAAGTCATCCGGAAGGACAGGACCCGCGACTTCGAATGGTGAACCAGGGTTGAAGGACACGGGAGACGCAACACCGGCCATAGCCCGGGGGGACGGCGCGTTCTTGGTGGGGATACGTGTCAGTCCTTCGGCTCCGCGCACCACAGTGCAGGGTATCTATGGCGACCGGATCAAGATAGCGGTGAACGCCCCCCCGGAAGACAACCGGGCCAACCGGCAACTGGTGGCGGCCCTCGCCGATTGGTTGGACCTGCGGCGTGATGAGGTGCGGGTCGAATCGGGTCACGGTAGCCGGGATAAGGTGGTAGCCTTCTCGGGTATAGAAGAGGCGGAACTGCGCAGTAGGATGGTCCGATTGCTACAAGGTCGCTGACCTCCCTGCGAGGGGGAGTGGGATGGTGGATCGCGAGGCCCTCAGGCAGCAGCTCATGGACGAACGCGGGCGGCTGAATCAGGAGATTGCCGAGTTGGATGCGGATCTCTCCGAATCCTTGGAAGACTCCACAGAGGAGAGCCCTTACGATCAGCACATGGCAGAGACGGCCGCGGCTACCCTTGACCGGGAGATCGAGCTCACCATACAGGAGAGCGCCCGGGCCGCACTCGCGCAGATCGATCGGGCGCTGGCCAGGTTGGATAGCGGCGGCTACGGACGTTGTGAGAAATGCGGCAAGCCCATAGGAGCCGCTCGGCTGGAAGTCGCTCCCTTTGCCACCCTCTGTGTGGACTGCAAGCGCGCTGAAGAGCGGCAGTTCTAGGCGC
>JAAYCW010000097.1 GCA_012729575.1 Actinomycetota bacterium | reverse complement strand
TCGACCCCCATGAGTCGAGCGACATCCTCGCTCCACGCGTGAGCGAGCACACTCCAGGCGACGTCTCCCGACTCCACGTCGTCCCTTATGCTGCCCCGACGCTTGCCCTCGTCCACGAGGGACACGAGGTGCAGAAAGTCCTCGTTCTGCCTGGCTGTGATCCTCTTGGTAAGGCCGGATTCCCGGTTGGAGGCTATTAACTGGTAGAACGGTCGGACAAAGGAGTTGTATTTGGAGAGAGACCATGATGAATGGGCGTCGGCTATCTCGATAAGCTGATTCCGTACGTCCGTGGGAACGGGTGCGGTGATCCAAGCCGATGAGTGCTCACCCCAAGTCTTCAGCGCAGCCTCGAGCACAGCTTCACGGTTGGGGAAGTGCTGATAGAGAGCCCCTCGGGCAATCCCCACGGCGGCGGCGATGCGCGAGACGGTGACTCCCTGGAGGCCGTACTGGCCCAGCAACTTGACCGTAGCGTCGACGATCTCGCGCTGCCGTTCGGCCTTGGTCTTTCTCACGAATCTCCTGGTGGGCTTCGACGAGGCTTTTGCCGGCATAGAGCGGGTCTCCTGACGCAGCGTTCCTGGGGTGATTGACAAAGCCCCAAAGGCGGTGATACGTTGTTGAACGTTCGTTCAGGATAACGCATAGCGAAGTGAAGGGCAACTGCCGGCTCCTCACGAGCGCAACAGAAAGGGGCATGCAAATGGCCGATATCCCCAAGACCTGCAAGGCGGCCGTTCTCGTCGAATACGGTAAGCCGCTCGAGATCCAGGAAGTGTCCATCCCTGAAGTGGAACCCCGGGGCATCCTGGTCAAGGTGCTGCTGGCCGGTATCTGCGGGACCGACGTCCACCAGCAGAGGGGCGAACTCACCATCAAGAGCCCGCTGCCCAACATCCAGGGTCACGAGACCATCGGCCGCATCGTCGAGCTGGGCGAAGGCCGGACGATCGATGCCGCCGGTGAACCTCTACAGGTGGGTGACCGCATCATGTGGGCCCACGCCGATTGCGGTGAGTGCTACTGGTGTCAGATCGAGCGCGATCCCGTACTTTGCGCCAAGCGATCCGGGTATGGCTGGGCTCCCCCCAGCGCTCTTAGGGGCGGTTTCGCAGAATACGAGATGGTCAACCCCAAGACCAACGTGGTCAAGGTGCCCGACGAGTTGACCGAGGAGGAAGCGGTGGGCGTAGGATGCGCCTTCCGATCGGTGGTGGGTGGATTCGACCGTTTCGGCAAGGTGGGCCTCATGGAGGACTTCCTTATCCAGGGGTGTGGTCCCATCGGCCTCTATTCCACCGTGGTCGCCCGGGAGAGCGGCGCCCGGACCATCATCGTGGTGGGCGCTCCGGCCAACCGTTTGGAACTCGCTAAGAAGTGGGGCGCGGACCACATCATCAACATAGAGGAGCATCCCGACGCTGACGAACGCCGGAAGATGATCCTCGATCTCACCTACGGGAGGGGCCCCGAGAACGTAGTGGAAGCCTCAGGCGTGCCCTCAGTGGTCGCCGAAGGCTTGGAGACAATCATGAAGGGTGGGAAGTACCTCATTCTGGGCCAGACCTCGGCGGCTGCCACCCCCATCGTCGTCAGCCGCATCAACGAGAAGGGTCTGACCATCATAGGGAGCGTCTCGGCCCACATCGTCCACTTCTACAGAGCGTTGCAGTTCATCAAGACCCACCGCGACAAGTACCCGTTCGGCGAGATCGTGAGCGGCAAGTACCAGCTGGAGGACGTCAACGAGGCGCTGGCCAACATGGCGTCGGGTAAGGAGATCAAACCGGTCATCGACAGCCGGGATCGCTGATCGGCGACTAGGCTCGAGGGCCGGCTCCGGTTCCGCCGAGACGGTCGGCGGGACCCGTCGGCTCCGCGGATGACAAGGAGAAGTGCGATGACCTTCAAACCGTTCCTGAGACCTAACAAGGTGCTCGAGGCTCTGGCCCGGGGCGATACCCCTCTGGGTATGCAGATGTACACACATCACCCCGACCTGATAGAGATCGTGGGCTATGCCGGCTTCGACTACGTCATGCTCGACATGGAGCACAACCGGACCAACCCGGAGACCATGGTCACGCTCATCCGGGCGGCCGAGGTCTCGGGACTCACGCCTCTGGTCAGAGTGGGAGCCAACGACCGGTTCCTCATCCGCTCGGCGGTGGAGTCCGGCGCTCAGGGCATCGTCGTGCCGCACGTGAAAACGGCTGAGGAGGCCAGAGCGGCTCTGGAGGCCTCGCACTACCCACCGGAAGGCACCTGCGGTATTTGCCCGGCCGTGCGCGCCTCGGGTTACTCCCAGGACAACTGGGAGGAGTACATGGCGGCCTCGAACCGCCAGATCATGTTCATCCCCCTGCTCGAAGACATCGAGGCCATCGACAACGCTGAGGAGATCATCTCGGTCCTCAAACCGGGCCGAGACGGCGTGGGAGTGGGAGGGGCGGATATCGCCAACGCCCTGCTCAAGGAGCCGGGAGAGAAGGTGCAGTGGGCGCACCCCTACCTGAAAGAAGCCCAGCAGAAGGTGAAGGCCATCTGCGAAGAGAAGAACATCCCCATCATGGGCATGGCCTTCCCGACTTCGGACAAGGCCGGGGTGGAGGCGGCCAAAGCCGGCGGCACCAGGATCATCATCTTCTACCCCGACAGCCACATCTGGTTCGAAGCCTGTCGCAACATCATCAAGGATGTGAGGGGCTGAAGGGGGCCGCGCTTCGGTGGTGAGGAGCGCGCCGGTAGCGGACGCCGGGCCAGGGCTAAGGGGATGCGCCGGGCGGTATCAAACTGGATGCACCTGGGCGGCGTAGAGTCCTTGATCCCTGCGAAGCGCGACCAAGGTCTACTCTGGAGGCGAGGCGAAGATGAAACTATATGTGTTCGAGGGTGGCCGGGCGCATCTACCCGACCTGAGCCACCTTACCCCCGATCGCAACTTCGGGATATCCGTGACCATCCCTTTCTTGATGTTCTTGATTGATCACCCCAAGGGTCTGGTCGTGGTGGATACGGGCGTCGACATCGACACTGCGGAAGACCCTCTTCTCGAGGCAACTCCGGAGCACCGGATCGACCGGCAGATGCGCCGGCTGGGGTACGAGCCGAACGACGTGAAATACGTGGTCCTATCGCACCTTCACGTTGATCATATGGGCTGCGCCACCCTCTTCCCGAATGCCACCTTTGTCGTAAGGCGGTCGGAGCTACGGGCGGCCTGGTGGCCGGAACCCTACGACAGGGGATACGACTTCGACGGGATCCTGCAGATGCGGAACCTGAAGTATCTGCAGCCACCCGACAACGAGACTTTCGACGTCTTTGAGGACGGCTCGATCGTGTGTTTCGATACGCGGGGACACACCGAGGGTCACCAGTCCGTTCTGGTGAATTTGCCCAAGTCAGGGAGGGTGGTCCTCACCGGCGATGCCGTCCAAGTGGCGCAGAACTTCACCGACAAAGTGCCCCCGGGTTTGTGCTGGAACAGCCAACTGGCCGTCCAGGCGATCGACAAGCTCCAGCACCTGCAGATGGAGGGAGCGCTCATTATTTTCGGACACGAGTTGTCCCAGCTGGAGGATCTGACGCTCGCCCCAGGCTATTACGACTGAGCAATCGCCTGGGTTAGCGCGTCTAGGGCTTCTCGGCCTCCAGCTGAGCAAAAGCCTCCACCAGCTGCGCGTACGTCTGATCGAGCGACTGGGGGATGACGCGCACGTCGCTCAGCACCGGCATGAAGTTCGTATCCCCCGACCAGCGCGGCACCAGATGGAAGTGGAGATGGTCCTTGATGCCCGCTCCCGCCGCGGCCCCCAGGTTGAAGCCGAGGTTCAGGCCGTCGGGATGGAAGCCCAGCTTGAGGGCTCGAGTGCAGCGCTGCGCCAGTTCCATCATCTCGTTCAGGGTGTCGGGAGGAAGCTCCTCGAAGTTGGAGATGTGGGCGAACGGCGCCACCATGGCGTGGCCGTTGTTGTACGGGTAGGCGTTGAGTATCACGTAGGCGAGTTCGCCGCGGTGGACTATGTACGCGGCTCGGTCGTCACGCTGTAGGGGCTTGTCGCAGAAAACGCAGCCCCCGGGCTTCTCCTGGGTGACATATTGGAGCCGCCAAGGGGCCCATAGCCGTTCCATGCCGTCTCCTCTCGCGGCTGGCTTGGGGTGGCACGATATCCGGAAAGCCCGCATTCTGGAGAGAACGAACCTCTACCGTTCGGGCGTCCGGGTCGCAGCCGCCTGTTGTTGGTCGATTGTACCGCCGATGAGGCGCCCATGGGTGTCACGCCGTGCATGGCAGGCCTGTGATGTCCCACCTGTTCGGCCGGCCGGTGTTTGTGCTATAGTGCCATTAAGCATTCGTTAGGAACATGCTATAGGCCCAGCGCCGAGCCTCTCAATCTCTTCGCTCAGTCTCCAGTCTTTCCCTCTCGTCTGTCGCAATGTAACTCCGTTTATGGAGGCTGTAGTGAACTCAGCAAAACTGTACGTAGGCAATCTCAGTTATGAGACGTCCGAGGCAAGCATTCGGACCGCCTTCGAGGCTCACGGCGAAGTGACCTCGGTCAATCTGATCACCGATCGCGACTCCGGACGCCCCAAGGGCTTCGGCTTCGTAGAGATGGGATCGCCCGAAGAGGCTCAGACGGCCAAGGGAGCCCTTGACGGGACCCAACTGGACGGTCGCGCTCTCAAGGTCGATGTGGCCAAGGAACAGGTAGCCCGCGCTCCTCGTTCCGGTGGCTACGGTGGCGGCGGCTTCGGCGGCGGCCGCGGTGGCAGCCGCTGGTAATAGGCGGGCCTCAACCGCAATGACGGAGAGGGGCGACCGGCACGCATTCGTGCCGGTCGCCCCTCTCGCATTGTGCAGCTCTTCATCGGTCGCTGATCAGCCGTGGCGTTCGATTCCGTGTTGTTGAGTCAAATAGGTCGCGCGGCCTGCGATGATTGAGTCCAAGACATCACTGGGGCGTTTGAAGACGCAGAAAATAGGAAGTCTAGTACATATCAACGGGAAAGCTGATCAGCCTCGGCACAGAAGAGCCGAAGATAGTCACGGTCGTGCTGGAAGACGGAGGATACCCGGTATTCGCTAGGGCATGAGGGAAGCAGCCAGGTTGCCGGGGCCACGGAGACAGCAAAGGGGGGAATGCCGGATGAATGTACTTCCACGGGGAGACTTTCGGGATGTGTCGCTGGTCCTTTGCGGAGCCGCCGGCCAGGGCGTCCAGACCGTCGAAGAACTACTGGTGCAGTCTCTTCACAAGGCCGGATTCCATGTGTTCGCAAGCCGGGAGTACATGTCGCGGATTCGGGGAGGCAACAACTCCACGGAGATCCGTGTGTCGAGAGACCCGGTGAACGCCTTCGTGGACAGGATCGACCTCCTTCTGCCGCTGAATCAGGGCGTCAGGGAGAATATCCGGGAACGCATCAACGAGGGAACGGTGATCCTAGGCGACAAAGAGGAACTCGGAGAGGAACTGAGTGATACATCGGGGCGTTTCATCGATGTCGACCTTCTCCAGAAGGGGCGCGACATCGGCGGGAAAGTCTATGTAGGTGTTGTCGCCGCGGGAATCGTGGCAGGCCTTTTCGGCATCGATAAGTCCGTTCTCTATGGTTTCTTTGAAGAGCGTTTCGCCGACAGAGAGGAAATCCTGCGGAAGAACAGACGAGCCGTGGATGTTGGGTATGAGACCGGCGGCAGGATGAAGGAGGAGAGCCTGCTGGAAGTCTTTCTCCCCGGGAAAGGAAGCGCCAAGGGCACCGTCGTACTGACCGGGACCGACGCGATCTCACTCGGAGCTGTCGCGGGCGGATGCGATTTCGTCACCTCCTACCCGATGTCACCCGCGACCGGAGTGCTCACCTTCATGGCGGAACACTCCCACCGTTTCGGCATAGCCGTCGAGCAGGCCGAGGACGAGATAGCCGTCATCAACTTGGCCCTTGGGGCATCTTACGGGGGGGCGAGGCCGCTGGCGACGACATCCGGGGGCGGATTGGCCCTCATGTCCGAAGGGGTTAGCCTGAGCGGCGCGACTGAACTTCCCGTGGTGATCCATGTCGGTCAAAGGCCGGGACCGGCCACGGGGATGGCGACCCGGACAGAGCAGGCCGACCTCGATCTCGTGCTCCATATGGGCCACGGGGAATTCCCGAGGGCCATCTTCGCCCCCGGGACGCTCGAAGAGGCTTTCTACCTCTGCCATCGAGCCTTCAACCTGGCGGCAAAATACCAGATACCCGTCTTCATTCTCACAGATCAGTATTTTCTCGACAGCTACTACGACATTCATCCCTTCGAGATAGGGCACCTTTCAATCGAGAAGCATCTTGTTGAATCCACGGTGGATTACCAGAGGTATGTCATAACCGAGGATGGGATATCGCCCCGAAGCGTTCCGGGCTACGGCAAGGGGATGGTAGGGACCGACAGTCACGAGCACGATGCCGATGGGCATGTGCAGGAGGATTTCCATCTGAGGAAGGCCATGGTGGAGAAACGGCTTCGCAAGATGCGGGGCCTCAGGCAAGAAGCGGTTCCGCCGACTCTGATCGGGCCCGAAGAGTACGAGAACTTGGTCGTTGCCTGGGGTTCTACGAGACACATCGTTGAGGAAGCCCTGGAGCGGGTCGGAAGGGATGATACTGCGGTGCTGCATTTCGCGCAGGTCTACCCCCTGTCGGAAGATACGGAAGGCTATCTGCGGAAGGCCAGAACCGTCGTTGCAGTGGAGGGCAATGCTACGGGCCAGCTGGCCGGGGTGATACGACGGGAGACAGGATTCGAGATCACCGAGCGGATTCTGCACTACACCGGTCTTCAGATCTCTGTTGAGTCGGTGATCGATGGGCTGCGGCAGCGCCTTTCCTAGGAGGTGGTGACAATGGACTGGAAGATCTACGATCTCGAGGATATAGACAACCAGTGGTGCCCCGGCTGCGGGGACTTCCAGATCATGGAAGCGCTGAAGAAGGCCCTAGCGGAACTGGAACTGGCACCGAATCAGGTTGTTCTCCATTCAGGCATCGGCCAGGCTGCCAAGATGCCCCATTTCATGAAGGGGAATTTCTTCAACGGTCTGCACGGACGATCCATCTCCAATGCCACGGGGATGAAGGCTGCGAACCCTGAACTGACGGTCATCGCCATAGGCGGCGACGGTGATATGTACGGAGAGGGAGGCAACCATTTCCTCCACACCGTGCGGCGCAATCCCGACATCACCAACATCGTGCACAACAACATGGTGTACGGCCTGACCAAAGGGCAGGCTTCGCCGACAAGCTCGATAGGGTTCAGGACGGCCGTTCAAACGGACGGCGTTTTCGAAGAACCTTTCAATCCGGTTGCCGTTGCCATTGCGCAGGGGGCAACCTTTGTATCCAGGGCCTTTTCCGGATACGTGGACGAGACGAAGGAGCTGATCAAGCGGGCCATCCGGCATAAGGGGTACGCCCTGGTGGACATATTCCAGCCTTGTGTTTCCTTCAACAAGGTCAACACCCACAAGTGGTTCAGGGAGAACACGTACTTCCTCGATGAGGCTTACGATCCTTCCGATCGCGATGCGGCGATGCGAAAGGCATTCGAGAGGGCACCCTATCCCTTGGGGCTCTTGTACAGCGTGGAAGGCAGGAAGACCTTCGAAGAGAACCTTGCCTGCTACGCGGAAGACGCGACGCCCCTCTATTTAAGGGAAAGGAAGACCTCAGCCGTGTTGGAGTTCATCGAAGCCCTGGCCTAGGATATAGACGGGGCGGCCGACACGAACACGTTCGTGTCGGCCGCCCCATTTCGCGTTCCGTAGCTCTGTTGGTCGGTCGTCGCCCCTATGGGTCCAGAAGGGCCGGCTTGACCTTAGATCATATCCTCCGCTTCTGCTTCGGCCGCCTGCGCCTGCTCCGCGATCTCAGCCGTCTTCTCCTTGCCTTCCTTGTAAGCCTTATCGATGATGTCCTCAGCCGTTTTCCGGCCTCGGAGGCTGAAGGCCAGCGCCGATCCCAGAGCAAGGGCTCCCAGCACAGCCAGATGTCCCCACTACGATCGGAGTAGCGATCTTCAACTGCGTCAAGGCCATGAAGAAGCCAAGAGCCACCACGACCGCGGGGGCGATGGCTGCGGCTATCTTGCCAAGCAGACTCTCGCCCGCGACGGGCCGCACAACGGCAGCCACGCCGCTCGCGATGGAGAAGGCCAGAATGAGGATCAGGAGGGCCACTACCAGGTTCGGCAGGTAGGCGATGATCTTGGAGAGCAGATCGGTCAGCGCTTCCACCCGTAGTGTCGACAAGCCCAGGAGCGGGGCGATCAGGAAGATGAACCAAAAGACGATCTTGGAGATGAGGCCGGACGGGCTCAACCCCGGCCACACCTTCTGCCGCCACTCAGCTCCTTTTCCTTTCTCCACGATCCGGTCGGCACCCACCTTCTCAAGGGCCTTACGGACGAGGAGCGCGATGCCCTTGGCGATGAAGTAGCCGATGAGAATGATAAGGATGGCGCCGATCAAGTTGGGGACCTACTCGAAGAACGCGGTGAGTCCGGCTCTCAGACTGTCGAAGAATTCACTCATAAGATCTGACCCCCTAATCACCCTTGTGACGATGGAGCGCTGCCGGGCATGCCTTCAGTCCCAGACCGACAACGCGTTTGCAGGAAACAGATGGACACCTCCTTCGCGATGGACCGGAGTCGTCGTTTGCTGATGTGCTATCGCCCGGTCTTCTGAGGGGCGGAGAACGCGAAAGCCGGGGTCTCTGGGGAGCAGCGCGTCCCGACACGCTGGTGGACCGCACGCACGCAGCAACAACTCAAGGTGACGATCACCCACGAGCTGCGTCGCTGCCCATACGTCTTGTCTTGAAGGTGACTCACCGCTCAAGACCTCGGCGCGTTTGTCAGCTGGAGATGCCTAAAGACATCACCGTATGATTGCATCAACTACCTGAACCCCTCCT
>JAAYCW010000096.1 GCA_012729575.1 Actinomycetota bacterium | reverse complement strand
TTTTCCCCCGGGCCTCCATCTTCCAGACGTTGAAGTCCTTCTTGTCGTACTTGGATTCGTAGTCGAGGGGTCGGATACGGGTGATCCTGCCGTCCTTGACGTCCACCCAGGTGGGGGGACCAGAGTCTTTGGGGCCGATCAGGCTCGTGCCTCTTACGACCTGCCTGCCGGGTTCGACATCGATATTCTTCTTATCAGCGCCCATGATGAGCAAAACCTCCTACTGTGCGTGCATCTGGCAGCGAGCGGTGCCTGTGTGACCGTGCCGCTTGCTCACGTCTCAACGCAGGCGGTCTTTGGGCGCTGGCCCACCTCTCGCTCCCGACGTAGTCGATACTAGAAGTGTGCGACGACGCGGAAGCCGAAGCTGCACGAGGCTCCAACCTACATCAGTCTGTGTGTTAGCTCCAACCGTCATGCTCAAATCTCTAAGCGTGCGCCCGACCTCGGTATGGCCCCTACGCCAACGCTCTGCTCGCGGTCTCGATTGAGGTGCTTCCGAGAGGGAGACCGGGGAACAACATCCTCATCGATCTCCGGCGTTCGCCGAGCTCCGTCCACAGCACCCAGACCTGGGTGCCCAGCTGCCCGCACTTCGCGTCGCCTTGACAGAGTAACGACATCTCCCGGTAGTAGTAGCTATACGTCAATCCCCGAACTGACACCGACCGAGTCCCCGCCCTACAAGACCTGTTCGACATCAGCCTTCTCGCTCAGCGCCGTCCTATCTGCAAGCGCCAAGCTTGATGGGTCCATATTAGCGTAAGGCTCACGCAATCAAAACACCTGATCACGATGCCCGCCACCCCCGTCTACCGACCCGCCGACCAGGGACAAGCCACTGCCTAAGGTCGATGCGCACCTGAGGCTTGCCCGGGACAACCGAGAAAGGTATGTTCTCCGATGATCACGACGTTCTCGCCCACGAGATCCACCCGAACGATAGGGGGCCCATGTGAGTTCGATCCCATCAGAAGTACACGTGGCAATCGCCGGCTCCGGCGCGGCCGGACTGGCCGCAGCCGTGACGCTCTCCGAGGGCGGGGCCACCGTAGCGGTCTTCGAGAAGCAGCGGTCCTTGGGAGGCACATCCAACTTCTTCAACGGTACCTTCGCCGTCGAGAGCAAGATGCAGCGCGAGCGCTTCATCGCCTACAGTAGGGACGAAGCCTTCCGCAACATCATGGAGTACAGTCACTGGAAGGCGAATGCTCTCTTGGTCCGCACGGTGGTGGACGAATCGGCGGCAACCATCGCCTGGCTGGAAGAACAGGGCGTGGTCTTCACCGGGCAGATGATCAATATGCCGCGTGTCCCGCAGACGTACCACGTGGTCAAGGGGAAGGGCGAGGCCGTGGTCAAGGCGCTCGCCACCCAGGCGAAGAACAGGGGCGTGTCCATCTTTCCGGGAACGCCGGTCACGACCTTGTTGAAGCAGGGTGGTCGGATCAGCGGAGTGGTGGTTAGCGCCGAGGGCGAAGAGGTGGAGGTGGCATGCAAAGCGGTCGTCATCGCCACGGGTGGCTACGCCAACAACAAGGAGTGGATCAAGAAGTACACCGGTCGGGACTTGGGCGTGGACCTCATCGCGGTGGGCAACACCGGCAAGATGGGCGATGGCATACGGATGGCTTGGGAGCTGGGTGCCGCCTGCGATGGAGTGGACTCACTCGAGTTGATACGTGTAGGTCCCGTCGGCGATGAGTTCGCCATGGGTGGCGACCTCGAGGTAGTGGCGATGCAGCCCGATCTGTGGTTGACCAGCAAGGGCGAGAGGTTCTGTGACGAGGGCCTCGCATTCCACGACACGCACTCGGGCAACGCCAACCTGCGGGCCGCTATCGACGGCTACACGCTCAGCATCTTCGACGATTCGATCATCGACGACATCCTGAAGTCAGGTATCGACAGAGGGCTCGGCCCCGAGCATCCTCCCGGATACGTGCCGACCGGTGTCCGCAAAGAGCTCGAAGCCATCATGAGCACCGGCACCACCGAGATCTTCAGGGCCGGCTCGGTCGAAGAGCTTGCCCGCCTGGCCGGGATGGAACCCACGACTCTGCGCATGACCATCGACGATTACAACAGATTCTGTGCTAAGGGCCACGACGATCTGATGGCCAAGGATCCCAACCTACTGCGCCCGCTGGTCGGCCCCACCTTCTATGCGGTCAAGGCACGGACCGTCACGCTGGGCACCAAGGGCGGCATCAAGATCAATGAACGGACAGAGGTGGTTGACGCCAAAGGCACGCCGATCCCCGGTCTCTACGCGGGCGGCTTCGACGCCGGGGGTATGTACGGCGACAGTTACCCCATCCACGTCTCCTCCGGCCTGTCCTCAGCCTTCGCCATCAACTCCGGCCGCATCGCGGGAAGGAACGCCCTTCGTTATGTCGGGCTTGCCTGACGACTAGGCCGGGGCGAGCCTCGGGGTGCCGTCTCGGCACCCCGAGGCTCGCCCCGGCCTCATGCGGTCAACCTACCCGGCCGGAGCCGGATCCTTGTAGATCTTGCAGAGAAGAGCCCTCAACGGCCATCCACCGGTGATCTGGTCGAACGTGTCGGGATCGTCGGCGATGGTGAGCACATTGCAGTTCGACTCCCAGAGGCCATGGAGCCAGGGCTCCCGAGCGGGCCGCTCGGGGAACCACCAATGGCTTTGGACGTTGACCACCCGTGGGTCGATCTCATCGGTAAGGGTAGCCCGCTGCCGTATGACTCCTCGAAGGGTCTCCACGTAGACCCAGTCACCTTCTCCGATGCCGAGCTCGCGGGCCGTCTCAATGTTGATGTCCATGACGGGGTCCGGATACTGCTCGCGCGTCCCTATACCCCAATGCCGGTTCTCGGAGTGGAACATGGGCCTGAAGTTGCCGCCGGTGATCAATATGTAGGGGTACTCCTTCGCCACCTCCGGCGTGCTGATGGGGCTCTCCGGGGGTTCCTCGTAAAAGGGCAAAGGGTCGTAACCCAGTTGCTCGAGGATGTTGGAGTAGAGTTCGGCCTTGCCTGAGGGAGTCGCGAACCCCGTCTTCTTGCCCGTGCGCGGGTTGATGGTCTCGTAAGTCCAGGGCTCGTCGCTTCTCACGAAGTACTTTTCGGTGGCGACCTCCTTGAAAGTCAGACCGAGAGGCGCCAGTCGGAAATCGGCCAGCTCTTCTTCCGTCGTCCAGGGAAAGTACTCGCCGAAGCCGAGCCGCTCCGCCAAGCCCTTCCAGACATGGAAGTCACCGTGGCGTTCGCCTAACGGCTCCACCGCCGCCTCCGAGCAGGCGATGTTGGGTGCGAAGTCCTCATGTGTGGCGCACATGGGCTTCTCGAGCTTGCTCGCGATCGGCAGCACGTAGTCGGCGAGGAGGGCAGTGGGGGTCATGAAGTGCTCCAGTACCACGTGAAGCTCGAGGTTGGGGCTCTTGATGGCTTTGTACATGGTCTTCACATCGCCACCGTTGAGGAGAAAGTTGCTTCCCCAGGTGATCATGGCCGTGACCGGATAGGGGTCCTTCTCGAGAATCGCCTTCCAGATGAGAGGCTGCACGGCCACGAAGTTGTGGGCGGCCACCGGGAAGGGGATGCCGTAGGTCTCCTCATGATACTTGGCCATCAACTCGTATCCCGGCCAACCCATCAACCTGAAGCGGTCGCAACCGAGCTGCTTCTTGCGCTGTTCGGGACTCACCTTCTCGGGCAGGGTGAGCATGGAGTCGCGGATGCCGATCTTGCCGTCGACGATGGGACCAGGCCCCACGATCGTCTCGCCACCGCCGACCTTCAGGTTCCCGGTTATAGCCCGGAGACACACACGGGTTTGCTCCACCCGGACGGAGTTGCGGCCCAGCATATCGGTGGCCGATCCCCAGTGGAAACCGGCCGGCCAGTTGGTGGCATACATGCGCGCCGACGCGCGGATCACCTCTGGCGGAACCCAGGTGATCTCGGCGACTTTCTCGGGAGTGTACTCGGCGGCCCGCCGGCGGAGTTCGTCGAAGCCGAAGGTCCACTCCTCCACGAACTCCTTGTCGTAGAGACCTTCTTCGATGATCACGTTGATCCAACCCATGAACAAGGCCGTATCGGTGCCGGGCCGTAGCTGGACCCAGATATCGGCGAACCTGCCGGCCTCGGTCTTTCTGGGGTCGATGACTATGAGTTTGAGATCCCCCTGCGCCTTCCGTTTCTGGAGCCGCTGGAAGTCGAGCGGAGCAGTCTGGCCGAGAGCGCACCCGTCGATGACCAAGCAGTTGATGTTAGGGAGCTTGGGCCGGGCATTCGTCATGCCCAGGAGGGCGTAATTCATCGCGACTGTGTTGCAGCGACAGATGGTGCCGGCGCAACCGATGTTGGAGGGGTTGCCGAAGAGATTGAGGAAACGGGTGCGCATGGGATACATGTCGCTTCGGTAAGTGCCCTCCTGGACGGTGAGGGTCTCCGGCCCGTACCTTTCCTTGAGATCCTCGAGCTTGGCCGCTATCTCGTCGAGGGCCTGCTCCCAGGGGATCTGCTCCCACCGGTTCTCACCGCGCTCTCCCTTCCTCTTGAGCGGGTGAAGCAGCTGGTCGGGGCTGTACAGCCAGTTGGGGTGATAGGGCATCCTGTCGCTGCAGCCGTGGTTCGGCGTTGGGTAATCCTTGTTACCCCTGAGACCGATCAGCTTTCCGTCCTTGACGGTAGCGATGAGCCCGCACTGGTGGATGCACCCCGGTGAGGCCCAGCAGACGATCTTCTTCTCTTCCACCCCATCCTGTTTCGTACGCTCTGCCATCTTCGGTCCTCTCTTCTCGTAAAGGTGGCTGTCGGTCGGTCCGGCTGCGGACCCGGTCTTGTCTGCCTCTAGGCCCCCCGGTATTCTGGCCGACGAAAGACGAGGCGGGAGGATTGACACCGGTGCGGACCGACAGACAGCCGACGGTCACAGTGGAGACATTCCCTCCCCGCAAGGGTTACCCCGCTCGAGAGGTGCCCCTGCGGGAGGGCATGACGCTGGAGGATCTCATGGAGATCCTCCAGCTGCCCCCCGACACCGAGGCGGTGATAGTCAATAGCGTATACGTCAGACCGGACTACCGGCTCAAGAACGGCGACCAGGTGAGGGTCATACCCTTCATATCCGGGGGCTGACGGAAGCCGTTTCAAGTCAGTTGAGTTCCTTGATGAGGTCCTCTAAACCGTACTTCTTGAGTGTCTCGGGTAGTGGTTTGCCGGTCTCAACATCCCAGCCCATCTGCTCGTAGTAGTTGTCCCTGATAGCATCCCAGTGCTCCCGGATGCCTATACCGGCGACCGGGCCGTCGACCGGGGTCGAGCTGTAGCGCACCGACGGCGCCTCCATCTCTTTAGTCAGCCCATGTCGGAAGTTGAACATCCGCATCAGGTTGACGATCCGAAGACCCATCTCCTTGGCGCTCTCGATATCCCAGGTCCAGCCGGTGGTCGCATTGATGCAATCCAGAGTGAGAGCGAGGCTGGGAGTGCAGAGACGGCATATGCCGAAGGAATCTTCGACGTTCCGGCCGCCGTTGAGCTTGGCGTTCATGGTCGACATGGCGATCGGGTCGAAGCGGTCCTTCACCGGCTCCAGATTCAGATTCTTGGGAGTGAAAAGATGGCCGCTCGTCTCGATAGTCCCCGTGTTGGAGAGGCAGGTATCAAGAAACTCCATCCAGTGACCGCGATGGTCGTGACCACGGGGAGTCGCCCCCTTCATGGTGTAGACACAGCAGTCCTGAGCCTCTCCCCCCACTCTCTCGGCCGACCGTTTGGTACCTTCGGCGAACAGATCCCCGCAGCCCTCGCGCCGGGCGATCTTATTGAGCATGGCGGCCACGGCCTCAGAGTCGCCCCACTTCATCTCAATGCCATCGAAGTCGTCTTTGGTGAGATAACCTTTCTCGTAGCATTCCATCATCCAAGCGATGAGGTAGCCCGATTCATTGATGTCGAAGCCCAGACGGTCGACCAGGTTACCGAGGTAGAAGGTTTCGGCCGGATCGGTCATACCGATAAGGGGTCCCATCTCCGCCGTACCTTCGTACTCAGGTTCCTCGCCGACGAACCCGGCATAGGGGCCGCCTTCCGGCAATCGCATGATGCGGCAGTGGGCGATCGCACAGGCCCAACAGGCGGAGGGCTTGGAATCGGTGAAGGTCTCGCGCATGTATTCCGGAGTGTACTTGTTCCCTTCGGGCCATACGTTGGTGGTGTAGTTGCGCATGGGAAGAGCGCCCATGGCAGCCAACGGGGTGATGCCGGCATTGGTGCCGTACTGCAGGAGACCGGGGTCGACCTGCTTGGTGAACTCGGTCAACTCCTTGGCTTTGGCTACTAGAGTCTCGGGATCGACCACCCGTGGTTTCACATCGCCTTTTACCGCCGAGATGCACTTGATCTTCTTTGAACCCATGACCGCGCCCACCCCGTTGTGGGCGGCCACATGACCACGGTCGCCGACAATGGCCGAGAAGCGGACAAGGTTCTCCCCCGCCGGACCGATGCTGTAGACGCTACACCTGCCCTTGCTTTCCTCCTTGACGGCGTCTTCAGTCTCCCAAGTGTCTAAGCCGACCAGATGCTCTGCGTCCAGCAGGTGGACTTCGCCATCCTGGATATGAATGCGCGTCCACTTGTCCGCGATGCCCTGAACGATGACGCCGTCAATCCCATTGTGTCTCATGAAGGCGCCCATGAATCCATTGGCTTGACCCGTCCCGGCCATGCCGGTGCAGGCGCCGAGAGTGGTCACGGAGAAGGTCCCAGATCCGCAGACCCTGGTACCCGCGAGGGGCCCCGTGAAGAACGTGATCCGGTTCTCGGGGTCCGACCACTTCACACCTGCGGGGACTTCGTCCCACAGGTACTTGGTGGCAAGACCGGTGCCGCCCACGTACTTGGCCGTGGTCTCGCCGTCGATTAGCTCTTCGGTGATCTCCTTGGTCCCGAGATCAACCCGAATGATGCGTAGAGTGTAAGGTCCTTCTTCTGCCATGCCGGCGCTCTCCTTCCCGAGGTCCAACCAGACGGACGGCCGTCAGCTGGCGCCTCCGGATAGATTGATGTCTTCTCCTGTTATGTATTTCGCTCGATCGGACACGAGGAACGACACAAGGTCCGCGATATCCTGGGGGGTGCCCAGCCGGCCCAAGGGGATGGGTGGAGGCCCAGCCTGCCCGGTAGGCCCGGCCGTCGGCGTCTTGAGCGATTCTTCGACGGTCATACCCCTCTCTTCGGCCTGTTTGATCATACTCTCGTCTCGGAAGTTCGTGTCGAATCCGCCGGGGTTGATGGCGTTGACGTTGATCTTGTACGGAGCCAACTCCCGGGCCAAGGTCTTCATGAGACCCAATAGACCGTGCTTGGAGGCGCAGTACCCCGCTCCTCCCGGATATGGTCCGACGCCGGCCAGGGACGAGATGAGAACGATCTTCTTGCCCTCGGGATCTGGGATCATGGTCTTGGCCACCGCCTTGCAGACCAGGAACGCGCCGGTGAGGTTGATGTCGATGAGCATCCTCCAGGTGGCTTCGTCGAGGTCCACCACCGGGATGGGCATCGGGCCGCGCACGCCCACACAGTGCACCAAGATATCGATCTTGCCACACTCCTCGATGGCCCAAGCGACCATGGCATCTACGTCGGCGCTGTCGCTGACGTCGGTGGTCAGGGCCACACCCTTTCTGCCCAGCGCTCGGATCTCGTCGACCACGGCATCCAAACCACCCCAGTCCTGGTCGCCGGGCCAGATGCTCGCGGGGTTGGCGAACTTGTCGACTACGACCACATCCGCACCGTCCTTCGCCAGCTGGACCGCGATCCCCCGGCCCATGCTCCTCTTCGCCGCCGCTCCCGTCACCAGGGCGACCTTGCCACTCAGCTCGCTCATAGCAACCCCCGTTCCTTCAGATAGCGTTCGATATTGAAGACGGCACCGTTGGACATCATGGGCTGGCCACCGGCCACGCAGAGTGTCTGCCCGGTCACGAAAGAGGATAGATTCGAACACAGGAACAGAGCCGCTCCCGCGATGTCCTCGGCGGACCCCATCCTTTCCAAGGGCACCTCGTGCTTGGACAGGGCGGAGAAGAAGGCGTCTCTCTCCGGCCCTGCTGGTAACAGCGAATCCCAGAACGGGGTCTCGATGGGCCCGGGGACGATGGTGTTCGACCTGATATTGAACGGCGCCAGTTCGAAAGCCAGATTCAGAGAGAGCCCGATGACGCCCGCTTTCGCGGAATGGTAGTGAAGCACCGATACCACCGGCGAAACGGCTCCCATGGACGAGATGAACAGAAGCGCCCCCGTGCGCTTCTCCTTCATAACTGGGAGAACCGCCTCGGTCACCATCCAGGGGCCCTTGAGATTGATGCTCACGATCCTGTCCCACTCATCTTCGCCGAAGGTGCCGCTGGCCCCGGTGGCGTGAGTGCCGGGCACTCCTCCTGCGTTGTTGACCAGGATGTCAATCGTCCCGAACTCATCGAGGACCTTGGCCACCGTCTCCTCGATCTCCGAACTCTTGGTTATATCCATCCTGGCGCTCAGGGCCTTCCCACCCGAGGCCTTGATCTCTTCGGCGACGGCCCGGACACCGGCGACATCGATGTCGCATACCGCCACGCTGCAGCCTTCGGCCGCGAACTTGTGGGCGATACCTCTGCCCATACCCTTCGCTCCGCCGGTAATGATCGCTACCTTATCCTTCAGCAACATATCGGCTCCCTGTTAGAGAACGTCGGTCTTACACTTCAAAGCACATCTTCCAGACCAAGAGCGGTGATCCGTTCTCGATCGACCACCCCGGTCTCGAAGTCGAAGCCCATCTCTTCATAGAACTGGCGCTTCAGACCCTCGGAATCAACAGTCACGCCCTTCAGATCGCCTACCTCCAGCGGCGGATTACCCCGAGCCCGCTCCGGAAGCTTGAAATCGCTCGGCTTGAAGCCTTCTCTTACGTTGAAGCCGTGCAACAAGGTGGCTATCCGTTTGCCCGTCTCGGCAAGCTCTGGGTAATCAAGACCCCAGCCGGTGATGGCGTTTATGCAACCAACGAAATCCATGGGCATGCTGTCGATGCCGAACATGCAGGCGCCTGAGGTGTTCGCCCAATGCTGCCACGCGGCGACCAAAGCATGGTACTTGCCTTTGTCGGTTGGATCGTAGCGTTCCAACTTGAAGGGTATACCCAGGCCTCCGTAGATGATCTCATTCACGCCGCCGTGCTCCGCGAACGCAGTGCCTCCCCGCGTGTGCCGCCCCGGCGTCGAATCGGAGATGTAGGTCGCTCCCCAGCCGGGGAAACAGCGCGGGTCATGCATGGCCAGCATCTCGCCGCCTGCGTGCATGGCGAACTCTGCCGCGCCCCTGCCGAGCTTCTCGGCGGCCCACTTGGCCCCGTCGGCCAGCACGTCACCTATTCCCTCGCGGAGGCACATCTTCTTGAGTACTGCGACGTGAGCGTCACTGTTTCCCCAGGTCAGCTCGGCACCGTCGGTATCGGCCTTGGTGATAATGCCGTTCTCGAAGCACTCGATGGCGAACGCCAGTGTGCAACCGGCTGATATGGTGTCCAGCCCGTAGAGGTCACACAATTCGTTCTCGTAGATGAGGGACTTCATGTCCGTGTTGAGGCACATAGTGCCGAAGGCGGCCAGCGTCTCGTACTCAGGCTTGTGCGCATCCTGGACTGGATACTTGCCCTCTTCCACAGTGACCTTGCCCCCACACCCGATGGGGCAACCGGTACAGGCGTACCTCTTCGTGAGGTACTGAGTCATGCCGGGCAGGGCGACGGACTCCCACAGCTGCTCTGGAAAGTCCTCGACGTTGTTGCCTCTCCAGTTCTTGATCGGTACGTCCGCATCGTGAAGATGAGCGATCATGGCCCCGGCGGAACCACCATGGGTAAGCCCGAAGAACATACCCGAGGGATTTTCCTTGGCCTCTTTCAGCATCTCCCTCATCAAGGCCTGCACCCTGGGCTTGTCGTGTATCTCCGGCTTCCGGGCGCCGATCGCCGCGACGGCTTTTAGGTTCTTGGACCCCATGACCGCGCCGAGACCCGACCTGGCTGCAGCTCTCCCCCGGTCGTTGATGACCGCCGCTATCCGTGCCATCCGTTCCCCGGCCGGACCGATGACCGCCACTTTCAGTTTGCGGTTGTCGTTTTCATCCCGTATCAGCGCTTCGGTCACCGCCGTATCTTTGCCCCACAGGTGACGGGCATCCTTGATCTCCACCTTGCCATCCTGGATGAGCAGGTAGACGGGATGCTCCGCCCTGCCCTCAAAGAAGACGATGTCGTAACCTGCCGCCTTGAAGGCATTGGCGAAATCACCGCCACAGTTGGCGTCACCCCAGTAGCCGGTGAGAGGGGACTTCCCCATGGTCGCGAAGCGGCAGGCCGCGTACACGCCGGAGAGGGTCAGCGGACCCGTGCCGATACCGAAGATGTTGTCCGGTCCGAGAGGGTCGGCACCCGGCTTCATCCGCTCCAGGATGATGCGCGCACCGATGCCGTAGCCACCGACGAACCTACGAGCCGTCTCTTCAGAAAGTTCCTCTTCGTGCCACGTGCCGTTCGTCAGGTCGACGAACAGCATCTTTCCCATGTACCCGTATCTGGCCCTCGTCATAGAAGTCTCCCCGGCGCTAGACGTTCATGGCAGTACGGAGCCCCGTACCGACCGCGTCGGCAATGAGTCCGGGTTGCGCACAGTCGCCCACCGCGTAGACCTCGGGGACCCTGGACTGCAGACCGGACAGTAGATCGTTGTTGGATGCCAGGGGAAGCGCCGAGACGAAGGTATCAGCCGCCAGGGTTTCCTCAGTCCCGTCCTTGGTCACGATGGTGAGACCCTTGTCGGTAATCTCCACGTATTCTTTCACGCCGGTTATCATGCCGACGCCCTTGTGCTTGAACCAGGTCAGGAGATTGCCGAGCACCGCATCGATCATCCCCTCGCCGAGGAGGTCTGCCTGCTCGACGATGGTCACGTTCCGGCCGCGCTTCGCCAGGAACTCGGCCAGCTCGCACCCCTGGAGCGCGCCTCCGATGACCACTACGTTCTTGCCCAGAGGCATGTAGAACTTGGTCAACCAGCGCAAGGTATAGGGGGTGAAGAAGCGGCTGAGGAGTTTCAGTTGTTTGTGCAGGGCGGCACCGCTCACCACGTTGGGCCGGTCTATCCCCTTGATGGGCGGGATCGTCGCACTGGCGCCCGTGGCCAGAAAGACCACGTCGGGCTTGATCTCATCCACGGTGGAGAAATCGGCTTCTTTGCCGAGGACCACGTTCACCCCGAGCTTCCTGATCTGCCCCCGCAGGTAGTCGATGATGAGGGGGACGTCCTCGGGATGGCGGCCCTTGACGATAGACGCGATGGGGAGGAGCCCGCCGAGGATGGGGGTCTTCTCGTACAGGGTCACGTCGTGGCCACGAAGGGCCGAGACGCGCGCTGCTTCCATTCCGCCGGGGCCGCCGCCGATGACGAGGACTTTCTTCTTCGTCTCGGCCTTCTCGACGTCGGTGTACGGGGTGCCCAGCAGGGCGTTGATGCGGCAGCGCTTGGTGCCTAGGCAGTTGTCGCAGCCCGTGCACGGGGCGATGTCATCCAGACGCCCCTCGCGGAGCTTGTTCACGTAGTCGGGATCGGCGTGGAGACGTCTGGTCATGCCGATGAAGTCGGCCATGCCCTCTTCGAGGATCTTCTCACCCAGGTCGGCATCGAGCCTGCCCACGACGGTGACGGGGATGGAGACCTCTTTCTTGATGCCGGCGGCGAGCAGCATGTTGGCACCCGCGCCCTTGAGGTCCTTGTAGTACTCCTTGGGGAACTTGTCCAGCGGGATGGGAGGGTCGGGGTAGAAGAGCAGGTCGGTGAGATACGCGGGGACGTGGTAGCCCAGCCAGTGACTTCTCACCATGATGGCGTCGGCGCCGGCCTTTTCCAGGAAACGGACCTGTTCCCGCGCTATCTGGGGTGTCAGCATGCAGGCGTCGTCGATATCGACCACTTGGCCGACCTCGAGCCCGTTGATGATCATGGTGCAGGCGAAGTCGCGACCGCAGCGACGCTTGATCTCGGAGATCACCTGAGCGGGGAAGCGAGAGCGGTTCTCGCTACTTCCGCCGTACATATCTTCCCTGCGGTTCCAGAAGGGGGAGAGGAAGTTGTGGAGCAGATGGCTGCTCGCGGCGTTGACGTCGACGCCGTCGAAGCCGGCCTTCTTCGCCCGCTCGGCGGCCGCGGCGAACTTGTCGACGATCGCCTCTATCTCCGGGATCGTCATCTGCCGCGGGACCTCGTTGTGGAAATCGTTCTCAATGGGCACCGAGATGGGCGAGGCGCCCATGGGCGGGCCGTCAAAGACCTGGTTGGGCTCGATGTGGGGCAGGTTGACCTGCCAGGGTCCGTCGTGGTTCATCTGCATGAAGGTCGGGCAGCCGTGCTTGTGGATAACGTCGACGAGCTCCTTCATACCTTCGATGAAGCGGTCGTCGTCGATGCGGTAGCGCATGCGCCAGCGGGCTCCCGCCGGGTAGTCGACCGTGGGAGACTCGACGATGATGAGTCCGGTGCCCCCCCGCGCCATCCGCTCGTAGAAGGCCAGCATCTCGGGTCGCATGTGCGTGTCGTCCTCGTGCCACATGAGCATGCCCGCGCCGGTCTTGAGGATGCGGTTGCGGGTGGTGACCGGGCCGATGCGGCCGGGTTCCAGGAGCCTACTGTACTTTGAGTCGGTCAACGGGTGCCTCCCTTGTCCTTTTGAAACATCCTCTTGAAACCTGTCAGCTTCTACTTGTCCCATCGCGACGGGTCGACTGTATAGCCCGCGGCATCGACCTCAGGCGGCGAGGCTTCCCAGAAGAACCTGATGGTGTCGATCTTGAGCTCCCCGTCCTCATCGAGCTTGAGTTCGTACAACGGCAGGTAATCCTTCTGCACCTTCACCGTCTTAGTGGCCGTATCGTATATGGTGGCCTGCAGGAAGGCCACCGCCACCATCCGTTTCTCATCGACGAATATGTCGTGGACGATGAACTCCTCATAGTCTTCCGGATGGCCGGTCAACATAGTATAGAAGCCTTCTCGTCCCCTGAAAGGATTGTCCGGTCCCCCGAACACATACGTGTAAGGGATGAAGGTGAAATCCGGAGCCAGGTACTTGTCCATGGCGTGGACGGTCTCGGCGTTCTGGGCGCTCGCATTATAGTCGGCGAAGTAGTCCTTCATCCACTGCACGATCTCGTCATATGTGGGCTTCATGCCGCTCCTCCGATCCCTAAGGTTGCATCGCTTCTCTCGCCGGAGCTACGACTCCAGCCGCTGGGGCCCGTCCGGGTTCTTCTTCCAATCACGCTCGAACACGTCATCGATCTCCAGGGCCCCGGTCGGCAGAATCTCCCAGAAGAAGTCCAGCCGCGCGATCTTCATAGCACCCTCTTCCTCGACTAGAGGGTAGCGACAAAGATACCGTTTGGTTAGTAAGAGCTCCTGAGTGTCCCGGTCAATGATGTCCGTTCTGATCTGAGCCACGAAGACCTGCTGCCTCTCGTCGATGACCAGATGCTCGGGAGTCAGCCGTTCGATGCCCGAAGGGTGCGATGTGAGCACCTTGTACCAATTCTCCCGGCCCTCCACCTTGCCCACATAGGCGATGTAGGGGTTGTACACCACGTCCTTGGAGAAGTACTTATCCATACGGTGGATCTCGTCGGGGTCCTGGCCGTACTTGTTGAAGACCTCGAAGTACTCGTCGATCCAGGCAGCAAACTCGTCGTAGGTCATCTTCATGAGTGCCTCCTCCGTCCTTTTGCCTATTGCTGGAACTGCTTCATGTATTCGGGATCGTTGGCCGCTTCGAACATGAAGATGGGCGTATCTATCCTCTTAAAGGTGACAGGGCAGTGTTCCACGCCTTTCGGTACGAAGATCAGGCAGGTCTTCGTGATGGTGTGCGTCTCTCCACCGATGTGGAACTCGATCTCGCCGCCCAGATCGCGGGGATAGTTGCGGTTGGTCCCTCCGAAACCGATCACCTCGTCGAAGTCGTGGCTGTGCGGTATCTCGATATCGACGGGCTTCCCACCAGGGAGGCCCCACAGGATCTCGCACCCCACGAACAGGGAGCATCCAGGCACGATCGAATTCATGATGCCGAGCAGCATCGTCCGGTCAACTATCTTGCCCTCTTCGGCCTGGTCCTCCATAGACTTCACCCAGGCCTCCGACTCGGGCGGCATGAGATCCTCGGTGACGATGTACTTGCCGTACTTCGATTCAGCCATCTGTCTACTCCTCACTGGTCCGTCGGCTCCCTGCAGCTAGTCCCGCTCTCTTTCACTCCCCATCTTCTCCTGGTGGCCTCCCGGATCGGCCTCGGCCAAGCTACCGGCGCCGATCATGACGGTCAGTTCCAGATGCGGCTTCGTGAAACGCTTCCAAGTGAGCGGGCCGTGTTTCATGCCCTTGGGCACGAAGATGGAGGAAGACTTGTTGATGGTGAGAGGTTGTCCGTCCAACATGAACTCGATCTCGCCACCCAGGTCCTCGGGATCGTTGGGGTCGGTGCCCAGATGGATGACTATCTCGTCGTAGTCGTGCACGTGTTCGAGGATGTGCGGGTTGGGGTCCGGCATCCCAAGGATCCAGCCGGTCTCCACATACATGTTCGAGCCGGGGATGAGATTGTTGCTCATCAAGGTCATGGCCGGTATGCGGCCTATTACCTCGAAAGCAGGGACGACCTCATAGGCCGGACTACTCACGAAGTACTTCTTGCTGTCGGATGCCGGCATGGCCTTCAGTCCTTTCTCGCTCGTGATCTGCGGGTCCTCTCGGATCAGGATTCTTCGGACTACAGGTGCACGATGTACTTCTTCATCAACTTCAGTGCCTTCTCCGGTTCGCTCTGTGCCAGCAGACCCAGGGCAAAAAGGACGTATTCGCGGTCGAGGAGCCACTCGGGTTCTTTGGGCTTGAGCAACATGGGCATATCTCGCTCGAAACGTGCCCCCTCGAGCACGTTGACCGGGTCGGCCGAGAAGGAGACCGGACCTCCGGCTCCGACCACCCACTGCAACTGAGTGAGGTCCTTACCCCGCTGCACGGTCACCTCACCATTGGGGGTGATGACCTGTTTGAGCGAACCCACATGCCGATCGACAGCGGAGTGTACGGCGATCTTCGAGAGCAGCAGGTGACACTCCGTCTGCTGTTCCCCTTCGGGCACGCTGTTCTCCCTGCACATAGCCTCCACCGCCTCTTCGAAGTCCTCAGGCAGAGGCTCCGACCCGGCGATGGTCTTCAAGGTATCCAGATTGTGGAAGAGACCTAGATCGCCCTCTACGGTGCGCTTCGCATAGGGCTCAGGCAGACCCAAGAGCCGCACCGAGCTTGACGTCGGCGCCCCTTTGGCCACTGAGTATACGTCGGTGGTGGCTCCTCCCACGTCCACCAGAAGGAGCTCACCGATACCGGGAGTACCGTTGGTGCCGTCGGCCAGGAGCTTGGCCGCTTCCAGCACGGCCGCCGGTGTGGGCATGCTGACATCGGCGATCATGCTCCTTGCCCGTCCGATGCCTTTCGCCTCGGTGATGCGGGCTATGAAAAGATTTCTGATCTCGTGGTTGGCAGCCGCGACTTCGAGAACACCGATCTCGGGCATGACATTGCTGGTGTAAATCACGTTCTTGCCCGAGCCGGAGAAAAGAGTCTCGACCTCGTCGTAGGCGGACTTGTTTCCCGCGACGATGATGTTGGTCACGCCGGGGCCGCTCCGGGCAAGCATAGCAGCGTTGTGGCTGATTACTTTCTTGTTGCCCCCATCGGTGCCCCCGGTAAGCAGAACGATATCCGGAGCAGTCTCCTGGATCTCGCGGAGTTCGGACTCAGCAAGATCGAAGGAGTAGGAGCCCACGATCTTAGCCCCGGCCCCCAAAGCAGCTCTACGACCCGCTTCGGTGGTGTACTCGGGCACAAGCCCGACACAAACGACCCGCAGCCCTCCGGCCGCACTGCTGCAGGCCACGGTCTGCCGGCGCTCCTCCTGTCCTAGGGGAACGCTCTCGGCAAGCAGGTCGAAGGCCTGCTCGAGGCCGATAGTAACGTCCTCATCGACGGTCGAGGGCACCTGGACCCGGGCGAGCAACTCCTCGGCCTCCAGTTCGAAGGCCACCAGTTTCGTGAAGGTGCTGCCGAAGTCAACAAAAAGGCGCTTGCTGCCCACGACGCTCGACCTGCCGTTTAGACCTGCGAGCCAGACGCTACGGACGCTCGGCCCGTTTCCGGCTTAGATCGGCCTTGAGATCATCGATGGCCGTCCGAACGTCGGTCTCAGGCGGATAGACTCTGTCGAATCCCATCCGTTTGAACTTGGCTTCGTCCGCAGGGAAGTCGCGGCGGGAGACGCCCAGTATGCCCCCCACGTACAGTAGGACATCCTCCAGACCGGCCTCCGTGCACTTGTCGCGGAAACCTTCCAGATCCATCTCGGCCATCCCATACAGCGAGCTGATCATCATGGCGTCTGCAGCCGTCTCCTGGGCAGCCATTATGAACTCCTCCGGGGGAGTCTGTGCACCCAACTCCACCACTTTGAAACCGGCCTCGCGCAGAGCCCGGGAGACGATCTTCGTACCGATGACGTGGGCGTCGACTCCGACGGTCCCTGTGATGACGCAACCTAGGTTTTCCATCAGTCCCTCTCGTTCTCAGTTACGATCCAAAATCGGGTGCTACACGGCCACTTCGCACGTCAGTCCGCGACCTTCTACGATCCTGCGGGCGGCCTCCATGAACTTGGGCGAAGGCGTCTCGGCAGCCGGCATCCGGTAATCCAGTCCCAACTGTTCGTACTTCTGCTGCCCGTACCGGTGGTAGGGGAGCAGGTGCACGGTCGCACCCGGAGAGGTCGTCGCCACCAGGTCGGCGATGTCCGAGATGGCGTCGCTGTTGTCGTTGAAACCAGGTACTACGGGCACGCGTACCACGAACGGCACGCCGCTGGCGGCCACTTCCTTGAAGTTACGCAAGATGAGCTCATTCGTGCGGCCGGCCTGAGCCTGGTGGATCTTAGGGTCGGTATGCTTGAGGTCGAAGTAGAAGAGATCGACGTAGGGGAACAGGCGTTTGAGGCCCTCCGTGTCTCCCTGCCCGGCCGTGTCGACACAGGTGTGCAAACCGGCCTCCTTGAAGCGCTTGAGAAGCTCCAAAGCAAACTCCGGCTGCAACAGGACCTCGCCGCCCGAGAGAGTCACTCCTCCCCCGGAATCCTCATAGAAATCGATGTCGCGTTTGATGACATCGAAGACCTCGTCCGCCGTCATCTCTTTGCCCGTGATGCGCATGGCATCGTGCGGACAGGCATCCACACAGTCACCGCAGACCGTGCACACGTCCCTATCGATCTCGATGCCGTTTGCGCCTACGGTAATGGCTCCGACCGGGCAGGCGGCCACGCAGCGGTAGCAGAGCTTACAGAGAGAATTGCGGTGCAACAGTTCCGGAGCAAAACTCTGAGACTCAGGATTGGAGCACCACAAGCAGCTCAGGGGACAGCCCTTGAAAAAAACAGTAGTCCGGATGCCCGGACCATCGTCGATGCTGTACCGCTGGATGTTGAACACGGTCCCTGTAGCGCTAGTCACTGCCCTTATCTCCTCGCTCTCGTCGCATGTCAACCGGGAGCGCCGCCCAGCGGCGGCGCTCCCGGCCTGGGAGGTCTATAGATTAGCTGACCTCGTGCATGGTCCGCTCGACGATCTCCTCCTGGAGTTCGGGCGGCAGATCGACGAAGTAAGCGCTGTAGCCACCCACACGCACCAGCAGGTCCTTGTGGGCCGCCGGCTCCTTGCGGGCTTCCAGGAGTTCCTCGACGCTGTGAATGTTGAACTGGATGTGCCAGCCGCCACGCTTCATGTAGGTCTTGATAAGGGAACCCACCTTGCTCAGCTTCTCCGGGCTGTTGAGGACGGCCTTGGAGAACTTCATGTTGTGGGCTACACCCGCGCACTCATACGGGGTCGGGTACTTGGTGGCCGACAGGATGAGGGCGGTGGGACCATTGACGTCACCGCCGGCCATGGCCGAGGTGCCGCCGTCGTAGATGGGGGTACCCGCATAGCGGCCGTTAGGCATGGCGCCTATAGCCTTGCCCTGGGTCACATGACCGGCCGCAGCACCCTTGAACAGCATGGGCCTCGCGCCGGTGATGGGGTCGGGGCGGCTCAGCAGGATACGCTGGGTATCAGCCGACGCACGGACATACCACTTGTCGGCGTAATCGTCGTCATTGCCGTACTTGGGAGCCTTGAGGCACATCTGGCGGATCTCCTCATAACCTTCCCAGTTGGCAGCCATGGCCTTGAGGAGTTCATCCATGGTGACCATCTTCTTGTCGTACACCAAGTACTCGATGGCAGTCAGGTAGTCGCCCACGTCGCAGATGCCCTTGTCGCCCACCCAGGAGGCCTTGCCTTCAGGATAGCGGCACCCACCCTCACGCGAGGTGAGGCCGGCGGGTATGCAGTCGCGATAGAGCATACCGGCGCGGTAACCACTCATGGGGCTGTTGGCAGCCTCCGTGGTCCACCAGATGAAGTAATGATCGCGCATCTTCTCGGCGAAGTAGTCTTCCTGCTTGAGGAACGCTTCGTAGAGTTCCTCAAGGGTCATGTTTCGCGGGTCGCCGGTGTGGAGGCCCACCTGCTTGCCGGTGCGCGGGTCGAGGCCGTCGTGGAGGGTGACTTCCATGACCTTGGTCTGCACCAGGTTCAGGGCGCCCGCCATATGCTCGGCGCACTCCAGATGATAGCCCAGGCAGCCCGATGCGTTCCAGTTGCAGGCGTCCTCTATAGGCACGCCCCGGTCGAGGTAGCGCTGGGTGCCCAGCTCGTCGTTGAGGAAGGCCGGGTTGCCACCGCCGAACTCCCGGTTGCACTTGAGGGCATGGATAATGAAGTTCTCGTCCTGGCTCTCGTGATAGCGGACGTACACGGCGGGCTCGGACAGATGAATCTGCGCCATGACTTCGAGCACTATCCAGGAGAGCTCGTTGGTGAGATCGTTGCCGTCTTTGTCGCGGCCGCACAAGGTCACGTTCGGCAGCTGGCTACCGGGGGCGGCTCGATGCTCGCGCTTGATGGTGACCAGGTTCTCCACCTCACGGATCTTCAACCACATGGCGCCGATCAGCTCGGCCGCCTGCGCCCGGGTCAACTTTCCGCTCTCAATGTCGGCCTTGTAATAGGGATACCAGAACTTGTCGATCCTCCCCACCGGCACTTCAGCGCGGTCGGAGCTTTCTTTCCATGCGGCCAGGTGCATGAAGCGCACGGACTGGACCGCTTCCCAGAAGTCACGCGGGGGCTCGGCCGGAACGCGTTCGCATACGTCGGCGATCTTCTCGAGTTCGGCCTTGCGAACCGGGTCGGTGGTCTTCGCGGCCATCTCGCGGGCCAGATCGGCATGACGCTTCGCGAAGGTGATGACCGCCTCGAACATGACGATGATGGACTTGAGCAGGTAGTACTTGCGCAGAGCGTTGGAACTCGCGCGGTCCTCTCCGAAGCCCTCGGCCTTCATCTTCTCAATCTCGGCCTTGGCCAGACCGATGACGTAGTTGAAACCGTACTTGAGCACGTCGCCGTTGGGCTGCACTACGCCCCCGCCGAAGGCGCCGTTACCCTGGAACAGGCCGCGGTCGGGGTTCTCACGCACCGCCCGGCCTTCGAGGATCATGGCATTGTCGAAAAGCAGATCAAAATGTTCCTTGCCCAGTTCCTCTTCCAAAGCCACGTTCACGTAGTTGACCGGGTTCATGTGCTCAACCCAGTACTCGGCGTCGGCCTTGAGCTTCTTCAGATCCTCCGGGTCGATGACGGTGGAGGAGATGTCACTCAGCTTGCGGTCGAAAACGCCGCTCTCACACATGGCCAAGATCTCACGCGGTTTCATGGCGCAGGTGACGTTGTTGCCGCGGATGAACTTGGTAGAAGACCCAACGATAATCTCAGGGTCCCGGATAAGGATGGGACAGTTTTCCAGCCTCTTCTGGAAGGCCTTAGCCCAGCGGTAATCCACCGGAAGCTGTTCGGTCTCTTTCCAGGATTCCGTGAACAGCAGAGTGTCGTCCACGTAGACCTGAGGAGCTGCGTCTTCCCATTCCTTTTTAAGATACTTCAGGCGATCGGTCATCACCTGGAGTGAACCGATCTCCTCTGCGGCTTGGGTGTGGATCTTGCCTTGGATAACGGGGACGATGTTCGACGACTCAGCCATTCTATCTCCCTTCACGACTGTTAAGCTACCCGGCTAGGATTGTATACTGAGGTTCCGTAGACGGAACACTGTTCCGTAGTCTGCCG
>JAAYCW010000095.1 GCA_012729575.1 Actinomycetota bacterium | reverse complement strand
CCCTACGCACGGAGGCGGTATGGGGTACGATGCTTCAGGACCCGGACGACGAAAGAGGAGTCTGGCGGCCTTGGGGGGTGCTCCGGGTCGTGGGCTTCTGACATCGATACAGCGACAAGGAGCTCGTGTGACTATGGATAGATGCCACGGCGGTCAGCTTCAACTGCGTGCGAGCGCGCGGGAGTTGGTGGAGACGCTCTGTGAACTAGATGAGAGACCCGGCGGAGTCTGGCGGGCCTGGATACAAAGGCAGTTCGGCGATCTACTGGTGCGCTGCGGCCTGGTGTCTGACCTTCCTGTCTCCTGAGGTTGACAATTGTCCCCAAGCGATCCTGCGCAGCCGTGATCGACGTGCCGACAGGCATGTATCTAAGGAGCTATGAATGAGAATCCGCCTCATCGAGCCGGAGCCACCCGGCATGAACGTGTTCAGCAAAGTCATGATGCCGCGCCTCGGTCTGCCGGCGATCGGAGCCTCCCTCGCCTCCCAGGGGCACGATGTGTCTATCTACGTTCCACAGTTCTCCGCCATCGATTGGAAAGACGTGTACGCGTCGGACCTCGTCGGCATTTCGACGACCACCTCGACTGCGATGACCGGCTATCAGTTCGCCGATCGCATCCGGGCTCGCGGTATACCGGTGGTCATGGGAGGCCCACACGTCACTTTCATGGCGGCTGAAGCACTTGAGCATGCCGACTATGTGGCTCGAGGTGAAGGCGGCGAGGCCTTCATGACTGAGCTCATCGAGGCTCTCTCCGGCCGGCGCGAGCTGTCCACCATCTCCGGTCTTTCCTACCTGCACGAAGGAGAGGTGGTGCACAACGCCGATCGCGCGCGGTGCGCGGAGCTCGACACACTGCCCTTCCCCGATCTGACTCTGATCCATGGCCACGAGAGGATGGGCACGACGCCCATCATGACCAGCTGGGGCTGTCCTTTCGCCTGCAATTTCTGTTCGGTGACGGCTATGTTCGGCCGGAAATACCGATTCCGGTCGCCCGAGAGCGTGATCGCCGAGATCAAGCAGAGCAAGGCGCGCAAGATATTCTTCTACGACGACAATATGGCTGCCGATAAGCAGCGTCTCAAGACTCTCCTCTGCATGATGATCGACGAGGGTTTGATCATGCCTTGGTCGGCCCAGGTGCGCACCGACGTCGTGCGTGACCGCGAGCTGCTTGAGCTGATGCAACGCTCGGGCTGCAACCGGGTGTATTTGGGCCTCGAGTCCGTGAATCAAGCGACTCTCGACGAGTATCACAAGTCGCAGAGCGTGGAGGATATCGTCCGGTCCGTCAAGACGCTGCACGAGTACGGCATCGCCAGCCACGGCATGTTCGTGCTGGGAGCGGATGAAGACCCCAAGGGAGCGGTGCGCGACACGGTGGGTTTCGCACTCAAGCACCGAATCGACACGGTGATGCTCAACATCCTCACTCCGCTGCCCGGCACTCCCATGTTCGATCGGTTGGAGGAGGAAGGTCGCATCTTCGATAAGCGCTGGCACCTGTACGACGCCCACCACGTGGTCTTCACTCCCAAGCAGATGACACCCTACGAACTGCAGAGGGAAGTCCTGCGTGGTTATATGCGCTTCTACTCCAAGCGGCAATGGCTCAAGCTGCTTGTCACCCTGCGTTTCACGAAGTTGCTGTTCCACGGTTGGGGAATGTGGATCATCCGCAACTGGCGCAAGGACGCCCGCAACAAAGCCTTCATGGCGGCGCTCAAGCGGCTGCCCGGCTCGCGTTCGTGGCACGTGGCCAATGGAACCGGCATGGAGAGCATCGGCCTCTAGGAGCGGCACCGCTTGGCAACCTAATGGCTCCTGCTCGTCTTGATGAGCCGGGGGTTCTCGATCATCACGCTGGTATCGGGCGGCACGGATTCGGTCAGCCAGACATTGCCGCCGAGGATGGAACGTGCACCGATCACGGTGTCTCCGCCCAGTATGGTGGCGCCGGCGTAGATGATGACGTCATCCTCGATAGTCGGGTGTCGCTTTTTGCCCCGGTACTGATCACCGGCTCCCTTGGGAAGGGACAAGGCCCCCAAGGTGACGCCCTGGTAGACGCGTACGTTATTACCGATCTGCGTGGTCTCGCCTATGACTATGCCTGTGCCGTGGTCGATCACGAACCCTTCGCCTATCTCAGCTCCGGGATGGATGTCGATGCCCGTCACACCGTGCATGTGCTCGGTTATCATGCGCGGCAGCATGGGCACATCCAGCTCGAACAGCTGGTGGGCTACGCGGTAGACGGCGATGGCCTGTAGGCCGGGGTAGCTGTACACGATCTCGTCCGTGGTCCGGGCCGCCGGGTCTCCGTCGAACGTGGCCTTGATGTCCGAGGCGAGCACCCGCCGGATGGCCGGAATGCTCTCCAACACCTTGAGCGCTCCGTCGTAGCCACGTGTCTCGCAGTCGGTACAGGGTGACTCGAGGCGGAAGCACTCATGTCGGATGCTTAAGGTTATCTGCTCGGAGAGCAGGTCGAAGAGGGCGGTGGTGGTCTGTCCGATGGCATAGCGGAAGTTGACCGGGTCGACTCTGGTCCGGCTGAAGAATCCAGGGAAGAGGAGCTCGCGGCACCAGTCGATGATCTCTATCACCGCCTGGCGGGATGGGATGGGTTCAAAGTCGATGTGAGTATGGCACTCGGCCGTCGAGCAGTCCTTGACGATCCCCTCGCTCAAGGCCTCCAACCGTCCCCGGTAGGCCAAGGCGGCGTTGGCTTTCCGGCGACAGCTGCTGCGTTCATTCACGCATGGTTCTTCACTGCTGCCCGTTGCCATTGTCTCCTCCTAGTGCAAGGCCCCACTTCTGCGCTGTGTTCCACCGACTCCAGACTACCTCAGCCGGCGGCGAAACGGGTAGCGTGCCCGCCGATTACCTCACACGGCTCTGACTGGACGGTGACGCGCCACGGTGGGCTTCACGGCACTTCGAGCTTCACGGCCAAGGTGGGCTTCACGGCCACTTCGAGCTTCACAGCCACTTCTCTCTGCCGCACAAGTAAAATAGGCGAATCGCAGGTGTGATGGCCGGCTCTTCGAAAGTGGGGGCGTGAGATGAAGCAGTTCAGAGCGTCTACCGAGCGGATTGCATTGATGCGCGAGCTGATCCGGGACAGGACCATAGCCATTGATGCCGAGCGAGCGCTGAATATCACCGAGTCGTACGCGAAGAACCTGCTGTCTCCCCCAGAGATCAAGAGGGCTCAGGCCACTTACGACGTGTGCTCCCGGATGACGTGCCGGGTCGAGGAGTTCGGGCTCGTCGTCGGCAACTTCGGCACCAGCTTCCTGGGCTGTGGCGTCTGGCCGGAAGAGGGCCGGGCTGTGGGAACGCGATCAGGATGGGGTCTCTCACCGCGAGGACATGG
>JAAYCW010000094.1 GCA_012729575.1 Actinomycetota bacterium | reverse complement strand
TCCTCCTATGGGCCAATTCGGCGGCCGTTGCGAACCGATCACCACCAAGGTCTGCCGCCGGCTACCGGGCCAGTCTACCGCAATCCCTGGTTCCACGGCTGATGCGCCTGCTACCCCTGGAGGGGCAGGAGACCATAGCGGGACTTCAGACCCAGCACACGCAACACGGCCTCATCGAGACGCTCCGGAGACAGGCGCCCTGACTCTACTGCTTCGACGATGGCATGAAGCATCTGTTGCCGACGGTCCGCGGTCCCGGTAGAGATCAGGAGGTCGCACCCGGCCTCCAGTGCCGAGACAGCCACCCCACCGCCGCCCGCACCGCTTCCGGCCGGTTGGTCTGTGCCATTTCCGGTGACGGCCCCGACGGCGGCGGCCATCTCCAGGTCGTCGGCGATGACCACGCCCGAGAAGCCCAGTTCGTCGCGGAGGAGCTCCTCGATCACCTTGATTGAGAGTGATGCCGGCCGGTCGGCGTCGTACGCAGAAACCACAAGGTGGGCGACCATGACGCACTCCACCTGGGCGTCTAGGGAGGCCCGGAAGGGTGGAAGATGGGTGGCTGCGAATTCTGCGCGGGTAGCCTCCGACACCACGGCGCCACCGTGGGTGTCGCCCGCGGCGCTGCCGTGCCCGGGGAAGTGTTTTACGGCCGCGATCAGCCCGCTATTTCTGAAGGCCTCGATCACCTCTGTCGCACAATCGGCGACCAGCTGGGGGTCGCCTCCGTAGGTACGCTGGTAGAGGAAGGATTCCGGGTCGTCGACCACGTCGGCCACGGGGGCGAGATTCATGTTCACCCCGAGTTCGAGCAGGGAGCCGGCGGTCTCCTCGGCCAAGCGCGCGATCTCCTCCAGCGAGACTGAATCTCCCAAGGCCCGGGCGGCCGGCACTGTGGGAGCTCCCTCGCGGATACGCTGGACCGGCCCGCCTTCCTGATCCACGGCGATGAGTAGCCCGATGCCTTGGCCGTTGCGCGTGCCTGCCTCCTGGAGTGCGGCGGTCAGTTCCTTGAGTTGACCGGTCTCTTCGACATTGCGCCCCAGCAACAGGAGTCCGGCGGGAGGATCCCGGGATAGCATCTCTTCCACGGCGGGCAGGAGAGTCGTGCCGTCAAACGCGACCAGAAGTACCTGGGCCGCCTTCTGGGGGAGCGTCATGCCGCGGAGCGTTATCTCCGCGGGATCCGGCCGGGTGGTGACGGTAGTGGACGGCTTGTCAATGGTGCCGGAGGTCGGAGGGATCGATCCGTTGACGTTCGAATAGGGGACGGTTGTCTGGGGAGCCGGCGTCCCGGGTGAGACTACTTCGGACGGGGGGGTGGAAGTCGCACTTGGGACCGGATCACCGCAGCCGGCGGTGATCGATGCGGCTGCGATAGCTACAGCGAGGACCGCGAGGCAGCGACTGCCGGTGAAAGTCTTCATCCGCCCAGGATACCGCGGCGCCGGTCGGTCAGGCGAAGAAGCAGGGCTGCGGGCCTTGTCGGCTGAGAACGAATCCGAAAGTCTCGGAGTGCCGCCCGCGGTGTTTTGGGAGTGATTCTATCCGCCCCTAGCGTACAAACCCGTCGTCGGGTCTGGCGTAGAACGTACCCTCCTGATAGAATCTAGCCAAGCGTAGAAAGGAGGTGGTCCCAATAGACAGTTTGCCTAGTATGCGCAGCGGCCATTGGACCGGAGGTGGCGCTCGCCTTTAGTCGTTGGTTACCCGACTGACGCCTGCCAACGGCGCCTTCGGGGTCGCAGCGCATCATAAGAGCTTTGGAGGCCGCCTCGGCAACGAGGCGGCCTCCGGCGTTTCGTGGGGTGGACGTAGGCTGGTCCTTACCTCTCGACGTGGCCGTCGGATCGACCAGCAGCGGAAGTTTTTGGTCGCGCATCCAACTTATGTACCTGCCGCAGCGCTCGGGAGCGTCACTCTGCTGGAAGGCCTCGAAGCCTTCCGGGCCGCTCATGTCAAACCCTGTGAGTTCTGGACAGCCGCGCGATCCGAATTCATCGGTGAAGCTATGTACGAGTCTTTGAAGATCCTCGGACGTGGCCTGCTCCAAGTTGGGAGATCCTCCCGGTAGGTGATGGTCGCGGATGCCGAGTGATAGAGCGGCTCCCGTGATCGCACCGCATGTCTCGCCCATGCCGGCCACGCCTCCTCCCAGGTAGCGGCCTAGAGTGGCGAGGTCTTGGTCACAACCCAGCTTAAGGAGCGTGAAACGGACCATAGCCTGGGAGCAGCAGTGGAGATGGGCCGGACCGTTCGCGGCAGGCCGGGTGAGGACGTCGCTCTTGGCTTGTTCGGGGAGAACGACCGCTATATCAACAGCCCTCCTCCAAGTGCGTCAACAGCCGCAGGGGTATGACCGCGAGCGCTCCGACCGCGATGATGGCCCCGATGACGATGATCCCCAGGCTGAAGCTCCAGGTCTCTCCCATATAACCCAGCGCAAGGGGGAGGAGTCCACCTCCCAGGACGAAACCGGTGGGCGGGCAGAAGGCGGCGGCCAAGCTTCGATAGTTGGGCTGGACGATGCGGGACAGGGCGGCAAACGCCGGTGGGAAGTAGCACACCGCCAGGGCGGCCATGAGGACTATGCAGATCTTCATCCCCACGCCGGAGAGAAGTCCCACCAGGATGGCCGCTATCCCCGTCAGCAAGAGCGCTATCCCCATGGTCCATTTCTCTCCCAATCGGGACGTCACCCACCCGGAGATGAACACTGTGACCAGCGGCGCGATGTTGGCTAGGCCCAGGAGGGTGTTCGCGGAGGCCACGGTCAAATCACGCTCCAAGTGCAGGTACAGAGGCAGCAGTGTATATACGCCCACCTGCGCACCCATGCCCAGAGCGAACAGAAAGATCATGATCCAGAACGAGTACGTGCTAACTACCGGCCTGATGGCGGCCGGACTTGGCGGTTCTCCCGCAAAACTACCTACTCCCGGTGTGGCGAACGTGAAGAGGACGGCGACGACCGCGATGATCCCCGCTATCCACAGCAGAGCTTCGTTCCAGGAGAACCAGTTGAGCAAGGCCACGGTTAAGAGCGGCCCGCTGACCAGAGCCAGGGGTGGCGAGAGCTGCTGGATGGAGAGGGCCCTGCCCCAATCCTCCCGGCGGACGGTGGCGGTAAGGGTTGCCATCGAGGACGGCTGATGCACGCCGAAGCAGGCTCCAAGGACGAAGAACACAGCCCGGAGGGTCCACAGCGAGTTCGCGAAGTAGGCCCCTACCAGGGTAACGGCCATGACAAACAGGGAGAGGATCATGGTGCGCCGGTGGTTGAGGGTGCTGTAGAAGAGGGGGGCTAAGAGCGAACCACACAGCATCCCCAGGGCGCCCAGCAGGAACAAGGCGCCGGCTTGGCCGGAGGCGACGCCCATGGCCGGGTCTTCCTGGATGGAAGGCATGAGGGGCGAGAAGATGAGGCGCGCTAGGAAGGCGAGCAGGAAGACCAAGGTGATGAAGAGCACCGTCCCGAGAACGCTGCGGAGCGGTTGGGGAGTAGGACAGGCCCTTGCCATCGGTTTCCTCTCGGTTGGGCATGACGCCGGGTTTGTCTTATCACACGAGAATGTGATCCCAGGGTACCATCCCCGTGATGCGGCCGGTCGACACACTGCCCGTAGCTCGGCCCACTGCCCGCGAGAGCTACGTGAAGACGTCCCTCCGCTGGAAGACGGCTACGGCCGCTCCGGTGAGGACGCACACTCCCGCCAGCATCAGCAGCACCGCTGTCCAGGGGAAGTCTCCCTCGACCGGGTTGCCCACGTGGTAGAAGAGGGAAACCACTCTGTAGGGCTCCATCGACTTGGCTGCCTGCCCCAGAACCTCGGCCAGGTACATGGCGAGCAGTATGACCGCGGGAATGGTGATGGCGAAGGCGCTACGTCTCACCCATGCCGACAGCAGCAGGGCCAGGACTCCGAAGAGGAGACATAACGGCCAGAGCGCAACCAAGGAGTAGGCCAAGCGGGCCGGCGAAAGATCGACACCGGCGAGTGGCACGGCGATGTAGGTGAGCATCCAGGTGATGGCCAACACTCCTGCCAGGACGATAGCCATGGTGAGAACGGTGCCCGCCACCACATCCCGTCTGGGCAGCGGATTGCTGAGTAACAGGTCAAGGGTCTTGCGCTCTTCCCTTCCCGCAATGGCCCGAGCCCCCATGATCATGACCGCGAACGGGAGGACAACCGGGATGAGCAGGCTCAAGTACTCCATCCCCAACCATTGCTCGATGGTCATGGGTCCCTGCAGCTCACCGAGGAAGCCCTTGAGGCTCTCCGGAGCCTGTTCCAAGTACTCCTGCATGAAGGTACTCATGCTGGGAAACAGGACCACATACAAGGCCCCCATCGCACCCAGGGCTACTCCCCAGATGGTGAGCGAACGCCACCTGCTTCGCAACTGGTGGGCGGTGAAGATCCACATACGCCGCAGCTCTGTCCGCAGCCCGGTCACTTCTGCTCTCCGTAGTACCCCATGAACACTTCGTCCAGCGAAGGATGATCGACCCGCAGGTCGAGCAGCGTGAACTGGGCCGCCAGTTTGACCACGGCATCGATGCCGTCCTGCAGTCGGAGTGAGACGGCCGTCCCTTGGACCTGCACGTCGGTGACTCCGGGCAACTGTGCGAAGCGCGCGGCGTCCACCGGAGCGGCGAACACCATGACTACCCGCTTGCGCCGCTTCTCCAGCAGTGACTCGGTGGTCTCCAGCGTGGCCAGCCTGGAATCCCGGACGATGGCCACCCGGTCGCATACCCTCTCGACCTCACTGAGGATGTGCGAAGAGAGGAACACCGTCCTCCCCTCGTCGCGGGCCTCGCGGAGTATCTGCAGGAAGGTATCTTGCACGAGCGGATCAAGCCCGGTGGTCGGTTCGTCCAGGATGAGCAGTCGAGGTCGGTGGAAGAGGGTTTGGATGAGGCCGATCTTCTGCCGGTTGCCTCTGCTGAGTCGGCCCATGGGTAGGTCGAGATCGATGTCCAGCCGTCCGGCCATCGCAGGCGCGACTCCCAGATCGTCCATGCCGCGCAGCCGGCCGAAGTACTCGAGCAGTTGCCGGCCGGTCATGCGGGGTTCAAGCCCGAACTCGCCGGGCAGGTAGCCGATCGATCTACGCAGAGCCACACTCTGTCGGTGGGCGTCACGATCCAGCAGGGTAGCGCGTCCCGCGGTGGGGCGCAGGAGGTCGAGAAGTAGTCTGATGGTGGTGGTTTTACCGGCGCCGTTGGGCCCGATGAACCCGAATATCTCGCCCGGCAGGACCTCTAAATCCAACCCCTCGATGCCCGGCCTACGGCCGTAGAGCTTGGTCAGTCCCTCTGTGAGTATGGCGGATGACGTTCGCGGCCCCACTTTCGGTCGTTCTGGTTCCGTTCAACCTATCACGGAGCATCCTACAGGGTAATACAGGACGCGCGCGTGGGATATTCGCTCGGCTTCAGGCCGGCGTCAACAGATCGAACCCGGTGGCAGGGTCAACCTCTCGATGAGCTTCAGATCCCACGATCTCTAAGAGGATGACCTCCCCCACCAACCAGGTCTCGAGGCCCGCTCGGGCGCAACCGACAGTGGCTTCCCCCTCCCTACCGCTGGCTACGTGCATGTGCGCCGTGGGTCTACCCGACTTGTCGGGGAAGAGCGTACCGAGGGCCAAGGTCTCCCGTGCTCCGGCCAGCGTATGGATGAGAGGCACGACCGCATCCTGCCGGGTCGCGTCGGGTCCTACCACCAGGCGGCTGCCGTCCGCCGAGCCCCCCACATAGAAGGCCGCTCCCCGCTTGACCCCGTGTTCGGCTGCGAAGGCCTCGATGGTGTCGTTGAGCGTTTCCCCATCGTCCAGTCGGAGTACGAACACGCGGCCTATCGAGCCCTCGCTGTATTTCACGACCTTCCTCCGTTCCGACCCGCTCAGGATAACGAGGATCCAGGATAACGGAGGATTAGGAGTGCGACCAGCCGGGGAAGGCTATCTGCGTAGGTCCTGCCTCGCCCGACGCGGTAGAGGGCGGGGGTGCACGAAGGAGGCCATGATGGTCGATGTCCCGCTCAATATGAAGGAGATCGAGGTCATCCGTTTTGTCATCGAGCGCTATCGGAAGGCGATGATCTTCGAGATCGCCCACACCGATTCCCGCGAACTCAAGAAGTATCTGCTGGAACGAGAGGATCTGCTCGAAGTCCTGATGCAGAAGCTAGACTCTTTCTCGGAGGACACTGACACGCAACGGGAGTGAATATGAGCCGAAATGAACATGCTCTATAGGTCTCTGGGCCGGACGGGGGAGAAGGTCTCGGTTCTCGGTTTTGGCTGCATGCGGCTGCCGGTGATCGACGAAAGGCGCGATCACATCGACATCCCGCTTGCCACCCAGATGGTGCGCTATGCGATAGATCACGGGGTCAATTACTTCGACACGGCCTACTCCTACCACGGCAGCTCACTTACCGAGCCGGGAATGAGCGAGACCTTCGTGGGCGACGTGCTGGGCGGCTGTCGGGACAAGGTGTTGATAGCCACCAAGTTGCCGCATTGGGTGGTCGAGTCTCGACAGGACATGGACTCCATCCTTGGCGGCCAGCTGGAACGCCTGCGGACCGATCGTATCGACTGCTACCTGCTCCACGGCATGAACCAGGAGTCATGGGCCAAGCTGTTGGGCCTGGGGGTGCTCGAGTTCCTTGAGGCCGCCAAGGCCGACGGCAGGATCCGCTTCGCCGGTTTTTCCTATCACGACGAACCGCAGCACTTCGCCCCGATCGTGGACGGTTACGGCTGGGATTTCTGCCAGATCCAGTACAACTACATGGACACCGAGTACCAGGCGGGCGCGGCCGGTTTGGCCTACGCCGGTGACAAGAACTTGGGAGTGGTAGTCATGGAGCCGCTCAAGGGCGGGCGGTTGGCGGGCCGCGTCCCCGAACCGGTGCGGGCTCTTTGGGATACATCTCCGGTTCAGAGGAGTCCCGTGGAGTGGGCACTGCAATTCGTGTGGAACGATCCCCGGGTTACCTCACTTCTCAGTGGCATGTCGACCATGGAGCAGGTGGTGGACAACGTGCGGATGGCTTCCAAGGCCGAAGCGGACTCCCTGGGGCCGGAGGAACTGACGGTCATAGAGAAGGTGCGGGACGCGTACCGGGGTCTCACGGTGGTAGACTGCACCGGGTGTCGCTACTGCCTGCCGTGCCCGCAGGGCATAGACATACCCTCCGTGTTCGCTGCGCTCAATAACGCAGCGCTCTTTGATGCGCTGGAACTGGAGCGCGAGTCGTACAACGTCGAGGTCATGTCCGGACGTTCGGCCCGGGCCTCGGAGTGTGTTTCCTGCGGGCAGTGTGAGGATGCCTGTCCGCAGCAATTGCAGGTCATCGAAGAGATGGCGAAAGCGTCGGGTGTTCTGGACTGAACCGACGCCCGCCGCCGGCGGGCGTCGCGGGCGGTGCATCGTCCGAACGGGAGGCCCGGCGTGAGATACGAAGTCAAAGAAGCTCAGAACGTGAGTCGTATGTGCCTGGTGTGCGGGGTGGAGAACTCCCTGGGCCTGAACGGCCGCTTCTTCGTGCTCGAGAACGGCGAACTGGCCGGTGTCTTCTACCCTCGTGAGGAACACCAGAGCTATCCCGGCCGCCTGCACGGCGGCGTGGTGTCCGCCATCTTGGACGAGACAATCGGGAGGGCCATCAACCTGGCCGAGACCGAGACTTGGGGTGTGACCGTGGAGTTCACGGCCAAGTTCCGCAAACCCGTGCCTTTGCAGGGCGAAGTCAAAGCCGTCGGTCGGATCACCCGTGACACGACCCGGGTCTTCGAGGGTACGGGAGAGATCGTGCTGGAGGACGGGACGGTTGCGGCTGAAGGGTGGGGCAGGTACCTGAAGATGCCCATAGAAAAGATCGCGGCCGTCGAGTTCAGCGAGCGGGAGTGGTTCGCGGACAGACTCCCGATACCGTCGACCTTCGAGGTCTGCGGGGACGAGTGACCAATGGGAGCGGGTGGCAGGCGGTCTGACTCGGGGAGACGGCTCCGTGCAACCGTGCTGACGCTGCTAGCGCTTGCGGCTTAGAACCAGGTCCGCCGCCCACCGGCCCGACGTGACGACGGGCACCGCGCCTGAGGGTCCCACCCAGTGACCGGCTTGGTAGAGTCCTCGCAGGAAGGTCACTCTCTGTTTCCAGCAGGGCCGATCCATGTGGTGCCAGCCGGTCGGCGCACCCTCCGTGTTGAGCGTGTAACGGTAGAAAGTGATGGGGGTGGCGACATCCACGGTGACCAGATGGGAGGTCAGCCTGGGCAGGTACTCCTGGACCCGGGCGATGATCTTGGCGCTCCACTCGTTCTTGAGGTCGCGGTAATCGGCTCCTCGCTCCGGCGTCGGCCAAGTCTCCCAGTGTTCTCTCCACGACCAGGCGGCCGGGACGAGGATCTGCACCCCACGCAGAACCGGGTCGGCCCCGGGTTCCACGTACTGCGGGAAGGTGAGCATGAAGGCACAGTCATCCGGCTCCTTGGACCGGAGTACTTCCACATCGGTGGAAGGGCATACGAATACATCGGTGCCGTCGAAGCCCAGAGCGGCCGGTTCGAGAGTGGTGACCAGAGAGATCAGTCCGTACGGTTCGGAGATGGATTTGGCCTCCAGGAGTCGCCTGTAGGAGTCCGGGACCAGTTGGGGGTCCAGAAGTCCGTAGAACGTCTGCTTCGCATCGATGGCCGCGACGACCGTAGGTGCGGCAAGAGTGGCGCCGCCATCCAGGCGGACACCCTGCACCGCTCCGTCGGCGGTCAGGATGGAAACCACCTTTGCAGAATATCGGATCTCGGCTCCATTCCGGACCGCCGCCTCCGCGAACGCCTCAGCCAATCTCCGCGAGCCGCCCCGGGGGGCGTAGACCTTGCCCCGCAGACCGGTTCCGAGCATGGCCAGGGGCCCGATGGCGGATATGTCGGGAACGGGCGCGAGCGAGCACAGGGCGGCGCGCAGGCCGGCCAGTCCGTCTCCGGGGAAGAGCTCGGCGAAGTAGGCCTCGGCCGAGGTGCGACGTAAACGGCGTATTTGAGCGACGTGCGGCAGCCTGCGCAACGCGACGCCCAGGCGTTCCCTGAGGGGGGTCAACTCGGGCGACTGGATAGGAAGCGTATCGAGGAGGCGGCTGATCTCGAGCGCCTGCGTGCACAACCGATCCAGCCCCTCGTCGTCCACGGTCGGAAACGACTCACGCACGCTCTCCTTGAAACCGGCCACGTCTTGGCCCACCACAATGTCCCATGAAGGGATAGCGGCAGCGGTGAGGGGACTGGGCCGGGTCCCCGCGGCTCCGGCAGAGCCTTTCGATTTGGGCGACCCCAGGTATCTGCCCAGGTGGTCCAATTGGACGAAATCCACGGTGGGAGCGCCGAGTCCCTCGAGCGTCCGATTCAACGCCTCCGGGTCGGTCACCCAGTGCGTGGAGATGTCGAAGATCACGCCTCTTCGGGAGAAGGAGGTCCATAGTCCACCGGGCCGGGTGTGCTGTTCGAGCACGATGACACGCCTGCCGGCCTTCGCCAGGTGGGCGGCGCAGCTGAGGCCGGCCAGTCCGGCCCCGATGACGATCACGTCGGAATCGGTCTTCTCCGTCATGAGAGTTGTGCACCTGCCTGTCTGCTAATGTAGACGTGTCGCGCTGCTCAGCAGCCGGTTGCATCGTCATTCGACGTATCTGGACGAAATACCTCCGTTCGGAGGGGAGGGTGAAGTGGCAGAGGACCATGCCTGGGTGCCGTTCGACTTGCTCGAAGCGTTCATGGTGGACGTCTTCAAGGGTGTCGGTGTCCCCGAGGAGGACGCGCGCGTATGCGCCGATGTGCTCATCAGCGCCGACAAGCGCGGCATCGACTCTCACGGGGTGGGCCGGCTGAAGCTTATCTACTACGACCGCATCGTCCAGGGGGGCATCCAGAAGCCGGTCACCGAGTTCGAGGTGGTGCGGGACTGCAAGGCTACCGCGGTGGTCGACGGTCACGACGGCATGGGCATGGTGGTCGGCAAACGGTGCATGCAGACGGCCATCGACAAAGCTCGGGAACACGGCTTGGGCATGGTGGTGGCACGCAACTCCACCCACTACGGCTTCGCCGCCTACTACCCCCTGATGGCCGTCGATGCCGGCATGATAGGCCTCAGTGGTACCAATGCCCGCCCCTCTATCGCGCCCACCCACGGGGTCGATAACATGCTCGGCACCAATCCCTTGGTGTTCGCTATGCCCACCGACGAGGAGTTCCCCTTCACTAACGACTACGCCACCTCGGTCATCCAACGGGGCAAGATCGAACAGTGGGCCCGCGAAGGCAAGGATTGTCCGGATGGTCTGGTCATCGACCGGCAGGGCCGCTCGGCCACCGACTCGGTCCAGATCCTGAAAGACCTAATCTCCGGCAGCGCAGCGCTGGCTCCCATCGGCGGCCTGACCGAGGAGACCGGAGGCTACAAGGGTTACGGTTTCGCCACTGTCGTTGAGATCCTCTCGGCGGCTCTATCTCAGGCGGCCTTCCTGAGACAGCTAAGTGGCAAGGACGCCGACGGTAAAGACGTCCCCATCCCGCTGGGTCACTTCTTCCTGGCCATAGATATCGAGTGCTTCACGGATCTCGCCGACTTCAAGCGGACCACCGGTGACATCCTACGGGCGCTGCGTGGCTCCACTAAGGCGCCCGGTAGAGAAAGGATCTACACCTGCGGCGAGAAAGAGTATCTGGCTTCGCTGGAGCGCAAAGACAGAGGAGCGCCGGTGGA
>JAAYCW010000093.1 GCA_012729575.1 Actinomycetota bacterium | reverse complement strand
GTGGTGCGAGGGCGCCTCTACGACCGGATGTTCAAGATCCGTGACTATAAGCCGGACGCACTCAACATTCTGCTCCAGGCAGACGTAGTCCAGATGACCGAAGAGGGAAGACTCTATCTCTCCGAGGAGAATCTGGCGCATTCGAACGCGAAGGCTTTCATCGACGGAGCTACCGAGATCCGCTAGAACTCCAGAGGATCCACCAACAGCTTCCGCACCAGCGCGCTTCCGCGCACCGAGTTTCCGACAACGATCTCGTCGGCGCTCAACAACTCCGCAAGGCTGAGGGAGCGCTCTCTTGCCCCGTGAGATTCGATGAAATCCGCCCTCCAGATGCCCGGCAGCAGCCCGTCCTCCACGGGGGGAGTCACCCAAGAGTCGTCGAAGCGGGCAGCGATATTGGTGATGGATCCCTCGGTGATACGGTCCAGCCGGTTCAGGAAGAGGGCATCGAGACAGCCTAGGCCGGCGGCCCGCCTGTATTCGCGGTCGTAGAAACCACGTAGGCTGGTCTTGTGGTGGAGAAGGGGATCGCCCGGATCGGTTCGAAAGGGCGAGACCAACAGGGCGGCCGTCTCACCGGGCGTCGAAGCCGGCCAGCGCTGCAGGTCTCGCATCGATCGGCTAAGGTCGCCCCGCGAGTCTAGCTTCAGACGAATCACGAGGGGCTCCGTATGAGCGCCCGCCAGAGAAGCCAGCAGGTTGAGCGCCGCCTCCCGATCGAACGGGTAGTCGAAGGCCGCTGCGGACGCGGCCAGGCGGTCCAGATGTTCTTCGAGGAAGGTGAAGCGCGACAGGGACACGCTCGGCGGCTTCGCAACGGGGTTCTGGTTGACGCGCGCGCCTGGAACGGGCGTCGCGGGGTTATGGGGGGCGGATCCAACATCGCCAGCCTCCAAAAGGATGGTCTCGAACAGACACATCTCGGTCTTTCGCGGCCGGCCGGTCGCGCGCAGCCGGGCCAGGGGGTCGGGTCGCCAACTGTCTGCAGCCGGGGGCGTCGCGAAGGCGGCTTTGGCCAGCGTCTCTTCATACTCCGCCTCGGCCACTGCGTCCCAGACTACTCCGGATCCCGTGCCCAGCCTGCACCGCCCGTCGCGGTGGATGATCGTCCGGATGGCTATGTTGCAGGTGAAGTCTCCGCCCGGGAAGAAGCAGCCCAGTGCTCCGGTGTAGACGTCCCGCGGCTCGGTCTCCAGGGCCGCGATGATCTCCATGGTGTGGTACTTCGGGGCCCCGGTGATGGATGCGCCCGGGAATACTGCTTCCATTACCCGGGCCAGACCCGCTCGGGGGTGGACGTGCCCGGTGACCGTGCTGACCATCTGCCACACCGTCCGGTAGGGCTCCACCGCATAGAGCACAGGCACCTGGATACTACCCGTGCGGCACACGCGGCCCAGATCGTTGCGCACCATATCGACGATCATGAGGTTCTCCGCCCGCTCCTTCTCCGTCTCGGCGAGCTCGAAAGCCAGGGCGACATCTGCGGCGTGGGTGCCACCACGGGGGCGGGTGCCCTTCATGGGGCGGCTCTCAAGTCGATCTCCGTCGCGGCGCAGGAACAGCTCTGGAGATAGGCTGATGACTTGGGCGTCACCCAGGTCCAGATAGGCGGCGTAGGGGACCGGCTGGCGGATCACCAGGGCGAGGAAGTAGTCGAGAGGATCGATGAGCCCGGCGGCCTCGGTCGGTCGGGAAGCTCCATCCACACCAGGGGCGTCCGCCGGATTGGGACCGCCGCGAACCAACTCGTAACGGCCCCGAACCGTGTAGTTGACCTGGTAGGTGTCCCCTGCGGCGATGAACTCGCGCACGCGCGCGATGGCCTCGATGTACTCATCACGGCTGACGCTGAGTCTTGGTTCGACCTCTGCAAGCGTCTGTGCCACCTC
>JAAYCW010000092.1 GCA_012729575.1 Actinomycetota bacterium | reverse complement strand
ACCAGTTCGGTGTTAGTGGGAGCCCCACCCGGCTCGCTTGTCACAGCGCCGGTATCGGGGGTCGTGACCGGCGTCAAAGAATATCTGCTGTATGGGAAGTACTCGGACGTGCAGATAGATATAAGGCCCGAGAATTCGAGTGGCATCACCGTCTCACTGCTGCTTGTCAGTGATCCGACGGTCTCCATAGGCGAGGTGGTAACGGCCGGCAAGACCCAGCTGGGCAAGGTCCGCGAATGCCCGGAAGAATTGGGCCAGACACTGGCCCTTTACACGCATGACTGCGGTGCGCACGTGCATATGCAGGTCTTGGAGGAGCCGGTCAACTGAACACGCGCTTCTGCTCAAAGTGCGGCGGCATCATCGAAGTACAAACTGTGGGTGATCGCCCGCGCGATGTGTGCTCGGTCTGCGGAGCAGTCTTCTATGAGAATCCATTGCCCGCAGCGGCAGCCTTAGTGCTGGACTACGACCGCCGCGTGCTACTGGTGAAGCGTGGGATCCTTCCGAACAAGGGCATGTGGTGTCTGCCTATAGGATTCGCAGAGACGGGGGAGACCATTGCCCAGGCTGCGCTTCGAGAACTGCATGAAGAGGCAGGCATAGGGGGCCGGGTCGCCCGATTGATAGATGCCGACTCGTGGAGCAGTAGCTTCTACGGCGATCTTCTCGTGGTGACCTTCGAGGTGGAGAAAGTCTCAGGGGACGAGACTCCCGGTGACGACGCCGACGACGTCTCCTACTTCCCCATCGATCAGCTCCCGCCGCTTGCCTTCCCCTCCAACGAGAAAGCCATAAGGTTGTGCGCCGACCTCCATCAGGACGACTGGGCCATCCATGACTCGTTCCACCGTCTGGAAGACGGCACCGGAGCGGAGATGCTCTCCAACAGCCTTGTGGGCTTTGTTGGCGAGCATGCTCCGTATGTTGCCAGACTGTGGCTGGCGGATGTGCGGTCCAACCGCACCACTCTCCGCTACATGCGACTCGATCCCGAACCCCTGCTGGCTGAATGCACGACGGGGCTGCAGTTACTGGGCCGCTGGCTGGAAGGGGAGAGCACAGAAGAAGAGATCAGGACCTTCTACCGCGACTTGGGAGCCCGGCGACGCCTGCAAAGGGTAGAATGCCACGAGATGCTATCTGCGGTCATGCTTCTTAAGAAACAGATCTGGACCTACGCGCGCTCACAAGGAGTATGGGACAGGCCTGTGGACGCGTACCGGGTCATGGAGTTGCAGAGCCGCTTCGCGGTCTTCTTCGACAAGGCCGTCTATAACCTGGCGAGAGGCTTCGCCGGCTGACCAACGTGCCCCCGCGACCGCCGGACGCGGTCCTGGCTGCTCCGGCTCACACGTTGAAACGGAAATTAATGATGTCGCCATCGGCGACGACGTAATCCTTGCCTTCGATACGAAGCACTCCCGCATCCCGGCAGGCCTTCATATTGCCGCCGTGGCTCATGAAGTCGGTGAAGGGCACCACCTCGGCGCGGATGAATCCGCGCTGGATGTCCGAGTGTATGGCACCGGCTGCTTCGCGGGCCGTCTCTCCTTTGCGGATGGGCCAGGCGCGCACCTCGTCGCTACCCGTGGTAAGGAAACTTATCAAACCGAGTTGGGAGAAAGCCGCTCGGGCCACGACTTCTGCAGCCGGTCCCGGCAACCCCAGGGCGGCAGCGTATTCGTCCTGCTCCTCCGCAGACAGCCGGGAAACCTCCAAGGCGTCGGAGAAGGGGAAGGCAACGACCTGGCGACCCCTGGTCAACGGTTCCAACCGCCCATCGTCCCAGCCGCTCTCCGACTGCGTATTCACCAACAGGAGCTGGGGGATCAGAGTGAGAAACTGATAGCCTCTGATGAAGCTCAACTGACTCGCATCGAAGTCGACCTCTCGCAGAGGTGTCTCACTCTCCAGTGCCTCCTGACAACGCACGAGCGCCTTCTTGCCGATGTCGGGAAGTGGCGCTTTCTTGGCCCGCTCAAAAGCCCGCTCGACCCGGATCAGATCGAACAGCAGGAACTCCCGGTCCAGTTCCTCCAGATCGGCTTCGGGGTGGGCGGGTTCGCCGAGGAGGTCGCTGTCGAACGCGCGCAGCACCTGGAGATAGAGCTGGCCACCGGCAACTGAATCCAGATAGCGTTCCATCTCTCCTTTGCGGGCGCTTGCCTCGGGCCAAGCCGCCTCCTGCACCTTGAATTCGGCGAAAGTGGTCTTCTTCGGCTGGAATATCTCCGAGAGGGTCCTCACCCGGGGGTCGCCCACGTGCACCGTGGCGATATGGCCTTCACCACGACCCTCGGCCAAAGCAGCCACGAGAGTGGTCTTCCCACAGCCTTTCAGCCCGATGATGCGTGCTTCCATGGCCTTCTCCTCAGCCATCCGAGGTCAGGTATCGCGCGCCACAGCACGCCCCGTCAGTGTAACCCAACAGGCTGGGCTTTGCCCCCCAGCCCGATACTGGCCAGGACGACCCTAGCGTCCCACCAGGGCCATCGTGTTCCAGAGCACCTGGGCCACCTCACCACGGAGCATGGATACGTCTCCGCCCGCGGCCGCCGTCGGGAGGGAAAGCCCGTCCAGGAGTCCGTTATATTCAGCGATCGCAGCGTTCGCTCTATGCTCGGGCAGAAGATCTCTTCCCCATCCCTGTTGGTAGTCAAGCGGAGGGTCTTCAAGAACGCCCGCGTGGAGCGCTTGGAGCGCCCGCACCGTCATGGTCACAACGTGGCCACGAACGATGGGCGTGTACGGCTTGAAGGTGCCGTTGGGATAACCTTTGACTATGCCGTGGCTGTAGGCCATCCATACGTACTCGTGTGGATAGAGTGAGGCCGGGTCGTCGGCTCCCAAGTCTGTGAATACGACAGGGGGGACCATGTCCTCATCAGGCAGAAGACCGAGCGCCCCGTCGATCATCTTGGCATACTGAGCGCGGTACACGGAGTTGGCCGGCCTGAACTCGCTCCGGCCGCTCCCGGTCGGATATCCCTGTACAAGCCCCAAAGAGGCCATCCCTTGGATCGCCTCGTAATAGGCGGTGTCTGGACGTACATCGGTGAAGGAGTAGAGGGTGATCTTTTCATCGAGCAACACTGCCGTCGGCTCCGGACCGGCACTACCGATATACCAGAGCGCGTGGTCATTCGCCTCATCCTCTATGTCGCTCAGCTCCGGTCCCTGGTCGGCGATTCCCCCCACGAAATCGAGCAGATAGGTGCCACCACGACCGTGGGTATCAACCAGGCATGTCACCTCGACCTCGTCCCCGATCACCCACGTTTCGGCGGGACCATAACCGACCCACCACTCATATCCGGCCTTGTGGCCGTTGTAGCCGGGTCCCACTGCCGACTCCCACTCAGACGCATAGACCCCTTCCATCACCGTGGATCTAGTGGCCGCTCCGCTCACACGGCCGGTGAAGGTGACCGCCTTTACCTCCCAAGTCTCCGGGATGCGGATGCCGATGACCCCCCGAACGGGCGCAACGGAGCTTCTATCCGCCTTGAACATGAGCACGATCTGATGGTCCGAGCCCGCATCGGAGCCGTTATTGAGATCCACAGCCGTGATGGTCGCGCACCCGCTCAGGACTACCGTCACAAAGATGACCAGTGCCGCCGCCCCGCCGACCAGCCCGACTTCTCCCCTGGGAGACACGCGAGCGATTGATAACGGCCCTCTCACAACCGACCTCCTTCTCAACACCCTCTCGAACGGCTCTCGTCTTCGGCGTCTTGTATGTCGACCGAATCCTGCACAGGACCACCGCGCCCACGCAGAAGCGTGGCACAATGGATGGAATCGTGCAAACTGTGGGCTGAGAGGAGGAACGGTGAGCGACCCCCGAGGGCATCACTCATCTTTCGTGGTGTCGCTTGTTATACTCCTGCTGGTGGCCGGATTCCTGCCGGCCGGGTGTAGCGCCGACTTCAGCCTCAGCTGTGGTGAAGATCAAACCGGCACCACCACCTACACCGATTCCAGGTACGGGTACAGCTTCCAATACCCAGGTGACTGGGTGGTCCAAGAGGGTGATGCCGCCGAGATCACCGAGGGCAACAGCTCCAATGGAGGCATGAGCGTTTACGACCCCGATGGGACCGTCGTCGGCGACTACTGCATCGACCTGTTCCAGGTATCAGTCTACGAGCTCAACCTGACCGTTGACGAATCGATGATGCCGGAGATCAGAAATCAGGTCGACGACATGTTGAAAGGCCTTGAGACGCAGACAGGCGATTGGACAAGGGTCGATGATCTCTCGGAGGTCACAGTCGGTGGCGCGAAAGGCTATAAGACCACTTACGATTTCACCACCGAGACCACGCCGACCACCTCCACCTTCTACTTCCTGTTCGTCGGCGACATCCAGTACCAACTCACGCTGCAGGCCGCCACCGATGCATGGGACGAGCGGCAGTCCGATTTTGAAGCAATCCTGGCCAGTTTCCAGCCCAGACCTGAGCAATAGCGTTCTGCCCGGTCGGGCCACCGTTGGCCGCCAAACGTGATTTGGACCACCGGGCCACTCACTGCAGCAAGGTGAGAACCACTGCGCAGACCTCACCTCTGGTAGCCGGGGCCAGGAAGTCGTAGTCCGGTCCCATATCGACAAGCCCGTCAAGAAGCCCTGCGTAGGCCGCGGCGCGGGCAGAAGCGTAGTGATCGCTCGAGAACATGGGGAACGGCGGATCGTACCCCGCCGGAGGTTCACCCAGACCGGCCGCGCGTGCCACCATGGTGATCATCTGCGCTCTCGTGAGCGTCCTGTAGGGTGAGAAGTGAGTGAAGTCGGTTCCTTTGGTGATCCCGTACTGATAGGCCACAGCCACATAGCGATAGGGGTACAAGGGGTCGAGGCCGGTCTGAGCGACCACGTCAACGAAGGGACACCTCTCAGATCCCAGGACGGGGTAAGCACAGGCCCGCACTATGATCTTGGCGAACTGCTGCCGCAGAAGGTCACCTTCGGGACGGAAGAGTCCGTCCGTTCCCCCCGCGATGACACCGAGCGAAGCCAAGAGACCGATCTCGTTCCAGTAGGGAGTGGTCGCCTGGGAGACGTCGACGAATTGCGGTTCGGTGGTCGTGGTCGTAGAGGAGCCCGTGGTCGTAGTGGTGCTCGTACTCGAGGTTACGACCGTCGTTGTGGTGGTCGTGGTGGTCGTGGTTGTGCTCGTTGCCGACGGCATGGTCGTGGTGGTCGTGGTGGTCGTGACGGCGCTGCCTTCCGAGGCCCGTTCGACGGCCTCGCCGGCATTGAGCAAACCCCAACCGTGTTCCTTATCCCATCCACCCGCTCCCAGATCATCTGCGGTACCGGCGATAATCTCGGCCACCTCATCCGGAGATATGGAACTGTCGACCGACAGCATCAGACCCACCACACCTGCCACCAGCGGACTCGAAAGGGAGGTGCCATCCCAATAGGCGAAGGGGCTGGCGTACTTCAGCGAGTAACTGATGATGTCATCTCCCGGAGCCACGATGTCGAGAGCGTCTCCGGTGTTGGAACTGGGCCACAGAGTGTCTGACCTGCCGGTGGCACCCACCGCGATGACCCCGGGAAGACCGGCCGGATAAGAGACAGAGTGTGCTCCATCGTTTCCGGCGGCCGCGACGATCGCCACTCCCTTCTCGACGGCATACCCCACTGCAGCAGTGAGCGTGTGACTTGTCTGTCTGCCGGAGAAGCTTATGTTGATGACATCGGCACCTTCGTCAACGGCATACTGGATCGCCTCAGCCAGGATCGCGGTGTCGGATTCACCTGCTTCCGAGATTTTCACCGGCATGATCTTCACATTCCAGGCCGCGCCGGCGATACCTTCGCCATTATTCCCTTGGGCCACCGCCACACCGGCCACTGCCGTGCCGTGGCCCAGATTGTCCTGCCACGCCGCCGATGAAGAGCTATGAGTGAGAACGCTGTAGGGCGAGACCACACGTCCGGAGAAGTCGGGGAAGTCGGCTCTAAGCCCGCTGTCGAGGATGGCCACGACCACATCCGCCGAGCCCGTGGTGATGTCCCAGGCCATTGGCAGACCAACACGCCGCGGACCCCATTGCCCGATGGTAGTAGAGTAGCCCGCCGGATAGTAAGGGTCGTCGGGAGTGAGGCAGGCGCGCAGGGGCCGGCTCACCTCGGCCCATAGCACTCCCGACATCAACCGCAACGCGCCGGCGGCCGCTTCAAGATCGACATCGCCTTGCGTCACAGGGTCTTCTGCGTGGTCCGGCTCAAGTATCTCAATACCGAGGCGCTGAAGCCGGCCGACCGGCTTCAGCGCCAAACCCGGCTTACCGGCCCAGATCTCTGACGACGCGAGCGACTCCCAGTCCTGGATCACTGTGAACGTACCGTCCGGCTTCTCCGCGAGTTGTGCGCCGGGAGCCAGTTTCAGGGCGATGCTGCCGACGTCCTTGGAATCGATCTCTGCCGCATCGGGCGCCTGGGCAAGGACGAACGGGTCCCCCGCTCCCGCCCCAAGCAAGACGAACAACGCGACAGCGAACGAGGCTAACACGATGGCCGCGGCCCAGGCGGACCGGCCCCTGGTGCTACGGCCGATGAGGTCAGTATTGGGACGATTGTAGCTCAGTTGGGTTCTCTCACTAGGCAGGCGACTGCGTCGACGTATTGTAGTCCATCTCCCGCATCAGAGCCTGGGTGGGAAGCTCTGGACTACCAGCCGCGCTGAGCAGGACCGGTTCGAAGCCGAACAGATCCCCCGGGATCCATTGGCCCCCTCCGACGGGCGCCTTATAGACATTGTCGGTGGGTCGGCGGCTATTCGAAGACAGGGACGCATCCACTCGCGCAGAGAAGTCTATGAGGCCCAGACATGTCTCAAGCTTGGTACTCGCCAACCGCCCAACGATATCTCGCGGACGATCAAGGTCACCAACCCGTTTGAATGCATCCACCGCCCATTCGAATCTAGCGTACTGCGCAATGGGGGCTATCCAATGATCACCGGTGGCCGCCATGTAGTCGTTCGCAAGTTCCCGGCAGGTCTTACCGGTGATTGAATCCCTGTAGGGCCACTCCGGTTGCCACAGCAACTCCGAAGTGAAATTGCGGGCTTGGGGACGTACCGCCTCAAGAGCGTGGGCGAAGGGCAGCCCCTCGCCCACCGTCATGATCTTCGGACGATACCCTTGCTCCAGTGCCTGTCGCCAGAAGTCGCCGAAGTCGCTCGTGCTAAAGGCACCGCAGCAGATCTCACAACCGTTCTTGATGAACTCGCTGATGAAGGCACCGTAGTCGGCGGTCGAAGCAGGATACAGCCCGGGAACAACAGCTTCATAGCCGGCCTCCGCCGCGGCCGGGGGCAGTCCTGCAGCAGCATCCGCCCACATCCTGCCGCCGCCATCGTCGGCGAAGACGAACCCGACCTTCTTGTTGGTCTGCAACCTCCCCCACAGATCGACATAAACTGCGGCGATATCCTCCAGTCCGATCGCGTGGGCATACGACCATTGAAGCGGCCTCCCGGAGTTCTCTCCCGAGCCGGAGGCGAATTGCCTCCAGTGGACGAAACTGCATAAACATGGGCACTCCAAAGACTCCGCCTGAATGACCACGGGACTCACCATGTCCCCTCCGCCCGAACACAGGATCAGGTCCGCCCTGCCGTCCACTACTACCCTTCTCGCGACCATCGCCGCATGCTCAGGATTTGACCGGCTATCTCCCGTGATGAAGCTGAACCTGTGGAGCTTGCCGTCACCGCAGACCAGGCCGTCGGAGAAGAAATCGAGAGCCAGTCTGGTCCACCATTCGTCAGCCTTGCCAAACAACGCCATAGGACCAGTCATGGCGGAAACCAGGCCGATCCTGATGTCTCTTCCGGTCTCGGGACCGGTGACGATGGTGGTAGAGGTGGGAGCCACCGATGTGGTCGTGGTGGCCTGCTCGGGGTGTACGGTGGCAGTGGTATTGCCGACCTGGCCGTCCCCGTCGCACCCGCTTAGAACGCCCGCCAGGCCGGAGCTCAGGCCGGTGATAGTGGCGGCCAAGATGCCGGCCCCCTTCAAGAACTGACGGCGAGTAAGCAGCCGGGCTACTTCTGGGTAACGGTCCGTTTCCGGCATGTGATCGTACCCATCCTGCATCGGTGATCTCCTCGGTTCCGGTTTGACCAACACGGGCCACCCGTGGTTTCGTCCCGCATGACCGGGTCAGATGCTCAGATTACTGGAACCGGTAGGCTTCGCTCAAGTTCGAAGCCCACTGTGAGAGGCGGCAAGATCCGTTCAGGCCGGCCGGTTTACGGCATTCTTATGGATATGCAGATATACTGCTACGTCGCCGTCTCTGAGTAACATTATCTCCGAACAACATGTGAGGTGCTCGTGATAAGGAAAGTCATTGTCGCCGTCTTGCTGCTCGTCCTGGCCGTTATGGCCGGTACGCTGGCGGGTTGTGGCGGCGAGCTGCCAAATGACGCCGTAGCCAAGGTCGGAGACACTCCCATAGAGGAAGACGCGTTCGACCAGCGTGTCGAAGAGTTCAGCGCCCAGTACGGCTACACTGAAGATACCTTGGGTGCCGAGGACTGGCAGGCCTTCAAGCTGGACGTGCTTGACTACCTCATCACTTATGAGATGGCGGTGCAAAAGGCGGAAGATTACGGCGTGAGTGTCACGGATGAGGACGTCCAGGAGGAGATCGACCTGATCATCACCACCTACTACGACGGTGATGAAGCGGCTTTCACGGAAGAACTGACCGCGGCAGATATGACCGTGGAGGATCTGAAGGCCAGCTACAAGGAATCCATGTTCATGCAGAAGGTCTACGAGCAGGTGACCAAAGACGTCACCGACGTCCCCGACGAGGAGATCGCCTCCTACTACGAGGAGAACAAAGATGGGTACTTCGTAGACGAGACCCGGGTCACGCGTCATATACTCATCGCGCCGGGAAGCAACCAGGACGACACCACGACCACTACTGCTGCGGGAGAGACCACCACAACCACCGAACTGACCGATGCCGACTGGGACGATGCGCTTGCCCTGGCGAAGGAAGTCCGTACGAAGTTGGTTGCAGGCGGCGACTGGACCGAGCTGGCGGCCGAATACTCCGACGACACCGGATCGGCCGACAATGGGGGTGAGCTAGGTGCCGTCGGCAAGGGAAGGATGGTCCCGGAATTCGAGGAGGCCGTATT
>JAAYCW010000091.1 GCA_012729575.1 Actinomycetota bacterium | reverse complement strand
GCTTGGGTGCCTATGTTCTCGCAGGAAGCCTACGAGAAGAACGGCGGGCAGGATTGGGCTTCTACGAATCTCGTAGGGACAGGGCCGTACATTCTCGAGGAGTTCAACCGCGATCAATCTCTCAAGTGGGTGAAGAACCCTAGTTGGTGGGGCGGAGATCCGCTGTTGGATGTGATCGAGGTGACCATCGTGGTTGATGCCATAACGGCGTCGGTGATGATGCAGGCCGGCCGGGCCGATGTCTGGCAGCCGGCCGACGCCCAGGCCCTGGCCGAGATGGTGGACAAGGGCTTCATGACGCAGTCGGGCTGGGCCGGATTCCAGTACCATCTCATGCCGAACACCAAGGATGCCGCTTCCGTGACTGCGGATCAGAAGGTCCTGCCCACATCGTGATCCAGGAGTACGTGCACACGGAGTATCCGATCGAGGCCGGCTTTGTAGGCTGGTCTTGGGGCACTACTTGGATGGAGCCGCACTAGTCCGAAGTAGAGCAACATACTCCAGGAAGACGGAGAGGCCGCCCTGGTTCCAGGGCGGCCTCTGACTTCTCTTGGTGGCCCGTACGGGATTTGAACCCGTGATCTCCGCCTTGAGAGGGCGATATCCTAACCGCTAGACGAACGGGCCGGTCTTGGCGCGATTGATGTGAACATCTGCGCGCGGATGCGTACTCTACCCGCGGATGCCTGCGGCGTCAACCCACGGTGATCACGGCGTAGCCAGGCAGAGCGCAGCTGTGAGACGGGTCAGCGTGACCTCGCGCCCGAGCAGGGCCACCGATTCGAAGAGAGGCGGAGAGACGGTGGATCCAGCTATCGCTACCCGAGCGATTTGAAACACCACCTTGGGCCTCACTCCCAGACTCTCGGGGATGCTGCGGAGAGCCGCTTCGATGGCTTCTGACGTCCATGACTCAAGTGAAGCCAGGGCCTGGCGAACGGCCTCCAGGGCAGCCCCGGCGCCTTCTTTGGCAAGGACTTGGTCGAGCGCCTCCGGGTCGATATCCAGCCTGTCGACGAACAGGAATCGTACCGCGGGCACCACTTCAGTCAGAAGCTTGATGCGCTCTTTGATCAAGGAAGCAAGAGCCAGATACCAATCGTGCCGAGCTGCCAGATCACCGGCCGGTGCCAATCCGGCGGCTTCAATCCACAGGAAGGCTTGCGCGGCGAAGTCCTCCGAGTCGAGAGCGCGCAGGTAGGCTCCGTTCATCCAGTCAAGCTTCTCGAAATCGAAGACCGCCGGATTCCTGGAGATGCGTTCGAGCGAGAACTGCATCTTCAGCACATCCGGCGGTACGATCGTGGTCTCCCCGTCGAGCGACCATCCGAGCAAGGCCAGGTGGTTGAGGAGTGCCTCCGGCAGATATCCCGCGTCGCGAAAAGCTTCCACCGAGGTCGCGCCGTGGCGTTTGGAGAGCTTCTTGCCGTCTGCTCCCCATATCATGGGGAGGTGGGCGAACAGCGGGACGGGTTGGCCAAGAGCCTCAAAGATCAGGATCTGGCGCGGGGTGTTCGATAGATGGTCGTCACCCCGGATCACATGGGTGATCTGCATGGTGGCGTCATCGACCACCGTGGCGAAGTTGTAGGCGGGAGAACCGTCACTGCGCACGAGGACAAGGTCATCCATGGTGCCGGCCGGGAAGACCGTCTCGCCCCGGACAGCGTCCTTGACCACGATGTCGCCTCTGTTCTCGGGCGCTGCCAAGCGCCAGACCCGTGGTTCTCCGGCGGCCAGACGTGCGGCGACAACCGCCGGATCGAGCCTCCTACAGGTCCGGTCGTAGCCGAAAACACCATCGCCGGCGCGAGCCAAGTCCCGCTTGGCTGCGAGCTCATCCGCCGAGCAGAAACAAGGGTAGGCCGTACCGTTAGCCCTCATGCGTTCCAGAGCTCTTGCGTAATGATCTTGGCGTTCTGTTTGGAAATAGGGCCCGAAAGGACCACCTACTCCCGGACCCTCATCCCAGTCAAGGCCGAGCCACTCAAGTGACCGGAGGATCTGCGCTGTGTTCTCAGGGGTGGACCGACCGGGGTCGGTGTCGTCGATGCGCAGGACTAATGTGCCACCGTTGCGGCGGGCGAAAGCCCAGTTGTAGATGGCGGTACGCGCACCACCGACGTGTAGTGCGCCCGTCGGGCTTGGAGCGAAGCGCACTCGGACCGGGTCAGACATGGGGGTCCTCTCTGAGCGATTGTAGTGCCAACTATACCGTCACCCGCTCGACCGTGGGTGCACAATCGTGTAGAATCCGGTGCACGCGCCCGTAGCTTAGCTGGTAGAGCAGGGGACTCTTAATCCCAAGGTCGAAGGTTCGAATCCTTCCGGGCGCATG
>JAAYCW010000090.1 GCA_012729575.1 Actinomycetota bacterium | reverse complement strand
TACGGCGAGGTCTGATTTCCACTCCGCCACGCCGCCCTCTCGTCCAGCCGCTTCTTGAGATCCGAGGTCTTCAGCCAATACAGGATCCAGCACACCAGCCAGCCGATCGCGATGAGCCAACCGATGAACGGCGTCCAACCCACAAACACAGACGCGATCCAGAGCACCCCCGCGGCGATCCCCACGTTATAGCCGAAGTCTCCCTCAGGCTGCCAACGGCGCGCTTCGTACTCTGTCCGCACCGAATCCCTGACCTTAATCACCGTGTAGATGAACCAACCGAGGCAGAACAACGGGATGAAGTTGAGCCACACATGCGAGGGAGCCATGGCACGGTTTTCTTCTCTCACATGCTCGAGAAGGTTGTTCAGGTTGAGTAAGAAGAAGAACCAGGGTATAAGGAACAGACCCAAAAGGACGATAGAGCCCGCGGTGGCGAGCCATCCCCATCCCCAGTCCCATGACCAGTTATACATAGAAGTGACCTCCCGGGCACAACCTCGACCCTACGGCGCAACCTTCACCCGCGCCCCGAGTCATCACACGTCAGTAAGTAACCGCCTTGGGCAAGCTCTTGGCCGACTCGACCCAGCTCGTTACTTCTGAGAGCGTGGGCACACGGCGGACCAGTCTCTTCTCCTCGTTGACCTCGACCATCTTGGCCTGCAGGTTCTCAGCCTTCCGCTGGGCCAGTTCGGCAACGGTGTCAACGCCCGCGGCTTCCAGCAAATCGGAATACTGTTCGCCCACACCCTTGATACGGAAGAGGTCGGCCATGTTGACCCAGCGCAAGATGAGTTTTTCGCTTATGCCGGTGGCCTCGGCCAGATCGGCCCTGCCTTTCTTGGCACCGCCCGTCTTTAAGAGCGCCTCGGTGGTTCTGAGACCCACCGCCGCCAGTTTCTCTGCGTGCGCCGGTCCGATCCCCTCGATCGTCTTCAGACTTGCCATGACAACCTCCTTGCCAAGCGCGGGCTTGTGTAGGCGTGCCGATGTTGCCTAACCGATTCGGCTACTTGACGGCGGCGACCGCTTTGTCGCGCGCTTCCTCCAACATCTTCAGATCGGGAGCCTTGATAAACTTTTGGGCCTGCAACAACTCGATGATGGACCGGGCTTCCTTGACATCTGCCAGAGTGGTGTTGTACACGTCGTCCCAGCTCAACGCGGTCCGGGCCACCCCGTCCTTGATGGCCTGCATAGCTACATCCGCCGCCTCCATGGCGAAGACCTCCGTCTCCTCCATCGTGGGCATGATGTAGTCGGGGTTGATGCCTTTCTTCTCCTCGGCGAACTTCGCCACCGCGTGGGCCGCCGCGATGGCCATCTCGTCGGTGATCTTGCGCGCCCGGACCAGAAGAGCCCCCTTCAAGATGCCCGGGAAGCCGATAGAGTTGTTTACCTGGTTGGGGAAGTCGCCCCGGCCGGTGGCTACTACATAGGCCCCCGCGTCTTTGGCCGCGTAGGGATAGATCTCCGGAACCGGGTTGGCGCACGCGAATACTATGGGCTTGGGCCCCATGGTGCCGATCCACTCGGGTTTGATAGCACCGGGCTGGGAGGCTCCGATGACCACGTCGGCGCCCTTGAATGCCTCCACCTCAGAGTCGATGCGTTTGGGGTTGGTCGCCTCGCATATCTCCCACTTGCGGTAGAAGGCCGTGTCGGCTTTGACGTCGTCGCGACCTTTGTGGAGACCGCCCTTGGTGTCGAAGACCACCATCTTCTCCGGATCGGCCCCGTCGGCCAAGATCAACCGAGCGATGGTACTGTTGGCGGCTCCGGCCCCCATGAGAACAACGCGCACGTCCTTCAGGTCCTTGCCCACCACCTTCAGAGCGTTGGTGAGCCCGGCCAAAGTCACACTGGCGGTGCCCTGCGCGTCGTCGTGCCACACGGGGATGTCACACTCCTCACGCAGGGTGTCGAGTACCTTGAAGCAGTTGGGCTGGCTGATGTCTTCCAGATTGACGGCACCGAAGCTGGGCTCCAACATCTTGACGAACTCGATGATCTTGTCGGGATCGTGCTTGCCCTCTTTGTTGTAGCTGTTGCAGCAGAGGGCCACGCCGTCCACGCCGCCCAGATACTTCAGCAGAAAGGCTTTCCCCTCCATGACCCCGAGGCCGCCGGAGGGCGTGACGTCGCCGTCGCCGAGAACGCGGGTGGAGTCGGACACCACGGCCACCAGGTTGCCCCGATTGCTGAGTTCGAAGGAGGCGTCGTTGTTGTCGCGGATGGTCGTGGAGACCATCGACACCCCGGGCGTGTAGTAAACGTTGAACCAATTGAAGCCGTAGATGCCGGCCTTGGGCATGCTGACGATCTTGCCCCGGTAGAACTTGTGGGCACTGGCGGCCAACTCCTTGAGGAAGATGGTCTGGGCCTTAGCCCTCTGCTCCGGCGTGAAATCGTCGGGGAAGTACGAGCCGAGATCGGAGAGACTTAAGTCGGGCGTCTTCATGTCGGTAGCTCCCGCGGTCGCATAGTCGGTCATCTTCAGGCAACCTACTGCCACCAATCATCATAACACCGCCACCTAGCGGCTTCGCCCATCCGAGCAGGATGACATACCCCAAAACGAGACCCGGGGTAGGTCGACAGAATCGCCTCCAGCTAGTACGATGCCGGGATAATGATCGACGACGACCCAGCACGAATACCCCTCACCGCAAGCAGAATATCGAGTGGACAAGCCTCGGTTCAACGTGCCTTCGATAGAGCCATTGCCAAGATCTTCCTTTGGGCGTTCCCGGCCTGGATCCGTCCCAACCATCTGACAGTCATCCGGTTCGCGCTCATCCCTGTTGTTCTGATCTTGCTGTATCTCGAACTGCGGTGGTGGGCATTCGGAACGTTCATAGCCGCCATCTGTACCGACTTCATCGACGGAGCCATGGCCCGTACCCGTGATCAAATCACAGTGCTGGGCACATACGGCGACCCGATAGCCGACAAGCTACTGGTGGCCGCCGTCTTGGCCTGGGTCGGCTACGAGTACCTGGTGGTCCAGATCATCTTGGCCTTCGTAGTGCTGGAGCTGGTGCTTTCAGCCATCGGCGTGACTATTCTTCTGCGCACGGGCGTCGCCCGATCGTCGAATGTGTTCGGGAAGGTGAAGATGGTCCTGCAAAGTGTCGCCCTGGCACTGTTCCTGATTGCCGGGATACTCGACCTGAACACGCTGGAGACCATCTCGCTCTACATGCTGTGGATAGCGCTGGCGCTGGCCTTCGTCTCGGGAGCGAAACAGATCTATGACCTCTTCACCAGGAGGCCGGACCCGGCATAAAGTCGCCGGGGGACGTAGCACTACCGTAGATAAGCCTTCGCGTACCCGTGGGCGCTTCTAGCGCCGTCCCACCAGACGAGCCCAATCGACCAGCGCCGCCATATACACGCGGAGGCGCTCCCGCAGCTCTTCGTCGACCAAGGCTCCGCCCTCGTCGAACCTCTCACCGGCCCTGGTCACCCGCAGTTCCGGCTGCCCCATCACATACGAGTCGAGAAAGACGAACACCTGACGCATGGCCAGCTGCCCCCTCATGGTGCCGCTCTCCCCGCTCGAAGCTCCGATGATGCCTACCGGCTTCTTGCGCAAGGGGCAGGTCTTGGGAGGCCGGGAGACCCAATCGATGGCGTTCTTGAGCACGCCGGGTATGGAGTAGTTGTATTCCGGCGCTGCGATGAGCACCGCATCCGCTTCTACCAGGAGCTGTTTGAGCCGGGCGACCGGTTCAGGGTCACCGTGGCTCTGCACATCGGCGTTGTAGGGCGGGATATCCTCGAGCGTGAAAGTGTCCAGCTCTACCCCGGGAGGCAGAACCTGTGCGGCCACCCGGAGCAGGGCACGGTTATACGAACCGGCGCGCAGACTCCCGACGATGCCGAGAATGTGCAAAGTCGTCCCCGACATCACGATCCTTCGCTTACGCGCTGACCACCAGCGCAGCGAGAAAAGACACACCCGCCCATGCCACCTCCTAACGGCGCAGGCCTGTAAGATGAGGTATATCTGCCGCCAAGATCCTCACTTCTAGATGTTCCCGGAAAACACTCCGACCCGCAAGCCGGAATTGTAGGACCACGCTCCACCTCACTCGAGACGGCATCTCACTCAAGACGTCCCCCCTCCGGCCAGACCACACCGGTAGCCTTCGCGGCCGCTGCGAGGACCACCATCATGTCTTCCACGATACCCAGCCTCGCGGCTCTATCCATGAAGGCAGCTGCCCGCGCTCTAAAGAACAGTTCCCACCACCGGGCCGCATCCTCAGGGCCAAGGGTGTTCACCACAACGCCCCTCTCCTCCAGTCGCCCCACCGACTCATCCACCCGGCCGTCACGAAGCTCCGTGGCGAACTCGGCCGTATCGTCGGCCGCTTCGTACAATTTCGCCTGGACCGCGGCGGGCAACTCGTTCCACGTGTCGCGATTGATCATGAACACCCTGCCGGTTCCATAGACACCATCGAACGTGAGATACGGAGTGACCTCGTACCATTTCATATCCGTAGCCACGCCAAGACCGCTGTGAACTGCATCGACGGCGCCACCAGACAGACCCTCATAGGTCTCCGCCGCAGACAATCCCTCGACTGTACATCCCAGAGCTTCGAGCGCTGCGGCCGACCGCCCCGCGTAGAAGCGCCTGCCGGCCAGTTCCGAAAGAGACGCCGCACCCTCTCTAGTTAGGAAGACGTTGGCGTCGCCGGCGCCAAAACCGAGGATGACCGCATTCTTGATTGCAGCCTCTTCCTGGATCAGTGAGGCCGTGTCTTGCTCCCCGAAGACAAGGTCCCGCGGATATCCCTCCGCGCCCGGTTGAGTGCCGGGGCGCCAAGCCAGAGAACTCAGAAGAGGCACTTGATCGGGGAACATCGATGGTTCTGGGAAGACCAAGTCCACGGAACCCGACCTGACCAATCTGAGTTCCTCCGTGGCGCCGCCCAGAAGGCCGTCGAAATGAACATAGAACTTGAACGCTCCGGCCGTCGACTCCTCCACCCGGTCGCAGAAATGCCGGATCACCCTTCCCGCCTCGTCGTGCTCGCCTAAGGTCGTAGCGAATTCCAAGACCACGGACTCCTGCACGGGCATAGTGGTCGACGTGGTGGGTGGAATCGTCGTCACGGACGGCGCCACCGTGGTGGGAGGTGCTGCCGTCACATCCGTAGAGGCGGCCGCACTCGTGCTCGTGGTATCCGGCTCCGCTTCGCTGCAGGCTCCAAGGACTACCCCCTGCAACACCGACAAGAGGAGGACTAACCCCAGGAACAACCCCCAACGGGAAACAGACACCCTCTTCAAGACCAGCGCTCCCCTTACGTCGCTCCGTGCCGCCGTCTGCAGACAGATTATCCCATCAGGCGCCGGGCGACCCTTGTAGGTTATGACCACCCGCCGCATCTTTCGTGGCCACGCCTCGAGTCACAACGTTGGCATGGGGAGCGATTCCGTATTAAGCTGTCACGGACTTGTCACAAACCACCCGGTCGGTCGGCCTGAGGAAAGGAAGGCTTGGTGAACCCGAGCATCGAGTTAGGCGAACAACTGGAATTCTGGACGCTGGCCCCCTTCGCGTGCATGCTCCTGGCGGTCGCGATGATGCCCTTGGTCTGCGGAGAATGGTTCGAGCACAACCGGAACAAAGGCATCGTGGCGTTCGTACTGGGCGTACCTACCGTGGTGTTCCTGGTCAGCAGATACGGCAGTCTGGGCCTGGAGAACGCCGCCCATACTGCAGAGGAGTACGTCTCCTTCATCATTCTTTTGTTCGCTCTATTCACAATCTCCGGTGGGATCTACCTAACCGGTAACCTGGTGGCCACGCCACGAGTCAACCTTCTCTTTCTAGTGGTGGGATCGGTCTTGGCCAGCTTCATCGGCACCATGGGAGCCTCGATGGTGCTTATCCGGCCGCTGCTGCGGGCCAACTCCGAGCGCACCTACTCCAAACACTCGGTGATCTTCTTCATCTTCGCGGTGAGCAACGTCGGAGGCCTACTCACGCCTTTGGGCGATCCTCCCCTGTTCTTGGGTTTCTTACGTGGGGTCCCCTTCTCCTGGACCCTCCACCTTTGGGCCGAATGGTTGTTGGTGGTGGCCCTGGTGTTGGCGGCCTATATGGCTTTCGAGATCCATTACTATCGCAGGGAACCCAGCCGCGGCCGCCGGATAGACGAAGCAGACTACGTCCCCATGCGGCTGAAGGGCGGCATCAACGTGCTGTTTCTCCTCCTGGTGATCGTGACCGTGCTCTTCTCCGGCCCTCTGGGAAGAGCAGGCGAGGCCATCCACTTCCCCTTCGTCCGAGAGGTGATCCTGGTCATTCTCGCCATCCTTTCGGTCAAAGTGGGCCCGCGCGGGCCGAGAGCCTCCAACCGCTTCAGCTGGCACCCCATCATCGAGGTGGCCGTGCTGTTCGCCGGGATATTCGCCACCATGATCCCCGCTCTGGCCCTTCTGCAGGCCCACGGGGGATCGATAGGGCTGAGCCACCCCTGGCAGTACTTCTGGGCTACGGGCGGTCTGTCCGGATTCCTTGACAACGCCCCCACATATCTGGCCTTCGCTTCCGTAGCCCAGGGGCAGGTGGGAGTGGACACCGTAGGTGCGCTTATCTCTACTCAAGTGGCGGCCGGGTTGGACTTCGCCCCGGCGGACTTCTTGAAGGCCATCTCCTGCGGAGCGGTCATGATGGGAGCACTGACTTACATCGGCAACGCGCCCAACTTCGCGGTCAAGTGCATCGCTGAACGCGCCGGGCTGAAGATGCCGTCGTTCTTCGGCTACATGGGCTACTCGGTGGTTATCCTTGGGCCAGTTTTCGCCATAGTCACCCTGATCTTCTTCCTCTAAGCAACTCCCGGAGCACCACGAGGAGCAGAGCTCCGACGATGGAGATCATCCCCAGACCCTCAAGAAGGCCGGGCCGTTCACCCAGCTGGATCCAGGCTGAGGCGATGCCGATCACGGGGTTCAACAGTGAGGCCAGGCCGGCCGTGCCCGCTCTGAGCGAATCCACGATGTAGAGCCACAGGACCCAGGCCACCCCGCTGCCGAGGACGATGCAGTAGACGAGGGCCCAGATGAAGGTACCCGTCCATACTGGCGGAGCGGTCCAGGTGGCGGCGGCCATGATCACGAGAGGGATGGACCCAAGCAGTAGCTGCCAAGCGGTCAGAGACAGGAGATCGACCTCATGATGCTTCCTAAGGACCTTGGCATAAACGGCGCTTCCTGCCCACGATAGAGCTCCTCCCACCGCCAGCAGGTCGCTAAATCCGCCCTGCAGGTGCCACGGTTGCAGGATCAGGATCAACCCGCAGAGGGCCAAGGCGACAGCGACCCACTGAAAACCCTTGAGCTTCTCCCCCAACACGACCCAAGCCATCAGCAAGACCCAGAAGGGCATGGTGTAGGTGAGGATGGAGGTCTTGCCCGCACCCTGCCCCTGAAGGGCCCACGTCATGAGTGCTATGAATCCCGTGGTCTGCAGGAGACCGAGCAAGGCGGTCGGCCAGAAGGCCTTCGGTCGGACCGGCCGCTTGAGGAGCGGTAGGATGGCCAAGAGCAGCAGAGCAGCCGGGAAGGTCCGAAGGGCCGAGAAGGTGAAAGGATCCACGTAGTCGAGCGCTATCTTCATCACCACCCAGGCGTAACCCCAGATGAGAGCGAGCAGGATGAGCGCAGCCACGGGGAGCCAGCGGCGCCGCGCGCCCTGAGTCCCAGCCCCTGGTGATTTCCCCCAAGGCGACCCCGGCGTCACCGGAACCACCGCGCAGGGACCCGGCGGAAGGGCACCATCAGAAACGCCGTCCGCGCCACCCGCCGGAGTAGTCCGGGCGATCTCGGCAGCGGCTTCCCTCGTGGGTTCCTCCACTGGATCGGTCATGCTCTCCACCTCCATATTCAGGCATAGCCAGGCGGCCGAACAACCGGCCCGGCGATGCGCACGTGTCACGGAGACCTGAACGTCGATCACCCCCCATGTACTCAGCATACCGTTGAATCGCGTGCTGTTCTATCCGGCTAAGCCCGACCTCCAAGGAGAAGACCGGCTGCGTTCCCCCAGAATCAGTCCGAGGCACCGCTCACCAGGGACAGAACCGGGGCGCAGGAACACGGAGGGGCCGGCCGCCGGCAGTGGTCGCCGGCGCGGGAGTGGTGACCCGGAGTCGCCCGGGATCACTCGAGGCTGCTGAGCGTCGCGGGCCAGAAGGCCCGCTATACGTGGCTATTCCTCCGGAGTCGCCGATGGGCCCGCCGGCAGCGCCACAGAGGTGGAAACAGCGGTTGGTGCAGTTGCAGACCCGGACTCCTGCCCCATCTCCGCAGGAGTCACCATGGCCACCATCTGCACCGTGGATCCCTCATCCAGCACGGGAACAGACGTCGCCGGCGACGTGCCACCTGCGTTCTCCTCGTGGACGCCGCTTTCGGAACCTTCCGGGATGCCGGCCTGGTCTCCTTCAGTGCCGGCGGATGTATCACCGGTACCCTCGGAACCCTCAGCGACCTCGGTGTCATCGGTGGTCTCGGAACCGCCTTCGGTCTTGACATCGCTTGCGATGGTCGAGGAGCCGGGGCTGGAGACAGCGCCGCTCGCAGGACCCGAAGTCGGATCGGCCGATTCGCCGTCGTCGGCCACCAGAAGAGTTCCGGCAGGTTCTGTCGTCACAGTGACCGTCTTTTCCACGATCACCCTCTCCACAACCACTGTCTCCACCGTCTCCTCAACCGGCGGGGAGGCCAGCGTGTAGACGCTCAGAACCAGCGCCGCGAAAGCCGGACCCACCAATAGCCACTGCGTCTTGCGTCCCCGGCCGGCGCTTTCGCGAGACCCCTCAGCGAGGCTCGAGCCTTCACCCGCGGTGGCATCCTCTTCCACCGGATCATCTCCCTTTCGGCTGCTGCCCCGAGCGAGTCGAGAGCGCAACCATTTGCCGGCTTCATCGAGACCGGCCGATGACCAATGGGAGACCACCGTGTAGATGATAGGTACGAGAGCCGCACCGGCAAGAGTACCTAAGAGCTGCCAGTGGCTGACCACAGTAAAAGCAGCCGTCGAAGCGGCTGCACCGGAGACTATGGCTGCAATGCGCGGACGATCCATCGGGTACCAACCTTGTCGCGTCTCGATTCCTTCTATACCCTCCGACCGACGAGAGGAGCGATTGGTTCCGACGATTCGGCGCTTCTGTCGGTTCCGGATGCCGCGTTCCCTTCGCTTTGACGTGAGACCCATCACCCCGTAGGATGGGATATTGGGCGTCTTAGGCGCCCGGCGTCCCGGCAACGATCCGAAGGGGGCATCCAGTGACCACGGCAGTGATCGTGATAGTCATCGTCGCAGTGTTGCTGCTGATCTTCGCTTTGGGGATCCGGATCGTCCGCCCCACTCATCGCGGGCTGGTCGAAAGGCTGGGCAAGTACAACCGTTATGCGAACCCGGGTTTCCACTGGATCATCCCCGCGGTCGAACGCATGTTCAAAGTCGATATCCGGGAACTGCTCGTCGACGCTCAACCGCAGATGATCATCACCAACGACAACCTGAACGCCCGGGTCGACGCCCAGGTCTACCTCAAGGTGAAGGCCGACGAAGAGAGCGTCAAGGCCTCTCAGTACAACGTGGCCAACTACGAACTGCAGATAGTCAACTTGGCCCGCACCACTCTGCGTAACATCATCGGCACCTTGACCCTCAAGTCCGCCAACAGCGAGCGGGGCAGGATCAACGAGGAGCTACGCAGGACTCTCCTTCAGGAGACGGCCAGCTGGGGCATCGAGATCCTGCGGACCGAGCTCAAGGAGATCGATCCGCCTGAGGATGTCCAGATCACCATGAACAAGGTGGTCAAGGCCGAGAACGAGAAGATCGCGGCCGTAGACTTCGCGACCGCCACCGAGACCCAGGCCGACGGCCAACGCCGGGCGGCCATCAAGCAGGCCGACGGCAACAAGCAGGCACGCATCCTGGAGGCCGAGGGTCAGGCTGAAGCCATACGTCTCGTCAACGAGGCAGCCGATCGTTACTTCATCGGTAACGCCCAGATCCTACGCAAACTGGAGGCGGTGGAGCGCGCGCTGGTCCAGAACGCCAAGGTGGTCGTTCCGGGCGACACTCAGTTGATTAATGTCATCGGCGATCTGGCGGGAGTGATGCCGGTCCCGACCAAGCCACCGGCCGCGCCTCCGGAGAAGAAGTAGCGCGAAGGGCAGGAAGTGGGTCGGCCGACAGCCCAGGCCGTCGTCGGCCGGGTCGGGTCGCGGCGAGACCCGGCCCGGCCGACGACAGATCAGGCATCCGGAAGCACAGGCAGGCCCTACTTGTAGGTACCCTTCCCGTCGTAGGTCGGATTCATCACCACGGAGAAGTGGAAGATCGGTCTGTCGACCTCCAGTATCCGCATGGGGTTGTGGGGCACACCGGCGGGAGCCCAGATCATGGTGGAGCGGGTGAGTCTGTGCGCCTCCCCGTTCATGGAGAACTCGATCACGCCGTTCAGGTTGTACGGATCGTCAGGGTCGCTCCCGTAGAAACCGATGAGTTCGTCATAGTCGTGTACGTGCTCGGTGAAGATGGGGTCTCGTGGGGCAGCGGCGAAGTACCAGGCGGTGTTCATCTGGAAGGCGCCCTCGCACACGTTGTTATCCATCCACAAGATTCGTTTGGCAAACTGCCGGTAGAGCTCCCGGAACTCCGGCGTGCTCATGCTGGGGGGCTCTTGTAGCTCCTGTACGAAATAGCGCCCGTACTCTCCACCCTGATTGTTCTCGTAGACCATGCGTGGGTCCCCTCTCTCAGTCTTTGACTATCACTCTTCGGGCATGTCCCAGTCGATGAAGCGCCAGTAGGGAGCGTTCACCCGCTTCTGGTAGGCCTCCATGTCGGCACCGCGCCAATCGTAGAAACCCACGCCCGTCTTCGCGCCGAGATCGCCCCGGGCGATCCGGTCGGTTATGGCGGGGGGAGCCTCCTTCATGTCGCTCAGCGTGGGAAACACGGCGTTGCAGGTGGTTATGTTCAGCTTCAGACCGCCGTTATCGAAATGCTCGAAGATACCGATGGAGGTGTAGCGCGGGCAGAAGCTGTACATGAGACAGGTGTCGATATCTCTGGGGTCGCAGATGCCGCTCTCGATGAGGTTAAGGGCCTCTCTCCATAGGGCGAACTGGAGCCGGTTGCCGATGAATCCGGGAGCCGGCTTCTTTAGGATCACGGGTTTGCGATCCAGGGACTCGAGCAGCTCCTTGACGAACTCAAGGACGGCCGGATCGGTGGTGGAGCCGCCGCAGATCTCGAAGAAGGGCACCATGTGGGCCGGGTTGAAGGGGTGCGTGACCACGATGCGGTCCTGGTAGCCGGTGGCCTTCTCGGCCAGCAGATCCGGCACCAGAGACGAACTGACCGAACAGATGGCCTCCACGCGCGGACAGGTCTCCTCGATGCGGGCGTAGATGTCGTGCTTGAGGTCGATGTTCTCTGGTACGCATTCGAAGATCACGTCGCAGTCGGCCAGGTCGCCGAAATTGGTGGAGTACGTAAGGTACTTCTCACAGATGGCAAGCTGCTCCTGAGGCATGAGACCCTGCTCGATCATCTCCCGGAAGTAGTTGTCGTAGGTCTTCTTGTACTCGGGGAGCATCTCCGCCCGGCGGGCCAGGCCCGTAGTGCGGTAGCCATGGCCGGTGGTGAGCACGGCCAGACTGTCTCCGATCATGCCCAGTCCGATGATGCCGATGTGTTTCACGTTCTCGAGTTTCATATCAAACGTCCATCCCTCCGGTGGTGTGAAACCTCACAGATAACCCTGGCCGGTGATCCATGTGAATTGCGCCGGTTCACGACAGGGGTGCATTCATGACAACGGGCGCAGGCCCAGAATCTCTCTGGCCTCTTCGGGGGTAGCCACGTCCATCTCCAGTTCCTGGATGATGCGCACCATCCTCTCCACCAGTTCGGCGTTGCTCTTGGCCAGGCGGCCGTAGGAGTAGTAGATGTTGTCCTCCATGCCCACACGCACTTGACCGCCCTTGAGCAGACCGTAGGTCACACCCTGCAGTTGGTGGGCCCCTATGGCCATGGTGGACCAGTTGACGAAACGGTCCTTGGGCAGCAGGCTGATCATGAAATCCAGGTTGGCCTGGCTGAAGGAGATGGCGCCCTGGCTGACCTTGTTCATGCCCATGACGAAGGTGAGGGACACCGGTTCCGGGATCACGCCTGCGGGAACGAGCGTGTTGAAAACCTCTTCGACGCTCGAGGGGTTGAAGACCTCGCACTCCGGCTTGATGCCCAGCTCCATCATCCTCTTGGCGGTTTTGATGAGCCAGGGGCGTTCCCACCTATAGATGAAAGACAGATCACCCCACACCGTGGTGATGAGGGAGCAGTCCAGCGAACACATCTCCGGCAGAGAGGATTTGTCCTCCATATCGAGCAGGGCGATGCCGTCGTCGGCTTCAGAACCCGGCTTGGTGGCGGGAGCCGTTGAGTTCTGGATGATGACGGGACATTTGGCCCGGATACCGGTGTTGATCTCGGCGAAGATGTCGGGGTCGTTGCTGGAATTGCCCTCTTTGTCGCGGGCGTGGATATGGATGATCGCCGCCCCCGCGTTGTAGCAGTCGTAGGCTGAAGAGATGATCTCTGAGGGCTGCTCGGGCAGGCTGGGGTTGGCGTCCTTGCCCTGAAAGTTGCCCGTCTGGGCGACGGTTATGATCACTTTGCGCTTGTCGGCCATGCTTCAACTCCTTCCAAGGGTGGATAGGTCACGAATCTCCTCGCCGGCCGACCCTTGACCGGCCCCTCCAATCATACCGGCGGCCACCGCCACCTAAGCCTCCCCGCCTTCGGCCGCCAGTTTCTTCTCGATGTCCACCCGCAGGGCCTTCTTGTCGAACTTCTGAGCGGCCGTGTGGGGCATGGTCTCGATGAACTCCATCCGTTCTGGAAGTTGCAGAACCGAGGCCTTCTCAGAGCGCAAGAAGGCGAGCATCTGCTCAAAACTCAGGTGGGCGCCGGGCTTGGGCTCGATGTAAGCGCAGACCCGCTCTCCCATAACAGGGTCAGGCATAGCGATGACCGCCACCGCCGCCACCTCCGGATGACGGCCTATGAGGTCCTCGATCACAGTGGCGCTGATGCTCTCACCTCCCCGGTTGATCATCTCTTTCAGACGGCCGGTTATGGTCACGTACCCTCGCCGGTCGATCCTGGCCACATCCCCCGTGTGGAAGAATCCATCCGGGTCAAATACCTTGGCGTTCTCCTCGTCGTTCTGGTAGTAGCCGGTGAAGACTCCCGGACCCTTGATCAGGAGTTCGCCGGGGCTATCCGGCGGCAAAGCGCCACCTTGGGCATCGATCACCTTGTAGGT
>JAAYCW010000008.1 GCA_012729575.1 Actinomycetota bacterium | reverse complement strand
CTCCACACCGCCATGGGCAAGAACGGCCCGCCGATGATGAACCTGCGCGGCGCTACCGGCAAGCCGATCACCGATGAGTACATCGAGAAGTTCGGCATCGAGGCCTACGCCGAGTTCGACAAAGAGGTTTACATCCAGGTCCACGGCAGAGAGGCCTACGACGCCAAGTTCGGCGAACTCGAAGCCCTCGGCCAGGAAGGTACCTGGGAACCGTGCCACAAGTACATGCTGGGTCACGGCATCGTGGGCGTCGAGAACCTCGGTGGAGACCTGGACAAGGTCTCCGGCGAGCGCTTCCGCTTCTACTGCTTCCCGATCCGCTGGTACATGGGCGACGGCTCCATGGTCCGTTGCGTGGCGGAGATCGACGAAGAGAAGGTTCACAAGGACGTCCCGGATCGTACCTATACCTACTGCGGTACCGCCTACGGCCCAGTGGCCGACAAAGAGCGCGAGAGTTACAACATCTATCCCTTGAAGTAGGCCATCCGGGCATCTGCCGGCACGCCGTCCGGCTCCGATCGTTGAAAGACGGGAAGGCCGGCGCCATAGGGAGAGTCACAGGAGCCCCCCGCCGTTTTGCCGGCGGGGGGCTCCTTTACTCCAGAGGTCTGACGGTGTAGCCTGATGGCCTTGAGTATTCCGCTTAACGGGATTGCTGTTTCACTAGTGGACCATCGAGAGGAACGAGCGGCATGAAGAAGTGGAACCTGATCATCGACGTTGGCCTTTGCCATGACTGCAATGACTGTTTCTTGGCCGATAAGGACGAGTTCGTCGGCAACGACTTCCCTCCCTATTCTGCGGCTCAGCCTTGGTCCGGCCACCGGTGGATGAACATCGAACGCAAAGAGCGTGGGCAGTATCCCCTGGTGCAGGTGGCCTACCTTCCTATGCCGTGCATGCATTGCGACCATGCTCCCTGCCTTACCCCCGACGGGGCGGTCTACAAGCGGGAGGATGGTTTGGTGATCATCGACCCTGTGAAGGCCAAGGGGCGGGAGGATATCGTGGAGAGCTGCCCCTACGGGGCCATCTACTGGAACGAGGAAGCCTCACTACCCCAGAAATGCACGGGTTGCGTGCATCTGCTGGAAGAAGGATGGAGCGAGACGCGTTGCTCGCAGGTATGTCCCACCGGGGCCATCCGTCTAGTGCTGGCCGATGATACCGAGATGGCAAGAATCATCGCGGCAGAGGGGCTGGAGCCTTTCAGAGCCGACCTCGGCACCAAGCCTCGGGTGCTGTACAAGAACCTCTATCGGTGGGATAAGGTCTTCGTGGCGGCGAGTGTCGCCTATGAGGATACCGATGAGTGCGCTGAGAACGCCCAGGTGAGGGTGGCAGAAGGGGGAACAACGGTGGGAGAGGGCGCCACCAACAACTACGGCGAGTTCACTGTGGACCGGCTTGAGCCGGACGGGCGCTACGAAGTGAGTGTGACCGCAGCCGGATATAAGCCGTATACCGTGGAGGTCACTCTGGAGAAGAGCCTTAACCTTGGTTTGATCCTTCTGCAGAAGGCGTGAGCCACCGGTGGTGCGCGCGGGAGGACGCCGAAGGACGTCCGGTGCGGCGAACGGCCAGGTAGAGGGAGACTTCTTCGTCCGGGCTCTTGCCAGAGGGTTGAGCATACTGGCCCTTTTCGATGTCGAGTATCCGGAATGGAGCCTGGGCGACATCTGTAGGAGCGCCGGCATATCCAAGACCACCGCATACCGGATGCTAAGGACGCTGGAAGTCAAGGAATTCCTGCTCTACGACCCCGAGACCGAACGCTACCGCCTTGGTGCCGCCGCCCTCCCGCTCGGCTATCTGGCCATGTCGTATGTTGGGTTCGCGCGGGTATTGCGGCCGTTTCTGGAGGAGTTGGCCGAAGCCACGGGGGAGACCGTCGAGCTGGCCGTAGCGGGTGTGGGTGGAGCCGTGGTTGTCGACCAGGTGGCGACCGCTCGCCGTTTCCGACTCGACATGCCCACGGGCCGGGTGCTCGACAATCTCGCCAACTCCTGTTTTCGCATGCATGTGGCCTTCATGCCGTCGGGCAGGAGGCAGAAGATTCTTGGCGTCCCTCAGGCGCGGCTCACCCCCAATACGGTAACTGATCCGCAGGAGATCTCTCTTCGTCTGGACGAGGCCCGGCGTACGGGTATCGCCTACGATCTGGAGGAGCAGGACGTGGGAGTCTGCGCGGTATCGGCGCCGGTCTTCGGTCGCGATGGACGGGTGGAAGCAGTGGTGACCGTGGTCTGCCCTGCCGAACGTTTCGGTTCGAGGGAACGGAGGAAGAACACCGACATACTCAAAGAGGCCGCCGCTCGTATGACCGAGTATTTGGCGGGGAGAGCCACCGGCGGCGGAGCCGGTGGGGACTGAGGGTGCGGATTCGGTCGCGTCGCCATTGATCGTCTTTTTGCGGTTGACTGAGCGCCTGGGCGGTGCGATATTCGAATGGTGCGTTCTAGCGGAATAGCTATTCCATCTAACGGAATATGCTGGGAGTGAGAAGGAGGCAGGATGGCAGAGGACCGAGCTCCGAACGGCAGGTCGGGCGAGACGACGTTGGTCCGCGACATCAGTTTCTGTGGTGTCCCCGAAAATGGCTCCAACGCATCGATGGTGGACGTCAAGGACGGCAGGATCATCCGCATCCGACCCATGCACTACGATTGGAAGTATGACCCCGAGAGGGATATGAACCCGTGGAAGATGGAAGTGCGGGGGAGCATTTTCGAGCCCAGCATGAAGACGCTCATACCTCCTTACTCCATCGCCTACAAGAAACGCGTGTACTCGCCGGCACGGATCCGCTATCCCATGAAGCGCGTCGACTGGGATCCCCAGGGCGCTCCGGGTTCCACCGGACCGGGCGGGCGCAACACTCAGAACCGCGGCAAGAGCAAGTACGTGCGCATCTCCTGGGACGAAGCACTCGACACGATCGTCTTCGAGATGAATCGGATCAAAGAGACCTATGGGCCCACCGCCCTCCTCTATCAGTGCGATCAGCATGGTGAGAACAAGGTGGTACAGGCCTGCCACGGCGCCGGCCGCCGGTTGCTCCCGCTCTGGGGTGGTTACACCCTCCAGATCCGCCAGCCCGATAGCTGGGAGGGTTGGTGGTGGGGGAGTAAGCACTTCTGGGGATGTGAGCCGGTCGGCCAGGGGAGGCAGAGCAACCTCTTGTACGATGTGGCCAAGAACTGCGAGCTACTTCTCTTCTGGGGCTGCGATCAGGAGACCACTCCCTGGGGCTGGCAGGGTCAACTCCCCAGTAGGCTCAGCTACTGGTATACGGAACTGGGGATCAAACAGATCTACGTGTGTCCCGACCTCAACTACGCTGCAGCCGTCCACGCCGACCGTTGGATCCCGGTGCTGCCGAACACCGATGCCGCTCTCTACCTGGCCATCACCTATTGGTGGTTCAAACACGGGACCTACGACAAGGAGTACCTCCAGACACACGCAGTGGGCGTGGAGGCTTTCGAGGCCTACGTGATGGGGGAGGAAGACGGTATCCCCAAGACCCCGGAGTGGGCGGCGCCCATCTGTGGGGTGTCGGCCCGGGTGATCAAGGCCTTGGCTGAGGAGTGGGCTTCCAAACGTACCAGTGTGGTCATAGGCAACGGCGGCCCCGGCATCCGCGGTCCGTACGCGACCGAACCGGCCCGGCTGCAGAACATATGCCTCGCCATGCAGGGTCTGGGCAAGCCGGGGGTCAACCAGGTCAAGATGATCGAGTGGGGGCTCTTCGACTTCCCCGACCAGTATGCCCAACCCAAACCGTTGCGGGTGCCCAACCTGCGCACTGCTTACACGGGAGGTCATCCCTCCGATACCAATCACCCGTCACTGCCTAAGACCTACGTGCCTAAAGCTATACTGGAGGGTGAGTGTGACTGGTGGGGCTGCGAGTCGGAGACGGCTCCGCGCGAAGACCAGTTCGTCCACCGTTTCTACCCGGCCGAAGGTTGTTCCAGGATTCACGCGGTCTGGACCGACTCTCCCTCTTGGATCACCTGTTGGAACTCTGGTAACGACTACGTGCGGGCCATGCAGCATCCGGACATCGAGTTCATGTGGGCCCAGCATCCCTGGCTGGAGAACGACGCCCTCCTGGCCGACATCATCCTCCCGGTCAATACCAAGCTGGAAGAGGACGACATAGCCGGCGATATTTTCAGCGGCCAGTACAACCTGCTCTTCCCGGAGCGGAAGTGCATCGAGCCTCTGGGGGAGTCGTACAGCGACTATGAGATCGTGTGCATGCTGGCCGACCGGCTGGGTCTCTTGGAGGAATACACCGGGGGCCGGAGCATCCCCGACCTCATCAAGCTCGGCTACGAGACCTCGCGCTGCGCGGACCTCATCAGCTGGGAGGAGTTGAACGAGAAGGGTTACTTCGTCGTGCCGACGGCGGAAGGCTGGGAGGACGAGCCGGCCGGCTTCCAGAGGTTCTACGAAGATCCAGGGTCGGACCCGCTCACCACGCCGACCGGCCTGTTGGAGTTCGAGGCCACCGGGCTCAAGGAGCACTTCCCGGATGATCCCGAGCGGCCGCCGGTGCCCAAATGGGTGGCGCAAGGGGTCAGCCATGAAGAGACGGTCGGGACGGAACGCTCTAAGAAGTATCCGTTGCTCGTGATCTCCAATCATCCCCGGTGGAGCGTGCACTCTCAGCATGAGGACATCACTTGGCTGCGCGAGATCGGCACCTGCAAGATCACCGGTCCGGACGGGTATCAATACCATCCGGTGTGGCTGCACCCCTCGACGGCGCAGAAGCGGGGGATCGAGCAGGGCGATGTGGTCTCCGTATACAACGAGCGCGGCACTGTGCTGGGAGCGGCCTACGTGACCGAACGCATAATGCCCGAGGTCATCTACATGGATCATGGGGCTAAGTGGGATCCCATAGAGCCGGGGGTGATCGACAGAGGAGGGGCGATCAATACCATCGTGCCTCGGCATACCACGTCCAAGAACGCTGTGGGCCACGCGGTCAGCGGCTTCTTGGCCGAGGTGGAGAAGACCGATCTGGATGAGCTCAAACGCAAGTATCCTGATGCCTTTGAAAAGCCCTTCCACCCCTGCGCGGGTCCCGGCTTGGAGGCCTGCATCATGGGAGGTGAGTGATGGGCAAGGTGATGGTCATCGACTATGGGCTCTGTAACGGCTGCTACAACTGCCAGATAGCCTGCAAGGACGAGCACGTGGCCAACGATTGGTCCCCTTACGCCAAGACTCAGCCCGACACCGGGCAGTTCTGGAACAAGGTGTACGACAACGTCCGCGGCCAGGTGCCCAAGGTCATGGTGACCTACGAGCACAGCATCTGCCAGCACTGCGACGACGCTCCCTGTATAGCCGCCTGTAATGCACATGCCATCTACAAGCGGGACGATGGCATCGTTATCATCGATCCGGAGAAGTGCCGCGGCAACCGGATGTGCATCGCCGCCTGTCCGTATGAGAACGTCATCTACTTCAACGATGCCCTTAACATCGCCCAGAAGTGCACATTCTGTGCGCATCTTCTCGACGATGGTTGGAGCGAGCCTCGTTGCGTCGACGCCTGTCCTACAGGCGCGATGGTCTTCGGCGATGAGGATGATTCGAAGATCAAGGCCCTCATAGCCAGGGCTGAGCTGCTCAAGCCGGAACTGGCCGAGGTTGAGCCGCGGGTCTATTACATCGGTCTGCCTAAGAAGTTCATCGCGGGGGCCGTCTTCGACCAGGAGGACGACCTGTGCGCCGAGGGCGTGACGGTCACCGCCGCCAACGGTGAGAGCGGCCTCAAGGCGACGGCGGTCACCGACAGCTACGGGGACTTCTGGCTACGCGGTCTCGAGGATGGCGTGTACACGCTGCTGATCGAGAAGCCTGGGTACCTGACCCAGAAGCTCGGTCCGGTAGACGTCACCCGGAAGGACATCAATGTTGGCGACATAGGCATCTGGAAGGCGTAGGACGGTCGGCTCTGACAGGTGCCGGAACGCCGCAGGGCGCGCAGTAGCAGAGCCAAAGACATGCTGCTAGTATTTGCAGAGTGTGCCCGGAGGCTCGCGTCGGTCGGCAGGACCGGGGCCTCGATTGGGACGCGGATTTTTTGAAAGGAGCATCATGGCGGACACGGACAGGAACAATAGGGGCGAGGAGGAGAAGAGGCTTCTCACGGGCAAAGAAGTCAGCCGTCGCGACTTCTTGAAGATGGCCGGTGTAGCCGGCGCAGCCGTGGGTCTGGCCGGTGGCCTGGGGGGTCTGGTGGCCGCCTGCGGTGATGACGACGGAGATACGACCACCACTGCCGGAGGCGGAACCGAGACGTCGGTCACCGCTGGTGAGGAGATGGGCCGCGAGATCAAGCTTGGGTTCGTGAGTCCGCTCACGGGCGGTATAGCTTCCTTCGGGGTCCCCGACCAGTACTGTGTAGATCGCGCGAAAGAGGCCATAGGCGACGGCATTGTATGCGGAGATGGTAAGAAACACCCCGTGAGCATCGTCGTCAAGGACAGCCAGTCCGACACTGCTCGGGCGGCTGCGGTGACCGGCGACCTGGTGAACAACGATCAGGTCGACATCGTCCTCACGGCCTCCACCCCGGACACGGTCGCCCCCGTCGCGAGTCAGTGCGAAGCGCTGGCCAAGCCTTGTCTCTCCAACGACTGCCCCTGGCAGCCGTACGTACTGCGTGCAGGCAGCGACTTCAGCGCCACCTTCCAGTGGACCTACCACTGCTTCTGGGGCCTGGAAGACATGGTCGCCAACTACCTGGACATGTGGGCCCAGGTGCCGACCAACAAGAAGATCGCCGTCATGTTCTCTAACGATGCTGACGGTTTAGCTTACGACGGGACCTGGCCGGGCGCTCTGGAGGAGGCCGGCTATGCGGCTACAAAACCTTCTCTCTTCCAGTTGGGGACAGAGAACTTCCAGTCCCAGATAGGCGAGTTCAAGAAGGACGGCTGCGAGTTGGCGATCGGCGTGTTCATTCCGCCGGACTTCACCAGTTTCTGGACGCAGTGCAAGCAGCAGGGTTTCAACCCCAAGCTTGCCAGCTTCGCCAAGGCGCTGCTGTTCCCCGAATCAGTGCAGTCCGTCGGTGAGATCGGCAACGGTCTGACTACTGAGGTGTGGTGGACCCCGACCCATCCGTTCACATCGCCCCTGACCGGTGAGACGTGTCAGCAGTTCGCTGATGAGTTCACCAAGCGTAACAACGGCGCTCAGTGGACCCAGCCGCTGCTGCACTTCCTGGTCTTCGAATGGGCGGTCGACGTTCTGCAACGCACCACGGATGTAGACGACAAGAACGCTATCATCGAGGCCACGAAGGCGACCAAGATGGAAACCATCGGCGGGCATATCGACTTCACCGAGCCGGTGCCGGCAGGCCCGCCCTTCCAGGTCGGTCCCTGCCACATCCACCCGAACGTCTACAAGACGCCTCAGGTGGGTGGCCAGTGGCGTACGGGCACCGATTATCCGTACGAGCTTGTTGTGGTCACGGATGCGGCCGCCAAGGGCGTGGGCATCCCGGTCGCCGACAAAGTGCAGCCTTTGGCTTAAGAAGAACATCTGCCGCGGGGCAGGTAAATCGGAGCGGGTCGCTGTCCGCGGGGTCTCCGCGGACAGCGACCCGAATCCACAGGGGAAAGGGGTGGTGGCATGGGATGTGAGAGGATCCACGGATGACTCTAGCCCTCGAGACTCAGGGACTGCGCAAGTCCTTCGGGGGCGTCCTTGTGATCGATGATCTCAGCATCTCCGTCAACAGAGGTGAAGCGTTGGGCATCGTGGGCCCGAACGGGGCAGGGAAGACCACCTGGTTCAACCTGATCACCGGGGCGGTGCGGGCCGATGCCGGCACGGTGGCGTTCGAGGGCCGGGACATCACCGGACTCCCCCGGCACGAGCGCTGTCGCGTGGGCATAGGTCGGACATTCCAGATTCCCCGCCCATTTTCGGGCATGACGGTGTTCGAGAACATGCTCGTGGCCGCGACTCACGGTCGCAACATGTCTGAGCGGAACTCATACAGCCGCTGTGTGGAAGTGCTGGAGATTACCGGTTTGCAGAACAAGGTGAACGTCCTTGCCGGCTCGTTGACTCTCCTTGACCGTAAACGCCTCGAGTTAGCTCGGGCGCTTGCCACCGATCCCAGCCTTCTGCTTCTGGATGAGATCGCAGGAGGCTTGACCCAGGTGGAGGTGGAGGAGTTGATCGAAGAGATCAAGAGACTTCGCCAAACGGGAGTCACCATTGT
>JAAYCW010000089.1 GCA_012729575.1 Actinomycetota bacterium | reverse complement strand
TAGTAGTAGTCGCCTTTAGGGACGCGACTGCGAGCCGCACTACACAGATAGCGGCCCGGTTGCCACCCGTCAACCCCCAACTCCCCCAGGGCCTCCCCCGGAAAGTGGACTGTGATACTCCCTCCTGGGCCTTCCCCAATGTGGACAAAGTGGAGAGGGGTAGGTACCTGAAGCCGCCTGGCTGATAGGTTGGCCCGACGGGAATGAGCATGACTCTGAAGTGGAGCGGCCCCGCAAGGGTGCTTTGCCCCTGACCTGTCTGCCCGCTTCTGTCGGTGCCGACCTAATCCCGCCATCGGTTGCCTGATAGAAGCTTTTCCCCCTCCTGTGGCGTGACGCATCACAGTCTTGCCGGGGCGGGGGCCAGGTGGCGCTCGATATGACAGAGGTAGGAAAGATAGGTGGTAGCCCGCACCGCGGGACGCACCGCCTGGAGCCAGTGCTGGTAGAGAAAGTCATCTACCTTACAACGGGAGGCCTCGATGTCAGAGCCGGCCGCGATGGCCCCGGCTACCTTGGCCAGCTCGGCTTCCGTTTCCTTGCGGGCGGCCGTCCCGGGTCCAGTACCGTTTGCGGCAGACCGGGCAGCGCTGCATGGGCTGCAGTCCCAGACCCACTACAAACTGCCAGGTTGAGCGTTTCTTCACCTGGCCGCGTATGCGTTGTGATTTCCCCTGCCTTGTGCTCCCCTTCGCCAAGGTCATTACCGCTCTCGTCGGCCGGAACAGCAAACGCGACCGACCGAATCAGCAACATCTTCCCCTTTGCGCCACGCAGGACGCAGAATGCGAAGATGAAGCTCCTCGGCTCTGGCGGCGGCATGGACGGGAGTTGCTGGATCGCCCCCTCTGAGGCCTTGGTCGTCTTACTGAACGCTCTTGGGAAAGTGCCCGCGTCGCAACCATCAAGCGCGTGGAGCCAGAGACCGTCGAAGCCCTCTCGTGTCAGCTTCGCCAGATCCTTGCTGAACCGAGGCACGGGCGGATTCCCGGCCTTCAACTTGATATTCAGGCATCTGTTTCGGTCAGCATCATAGAGCGAGAGATCCGAACGCGCAGCGGTCGGCGTCGTTCCTGTCTATCGTCTGCCACGCGCCACAACTCAGCCGTCACCCAACGCACCGGTGCCACGACCGAGTCTTCCTTGGCCTGGTCCACAACTAGCTCCTTTTGGATGACTCGCTCAACGGCCCGGCGCCGGTCTCTTCTTCAGATTGACCACCTTCCACTCCATGACCGGATCAACACGGGCCCGATCAAGAACATCCGGCCACTCGGAGAAGAGCAGTTGCGGCCGGTATTCGGCATGCTCTGAGAGTAGCCGCACGAACTCGATCTCGGCAGCAGAGAAGTCGTCCAAGGGAGCCAGCCATCGGGAGACATTCTCAAGCATCGTCTCATACTCCGGTGCTTCGTCCGCCCTCAAGACAGAATACAGCGGCTCGGTGAGCTCGACCTGTGGCTGGGCGAAACGCCCGAGAGCCTCGGTAGGCCTGAGCATCCGAGGAAAGGAGTCAGCCGTGCAGGCGGCTCGAATCGTGAGTGCGCGCGCCCGTGCGTCGTCGAACAGGGCCGGCATTTCCATGGACAGCCGAAAGAGGTCGAACAGGTCTCGCGCCGCCACCCGCTCCATCAGAGCCTTCACCTTGCCCGCGGCCAACTCCGGGAGTTGGAGGACGGGGAAGGTCACCAAGGGGTCGGCGAATCGGCAAGCCCTCAATTCTGGCTGCAGCAAGGCGATCCTCGCCAAGTAGCTGACGTCGACCTTGACGTGACTACCCGGGTACTTGACGCGATACGTCCGGCCGCTGTGTTCGTCGTTGGTCGCCTGGACCACGTATCCGAGTGCCCCAACGACCTCACGGAAGCGGCGGTCGATCTCCGGCCTCATGGCCGTCATGACGTCACGATCGACCGCACCGGTGAACATGAGATCGACGTCCACCGACAGTCGCGGAGCTCGGTCGTAGAAGAGATTAAGAGCGGTTCCGCCATGAAGAGTGAAGGCGCGTCCGAGCAGAGGATCCTCCTGCAGCGCCGCAAGTACCTCGAGGAGTCGCTCGACCTTGTCGACGACCGGCGACGAGAACCCTATGGACGAGGTGAGAAGCGGACGGGTCACCCTCTTGCCCACTCCTCATAGGGCAGGCCGGCCGGAACATACAGACGCCACCGCGCGACAAAGGAGCCCCGATCCTGAGGGCCGGAGGCCAGCCGATACGTGCCCCGGCCGACCATGGTGCGTAGCTCCTCCAACTCCGACAGGTCAATACGCCACTCCTCGGCGAACAGCTCCAATGCCCACCCAGACCGAGCCGCAGCCGTCGGCGACTGCAACAGCCGCACGTAGTCGGTGACCTTCGCCGACGATACGGAGGTGAAGCCGCCAAGGCTTCGCACCAACTCCTCAAGTCCGCCAGCGAGACGAAGGTCGGTCAGACAATCTACGAAGGTCCGCTCTCTGCTACTCGCGGGGATGATGGCCTCGCCGGCCCGCACCTGCGCGACGAACTGCTCCAGAGTCGCGCCCTGCTGCGAGCGCCGCAGCGGAATTCGATGAAAGCGGTAGCCACGAACCTGGAAGTCCCCGATCTTCTGTGCAGAGGTGAAGTAGACAGCTCGAAATGGAGTGTGGGCGACGCCATGCGCCTCCAGAGCAGAGTGGTGGGTCACCACGGCGTCGTTCGCGGCCTTCGAAGCGACGAGATAGACGTTCGGCACCCGGTCGCGGTAGACGCCGACGTTCGAGGCGTAAAGACCCCTGCGGATGCGGTACGCCTGATCGCGCTGAATCGCATTCTGGAGGTTGGCGAACCTGGTGCGCTCTGAGACAGAGAGATCGACGGCAGCGAGGTACTCCTCGAGGGTGAACACCTCGTGGGCTTCGAGATAGCGGAGAGTTGTCGAGGTCTTGGTGTTCGTAGTGCCTCGCAATACGTAACTTTTTATGTGTTACGAGGATAGCACACCACCGCACGGTCTTGGCGCAGGCGACTGCCCACGGTCAGTTAGAGCGTGGCAGCAGTACATCTGGGCTAGGAGTGAGGGGTACAAGAACCCAAACCGACCTGCACAACCGCAACATCGGCTACGATTCGTGGCAGCCCTACCACCTCACCTGGAGCGCCGATGCTGCTGTCGCTTCTTTACTTCGCCGTTCTTTGACTCCTGCGTCTCCTGACTGCAAGCAGCCTGTTGGGTGTCAAAACTACGCCGCAGCCGGTACTCATGCAGCAGCCCGCCCAGCAGGTCGCGCCGCTTGAGATTGGCAAGGGCCAGCTCTGGCCGCAGGTTCGGCAGTGGTGTATCGGCCGAGTCCGGGGCTCGTAG
>JAAYCW010000088.1 GCA_012729575.1 Actinomycetota bacterium | reverse complement strand
CCGCTGACTGAGAACATGTGCGCAGTACCGGACCGCCGGAAGTCCGTCATCCAGCCTTCGTCAATCCCGGCGGTGTCCCCCATGATCACACCTTGAAGAACCTCGTTGATGCTGTCACTAGGTCCCAGGCTCAAGTGCGCCCGTGCCGACTCGCGCAGCCGGTCGAACCATCCCGAGACTCCCCCGCGTCGGCCCAAGATCACGATCCGGTCGGGTCCGTCCGCATGAAAGACCACTTCGATGCCTTGGTGGAGAAGCTGGCGAGACTGGTCGTAACCCGAATCCGAAGGTCCGTCGGGCTCCTCGATCTGGCCCTCGAAGGTGACGATCATTCCCTGGCTGAGAGTGGCGAAAGGGATGCTCGTGTCCGAGCCGTTCGACCCCGTCGCCGCATCTCCCCAGATGCTTGGTAGCGAGCGCTCGGGAGGGGCCACTTCCAGCAGTACCCTCTCGCCTACTCCAGGGTCATTCCCATCCGTGGCCCTTTCTCCGAGCGGGGCCGTCGCGGACACCGCGACGGCCCCGTCTGCCCCGTTTCCAGGCGCCTTCATATCGCCGGCCTCAGCGTCGATACGCGCGAGACTCGTGACCATAGCTGTGGCACTCTGCCATCCCGAATTCGAACGCACCTGTCCCACGATGCACAGTTCGGCCCGGACACTCTCGCCAACCCGAGACTGCAGGCAACCGTCCGTTAGAGCCGCCACCCTCAAGCTGCCGGCCAGGTATCCGCCGAAGAGCCCGATCAGCAGTACCGGTATGACCAGCAGCCAAGCCGCGATGGACGAGTCGCGACCCCGAGCGCCTCTGGACCCAAGACGGTACCCGGAATGCGCGACTCCGTGGGGGCGATGGGTGGCCGTGCGGGAGTCGTCCGGCACTTCACGAGCGTCACAGGTCCCTCCGCCCTCGCGGGACGACAGCCTCTGTTGTTGGCGCCGATGGTTCCAGATCACGCCCCCCAGGGATGCCGCGATCGCCACTGTGAGCCCGCCCACGGCCAAGCCCGACTGGGGGCCGATGAAGGCCGAGAGCATCAGGCCCAGGGCGCAGGCAAAGGTGGCGAAACGGGCCAACCCCGCTCTACGCACGAACCAGTCCGCCCAGCCGCGACGACCATGTTCCCGACCACTGGTGTCATGGGAGACCGCACCCTCGTCCATCGGTGGCTCACAACTGGACCAGGGGGCGAAGCTGCTCCAGCTTGGCCGCGCCTATGCCCGGCACGTCGGTCAACTGGTCTATAGATGTGAACGGACCGTGTGACTCCCGATAGCTGAGTATCTGCTGCGCGAGAGAGGGACCGATCCCCGGCAGGGTATCGAGTTGCTCCAGCGTGGCCGAGTTGAGCGAAACGGGGCCTGCAGCCGCGCCGCCGCCCCCACCAGAATGACTTGGCCCGGTTGCGGTTATGCCATCGGACGATGCCGCTGGGATCTGCAGCTGCCCGGCAGCAGCGTCACCGATGCGAGGAACGTAGACTCTGCAGCCATCGGTGAGCTGCGCCGCCAGAGCCACCGCCTGCTGGTCGGCGTCGTCGGCAAACCCACCGGCTTCCGCAACGGCCTCGAAGACCCGCTCCCCTTCGCTGACCTCGTATACGCCCGGTCGCCGCACCGCCCCGGCCACCTGTACCCAGATCTTGGCGATCTGGGTAGTGCTGGT
>JAAYCW010000087.1 GCA_012729575.1 Actinomycetota bacterium | reverse complement strand
TGGGATGCAATCCATCGGTATCCACGTATGTGCTCCCAGGTCTGCTTGCCCAGTTTCACCGCGACTATCCGCGGGTCCGGGTGGAGTTGGTCGAAGGCGGGGACGCCGATCTCCAGAAGATGGTGCAAAAAGAAGCCATAGACTTCGCCGTAGTGACTGCACCCGGAGCACCGCGAACTCTCAATGTGACCCTGCTCGGTAGCGAGGATCTCCTCGTGGTGACCTCTCTTGACCACCGTCTCGCGGGGCGCGAATCCGTAAGCCTCGAGGAACTCGCCGATGAAGAATGGGTCTTCTACACGGACTCCTACAACCTCACCTTGCTGGTCATGGCGGCCTGCCGGCGCGTGGGTTTCGAAGCCAACGTGTCTTATCGCGCGGGGACCATGGAGGCGGTGAAGAACTTCGTGCGCCAGGGGCTCGGCATATCGATCCTGCCCAGCATATCCCTGAGAGGATCCGCAAGGCACGAGTTGGCCGTCATCGGGGTGGAGGGAGGGCTCACTCGCAATCTCAACCTGATCCGAGGCAGGGACCGCTCGATGACGAGAGCAGCCCGGGCATTGACGGTATCGGTGAGCGTGACCATCTCCCGCATGATGAAGCAGTACACGGCAGCCGAAATCATTGCCGACGCACCTGGGGACTACGTGGCCATCCCCGATGCTTTTATCGGCGATATAGACGCCGGCGACGTGCCCATCGTCGGCGCCGCGATAGAGGGCGAGCTGGGCTGAGTGTGAAGGGGGCGCAGCTCCGGCTCTCGCCGGAGCTGCGCCCCCTGAAGGTCCATTTCGATTCCCGTATCCGCCCGCCGGCCCGGCAGTCCGATCCGCCGGACGCAACCCTCAGTCCAGGCTACCACCCTTACCAAGCCAGGGCATCATGGCCCGCAACTCCCGGCCCACGACCTCGATCTCGTGCTCGGACTCTTCCCGCTTGATGGCGTTATACACCGGACGGCCGGCCAGGTTCTCCAGTATCCATTCCCGGGCGAACTCCCCAGTCTGGATCTCCTCGAGTATGTACTCCATCTCTTCGCGGACCTCATCGCTGATGACGCGCTTGCCCCGAGTCATATCTCCGTACTCGGCAGTATCCGAGATCGAATACCGCATGCCGCTGATGCCGTGTTCATGGATGAGATCCACGATCAGCTTCAACTCGTGCAGGCATTCGAAGTAGGCGACTTCCGGCTGGTAACCGGCGTCGACCAGAGTCTCGAAGCCCGCTCTCACCAGCTCGCTGACTCCACCACAGAGCACCGCCTGCTCGCCGAACAGGTCGGTCTCAGTCTCCTCTTTGAAGGTGGTCTCGATGACACCCGCCCGCAGAGCACCGATCCCTTTGGCGTAAGCGAGTGCCCGGTCCCGCGCCTTGCCGGTAGCGTCCTGATAGACGGCCAGCAAGGCCGGCACACCCCCACCTTCCGTGTACACCCGACGAACCAGATGACCCGGTCCCTTGGGAGCGATCATGGTGACGTCCACGCCGGGCGGCGGGATGATCTGGCTGTAGTGAATGTTGAACCCGTGGGCGAACATCAGCATGTCGCCATCTTTGAGGTTGTCGCGCACGGCGGTCTCGTAGACCACCTTCTGGGTCTGGTCCGGGACCACCATCATGATGACGTCCGCCACAGCTGCGGCGGCATTGGCGGTCAGCACCTCGAACCCTGCAGCCGCCGCTCGATCCCAGGCGGCAGTGCCGGGAGCCTCGGCCACCACTACTTTGACCCCGCTATCCCTCAGGTTCTGCGAATGTGCATGCCCCTGGCTTCCGAAGCCGATGACGGCTACGGTCTGCCCATCGAGCAGACCTAGGTCGGCGTCTTTGTCGTACAGCATCTTACCCAGCTACCTCCTGTTTCGGTGCGTCATGGCACGGTAACACAACCTGCGCCCAGACTAGGTCGCGCGCTTGCCGCGGCTCATCGCTATCCGCCCGGTACGCATCAACTCCACCACTCCGAAGGGGGTGAGGAGTTCCATGAAGGCGCTCACCTTCTCACGCGTCCCCGTCATCTCGACGATGAGCACTTCCGCGCTCACATCGACGATCTTCGCTCGAAAGATCTCCACGATCTGCATGATCGCCGAGCGTGACTCGGCATCGGCTTTGACCTTGATGAGGAGAAGTTCCCGCTCCACGCTACCGCTGGGATCGAGATCGGTGATCTTGAGAACATTGATGAGCTTGTGCAACTGTTTGGTCACCTGCTCCACCGGCTGGTCCTGCTCCTCAACCGTTATGGTCATACGCGACACCGCGGCGCTCTCCGTCTCCGCCACCACCAGACTGTCGATGTTGAATCCTCGCCGGGCAAAGAGACCGGCCACCCGCGTCAGGACGCCAGGCTTGTTCTCGACCAGGACCGAAAGCGTGTGTTTCATAGTTCACGCTCCATCATGTCGTGGATGGTCCCCCCGGCGGGGATCATCGGAAACACATTGGCCTCCCGCTTCACCCGTATGTCGATCACCGCGGGTCGGTCACTTGCAAAAGCGGTCCGTAGGACGCCTTCCAGATCGGTGGATGCCTCCACCCGGTACCCCTCGGCACCGTAGGCCTCGGCCAGTTTGACGAAATCGGGCTGGCACTCCATGCAGGTCTGACTGTAATGCTTGTCCCAGAACAGTTCCTGCCACTGCCGCACCATGCCCAGATACTGGTTGTTCAGGATGCAGACCTTCACCGGCAGGCCGTACTGCACCGCGGTGGCCAACTCCTGGGAAGTCATCTGGAACGAGCCGTCACCCGCAATATCGACCACCAGGGCATCCGGACGCGCCACTTGAGCGCCGATGGCCGCCGGAAACCCGAATCCCATGGTTCCCAGTCCGCCCGAGCTTATGAAGGTGCGGGGATGTCGGCAGAGATAATGCTGTGCAGCCCACATCTGGTTCTGACCGACCTCTGTACAAACGACAGCCTCGCCGTCGGTGATCTCCCAGATCTTCTTCACTGCCGATTGCGGCATGATGTCACCATTCTCCGCCTCTTTGACCGCCAAAGGATGCTCGCGTTTCCACGTCTCCACCTGCTCCGTCCACTCCCGCCGCCGGTCGAACGAGAGATCGAGCTTTTTGAGTTCGGCCAGCAAGGCCGGCAGCACCGTTTTGGCGTCTCCCACGATGGGGATATCCACCACCACGTTCTTGGAGATCTCCGCAGGGTCGATGTCGATGTGCACGAACCCGGCCTCGGGCGCGAAAGCCTCCAGCTTCCCGGTGACCCGGTCGTCGAATCGCACTCCGACCGCTATGACCAGGTCGGACCGGCTGATCGCGTAGTTCGCGTAAGGCGTACCGTGCATCCCCAGCATACCCATGGACAGATCGTGATCCTCCGGGAAGCATCCCTTCCCGGTGAGAGTCGCGGTAACCGGGATCTGGCTGTAGACAGCCAGCTCTCGCAGTTCGTCGGAAGCGTTGGCCGATATGACCCCCCCGCCCGCGTAGATAACCGGTCGCTGAGCAGCGGCGATAACTTGGGCCGCCGCCCTGATCTGCTTGGGATGCCCTTTCAGGTTGGGCTTATATCCGGGCAATCTCATGGCGGGGAGAACCGCTGAGTCGAATTCCACGTCTTCCTTGGTCACGTCCACAGGGATATCGACGACGACGGGTCCGGGCCGCCCCGTGCTCGCGATGTGAAAGGCCTCCCTGATGATGCGGGTGAGGGTCGTGGGATCCTTGACGAGATAGCTGTGTTTGACGATGGGGAGCGTGATCCCGGTCACATCGGCCTCCTGGAAGGAGTCCAAGCCTATGAGATGTCGGCTGACCTGCCCGGTTATGGCCACCATGGGCACGCTGTCCATATAAGCGTTGGCGATGGCTGTAACCAGGTTGGTGGCTCCCGGGCCGGAGGTGGCAAAACACACTCCCACCTTGCCCGACGCCCGGGCGTAGCCGTCGGCCATGTGCCCGGCTCCCTGCTCATGCCTCACCAGGATGTGATTGATGTCTGAGTTGTAGAGGGCATCGTACAGGGGGATGACGCTCCCCCCGGGAAACCCGAATATGGTATCGACCCCTTCGCGCTTCAGCGCTTCGAGGATCACTTCGGCTGCTTTCATAGTGCGCTCCGCTGTCTCTTCATGCACGCTTGTACGATCGCCCGGCATCGAGCCCGGGCAGATACTGGGGAGTCTCAGGGACAGCCGAGGCGAGGATCAGGAAGCGGATGCTTCGCTGCTCAGTACCGCCCCGGTATCGGCTCCCGACACGAAGGCTACGTAGCGGCGCAGCACGCCCGAGTACTCCCGAGCCGGGCGCTGCCACGCCGTCCTCCTTCGCGTCAACTCCTCCTCGGGGACTTCGAGCGTCAACGTCCGGTTCGGGATGTCGATGCTGATGATGTCCCCGTCCTCTACCAGGGCGATGGTGCCGCCCTCATAGGCCTCCGGCGCCACGTGGCCAATACTGGCTCCACGGCTGGCCCCGCTGAAGCGGCCATCGGTTATCAGCGCCACGCTATCGCCCAATCCCGCGCCCGCGATGGCGGAGGTAGGCGTCAGCATCTCAGGCATGCCGGGCGCGCCCTTGGGCCCTACATAACGGATCACGACCACCGAACCGGGTTTGACCTTCCCCGCCTCTATAGCGGCCATAAGGGTAGGCTCATCGTCATACACCAGGGCCGGTCCCCGGTGGACCAACATCTCAGATAGCACCGCCGATTCCTTGACCACAGCCCCTTTGGCAGCCAGGTTGCCGAAGAGCATCGCCAAACCGCCGGTCTCCCGATAGGCCCGGTCGAGAGGCCGGATGATCTCCTCGTCTTGGATCACCGCCGCCTTGTACTGAGTGGCCATGTCGACACCGCCGACCGTCGGGACAGAGCCATCGACGAGGCCGGCCTCATCCAGACGCTTCATAACACCCATGACGCCGCCCGCGCGGTGCAGGTCTTCCATGTGATGGTTGCCCGAAGGCGCCAGTTTGACCAGATTAGGGGTACCGTCGGCCACTTCGTTGAAGGTGTGGAGCTCAAGCTCGACCTGAGCTTCATGCGCTATGGCCATGACATGTAGCACCGTGTTGGTCGAGCAGCCCAGAGCCGCATCGACCACCAAAGCGTTACGCACGCTGGCGGGCGTGATGAACCGCCGGACGCCCCACCCCTTCTTCGCCACCTCGACCGCAGCGGCTCCACTGTGCCGGGCCAGGATGAGGCGACCCGAGAAGGGTGCCGGCATGGCGGCGTCACCCGGCAGGGATAGGCCGAGTGCTTCCACAACGCAGCTCATCGAGTTGGCCGTGAACAGACCTGCGCACGAACCGCAGGTCGGACAGGCGCATTCCTCCAGTTGTTCCAGCTCTTCGACCGTCATGTCACCGTTGATGTAACGGCCAAGCCCTTCGAAGACCTGGCTCAGACTGACTTTCGCCCCCTGGAAATCACCGGCCAGCATGGGGCCGCCCGAAACCAAGACGGCCGGTATATCGAGCCGGGCTGCGGCCATTACCATCCCGGGCACGATCTTGTCGCAATTTGTGACGAGCACCACCCCATCCAGCGCGTGGGCCTTGATCATTATCTCGAGGGAATCGGCGATGACCTCCCGGGAGACGAGCGAGTAGTTCATGCCCTCATGGTTCATGGCGATTCCGTCGCAAACGCCGATGACGTTGAACTCCAGAGGTATCCCACCGGCCTGATAGACCCCGTACTTCACCTGCTGGGCAAGCGAGTTGAGATGGATGTGGCCCGGGATCAGTTCGTTGTAAGAGTTGGCGACCCCGATAAGCGGCCTACCGATGTCCGCACGTTCCACCCCGACGGCGTGTAGTAGAGAGCGGTGTGGCGCCCGTGCCGGGCCGGCGAAGATATTCCCTTTATTGCTGTCCAAGATAGACTCCTCAAGCATTCAGTGCGCTGAATCTTTAGTTTACTAGCAATGGAGGTCAATGCAAGGAGCGACCGTTGGTGCCGGGTCTGAAGTGTGGTTCAGATGCCGTGGGCGGCAACGGACACACGCTCATGATAATCTCGGCAGAAGAGCAGGGGCCCGGCCGCGAACGAACGGCCTCGCGGCGATCACGAAGTGGAGGGATGACAAATGGACAACGCAGAGCTTACCGCCCTTCGAGCCTCGAACATCCCACGAGGCGTCCCTGCCACCGCGCCAGTGTACGTGGCCAAGGCTCGCAACGCAGTCGTCACCGACGTGGAGGGCAGAGAATACATCGACTTCGCGGCGGGCATCGGCGTTATGAACGTGGGCCACTGCCATCCTAAGGTTGTGGCGGCCGTCCAGGCCCAGGCCGAGTTGTATTCGCACACCTGCTTCGGGTTGGTCGGATATGAGTCCTACCTCCGACTGGCAGAGAGACTCAACAAACACGCTCCCGGCCGTTTCGCCAAACGCACCTTCTTTCTCAACTCAGGTGCCGAAGCCGTCGAGAACGCCATCAAGATCGCCCGCTACGCGACGGGCCGCAAGTCCATTGTCGCGTTCGAGGACGCATTCCACGGGCGGACATACATGACCCTCAGCCTCACCTCTCAGGTGAGCCCGTACAAAGTAGGATTCGGACCCTATGCCTCCGACATCTACCGCATCCCCTATGCGTATTGTTACCGCTGCCCGCTCGGCCTGTCGTATCCCTCCTGCGGCTGCGAGTGTGCCCAGTTGTTGCAGAACGCCTTCGAGAAGCACGTCAACGCTGACGATGTAGCCGCTGTCATCGCCGAGCCGGTGCTGGGAGAGGGGGGCTTCATCGTGCCTCCCCCCGAGTACTTGGGCAAGATCAAGAAGATCTGTGAGGAACACGGCATCCTTCTCATAGCCGATGAGATCCAGACAGGTATGGGCCGCACGGGCAAGTGGTTCGCCATGGAACACTGGGGGGTGGCTCCCGACCTCATGACTACGGCCAAAGCTTTGGGGGCGGGCTTCCCCATCGCCGGCGTCACCGGGCGGCAAGAGATTATGGATAAGGTGCATCCAAGCGGCGTCGGCACGACCTTCGGAGGCAATCCCACAGCCTGTCGGGCAGGATTGGCCACCTTCGAGATCATCGAGAGCGAAGACTTGTTGGAGCGTGCGCCGGTGATCGGCGACCTCATCCGGGACCGGTTCCGAACCCTCCAGACCAAATACCCGGTGATCGGCGACGTGCGCGGTATCGGGGCCATGGCCGCCGTGGAGTTGGTGGAGGACAGGGAGACCAAGAAACCTGCAGGAGATCTGGCCAAGACCTTCCGAGCCAAGCTCTACGAGAACGGCGTGATCAACGTGGGGGCCGGCACTTACCATAACGTGGTCCGTTTCCTGGTGCCTTTGACCATCGAGGACTCGACTCTGGCTCGAGGTCTGGATATCGTTGAAGAGACGCTGGCGCAGGTATGCGCGGTGACCCCAGGCACAGCCGCCACTGCACCCGGAGGTAGGTAGCCGTCGGCACCTGAGAAGACGGGCGGCGAGGCCAAGTTCGAGCACGAGGAGGCCGGCGTGAGTGAAGTGGGAAACGTTCTCCTGGTCGATCTCGGCGCAGGGAACTCTCGCCTCGACGAGATCGACTGTTCGGGTACCCTCGGTCTCGGCGGCAAGATCCTGGGCATCCGTCTGCTCGAGAAGTATCTCGATACCGCTGCCGATCCCCTCTCCCCGGACAACATCATAGCCATCACCCCGAGTCGGTTGGTGGCTTACGGGATGTCCGGCTCCGATCGTTTCGGGGTGTTCACGAGAAGCCCTCTCACAGGCATCTGGCTCGAGACCTACTGCGGGGGGACATTCGCCCGTACGCTCGGAGAGACGGGCTGGGACGCCGTGGTCATCAGGGGAGCGTCTTCCACCCCGGTGCAGCTACATATCGACAGCGACGGCGCTAAGCTGCTGCCGGCCGCTCATCTGTGGGGCCGGGACACCTTCGCAGTGGAGGCCGAGATCCTCTCCGCGCTCGATAAGCGTTCCGCAGTCCTTTCCATCGGTGTGGCGGGAGAGAACCTCGTGAAGGTGGCGGCGGTTATGCACGAGGAGGCGCACACCCTGGGACGGGGAGGATTGGGCGCCGTTTTCGGGAGCAAGAAGCTGAAGGCGGTCAGCGCCACCTCCCCCGGAGGAACCAAGCTGGAGGCGCAAGAGCAGTTCGCCTTGACCCGCAAGGAGGTCTCGAGGCTGGCCCTTGATTCCCCGACGGCTACCGCGTATCACACCTATGGTACTCCGGTCATGGTCCGCATGCTGAATGCAGCCGGGACCTTCCCCACCGACTTCTTCAGACAGGGCTCCGCCCCGCACCACGCTACCCTGGAAGCAGAGGGCTGGGCGGACTGGGCCACTGTCGAGCACGGCACCTGCCCCCCCTGTCCCCTGCGCTGCCGGAAACGTCTGACTCTCAAAAACGGACCGGAAGCCGGTCGCGAGCTTCACGCGCCCGAGTACGAGACCCTCTACGCCTTCGGCGGTTCTTGCATGGTGAAACACGCCCGGGACGTGGCCAAACTCAGCGAGCGCTGCAACAAGCTCGGCATGGACACCATCAGTGCCGCCAACCTGGTCGCGGCCGTGATCAAAGCGAAACAACTGGGATTCCTGGCAGAAGGCCCTGACCCCGGAGACGTGAAAGCGATCGATGCGCTGCTCGAGACCCTCGCCACCGGTTCGACCCCGCTGGGGGTGACCCTTGCTCGCGGCCTGGACGATGCTCTTGCCGACCTGGGCATGGCAGACTGGTCCATCACCTCAAAACGCCTCGACCCGCCCGGATACGAGCCGCGTAGACTCAAAGGCATGGCTCTCAGTTACGCGGTCAATGTGCGAGGTGCGTGTCATCTACGGGCCACCTTCTACAAGGCGGAGCTGGCCGGGGTGCTCGACGGGCTCGACGACGATGCTTATGTGCAGACCTACATCGACTGGGAGGACCGCATGCTCGTCATGGACGGCCTCATCATGTGCCGCTTCTACCGGGACTTCATGGATTGGGACCGGCTGAAATCGGCCGTCGGCCAGCTCAACGGCGCTGAGGTCTCCAGAGAGGACCTACAGCGGCTATCAACCGAGACCATCACCCGCATCCGTCGTCTCAACCTGGCCTTTGGAGCCACCCCGGCCGATGATACTGTGGCGGAGCGGTTCTTCCGGGAGTCCATCGACGTGGCCCCCGCTCTGGACCGGGAAGAGCTGGAACGCCGGGTGCGCATCTACTGGCTCAAGCGCGGCTGGACGGAAGCAGGCCTCTTGCAGGACTGACCACCCACCCGGGGTGTCGCCCCGCGGATGCCGACCCCGGCAGACGATGGAGAGCACCCGTGTGTCGCGGTGTCGAGCGGCCGGTGCGCGGTTACCTCGACCCGGTTGGGCTGTGTTGGAGAGTGCAGCCGGGCTGCGCCGGCCCTCAACTCACGAGCCGCGCCACCTCTTCAGCGATGGCCTCCCCCATGTCCTTCGTGCCCGAGGAGCCACCCAGATCGTAGGTGACCCTCTTGCCTGACCCTATGACGCGGCGCACGCCCTCGAAGAGCGCGTGAGCCGCGTCCACCTCACCGAGGTGGCTGAGCATGAGGACGGCCGACAGGATGAGGGCGGTAGGGTCGGCCTTGTCCTTGCCCGCGTACTTGGGCGCCGACCCATGTACAGGTTCGAAGACGGCCATCTCCAGGCCGATGTTGGCCCCCGGGGCCACGCCCAGGCCCCCGACCAGCCCGGCGCAAAGATCGCTAAGAATGTCTCCATAGAGATTCGGACACAGCAGTACATCGTACAGTTCGGGCTTCTGCACCAACTGCATGCACATGTTGTCCACGATCCTGTCTTCGAACTCGATCTCGGGGTAGCCGGCGGCCGTTTGGCGGCAGACCTCCAAGAAGAGGCCGTCGGTGAGCTTCATGATGTTGGCCTTGTGCACGGCCGTCACTTTGCGCCTACCCTCGCGCCGGGCATAGTCGAAAGCGAAGCGGGCGATCCGTTCGCACCCTTTGCGGGTGATGAGTTTGATGGATTCGGCCGCGTCTTCACCGGCCATGTGCTCGATACCGGCATAGAGATCCTCGGTGTTCTCCCGCACGACCACAAGATCCACGCCCTCATACCGGGTCCGCACACCCGGGATGCTGACGGCCGGGCGCAGATTGGCGTAGAGATCCAGAGCCTTACGCAGGCCCACGTTGACGCTGCGGAACCCCGAGCCGATGGGAGTGGTCACGGGTCCCTTGAGGGCCACCTTGGTGTCGCGGACGGATTCGATGACCGAATCCGGCAGGGGCGTCCCGCACTTGTCCATCGCGTCCGCCCCCGCCTCAACATCGACCCACCCGATGTTCACCTGTGTTGCGGCTAGGGCCGTCTTAGCCGCCGCCATGATCTCAGGTCCGATGCCGTCGCCTGGGATGCACGTGACCCGATACCGGCTCATTCCTCTCCTCCTGCGATGAGGGACCGCTTGCCCAGATAGGCCTTCGGTGGAGCCGATGGTGTATCCTCCGGCCGGCCAGCGCCCTTCTCTTGGACCGGAAGGTACCTGGACCGCGACGCCCACCGTTCGGTGAAGAAGGAGATCTCCTCCATCCCCCCGGTGCTCTCGGCCAAGAGCCGGGCTATCTCACCCCGCAGCCTGGTGTGCCTGAAGCGCGGGTCCACTATTAGATCGAACACCACTCTCTTCACGGGCCCCAAGCGACAAGACCTGCCGAAGCCGATCATCTGCCCGTCGAGCCTGCAAACGACCCATTCCTCCGACGCCGCCAACGCCCACTCCAACTTCGTAGCGCCTTCCGGTTCCTCCCACCCGCAGCGGGAAAAGAACTCGCTGAGAGCACCGGCATCGACAGGGCTGTTCCGTTCTACTTCGATCATGGTGTCGGCATGCTACCAGAAGAGCGAAAGAAACGGAGCTTCAGAGGCCCAGATCCCGCGGGTTAAGAGGAGAGATGCGCTCGTCCGGCCGGTACAGCGACTCACGGACCTCCTCCCACACTTGGGCCATCCGCTGTGCATCGGCATCGGTGATGGTCGTATCAGTGTCCGGATGCGACCCGGGCACGACCGGCCGTACCCGGTAGCGCAACGGACTCGACTCGTCCGAACGCTGCACGTAAACGGGGAGATAACTTATGCCGGTCACGTAAGCCCGGATACCCTTCTTCTCGATGTGCACGTAGGCGATAAGCCCGCTGTCGGAGTATCTCCATCGCTGGTTCGACACGAAGTTTCCAAGCGAGTAGGCAACGTACTTGTCGTTCACCCTCCAGCTCGTGAAATCGAAGAAGTGAGAGATGGGCTGGACCACGTGAGGATGAGACCCCAAGATCACATCGACACCGCGGGACAGGATCTCCTCTGAGACTTCGAGCTGGAACTCACTCGGTTGTCGCTCGTATTGGTCGCCGTAGTGGAGAAGGGCGATGACGATGTCCGCTCCCCACACGCGGGCCATCATGGCTTCCGCCGCCACCGCATCGACATCGAGGATGTTGACGGCATAGGCCTCGTGCTCTGCCGGCGGCACCAAGCCGTTCAGATATGACGTGTAGTTTAGGAAGGCCACCTTGACCCCCTGGATGTCTACCACGAAGGGGGCCGCCTTCTCCGCAGGAGACCGATGTGTGCCCACATGGGCCAACCCTACGGAATCAAGATTATGGAGCGTGTTGACGATGCCGTCCCAACCGAGGTCAAGAGAGTGGTTGTTCGCCGTAGCCACCAGATCGATCCCCGCCCGGTCCAGTGCGAATCCCAGAGAGACAGGCGAGTTGAAACGAGGATATCCGCTGTAGCCGAAGTCGGCCCCGGCCAAACGGGTCTCCAGATTCGCCACAGCGTAATCGGCCTCGGTGAGATAAGGGGCGACAGGGGCAAACACCGGCCGGAAGTCATACGAATCAAAGCCGGGGACCTTGACCGAGTCCACGATGGGCATGTGCGTGAGCACATCTCCGACCGCAGCCACAGTGATTTCGAGGGGCGGCTCCGTGGTCGTCGTAGTACTGCTCGGTTCGGCCACCACTTCAGTGGTGGAGGTGGTGGTCTCACCCGGAGGGAGAGTGGTTGTGACAACCACGGTCGGAGCCACGGTGATGGTGACCGTCGCCTCCGAGAGCTCCGTGGGGCGTGTCTGCGCGTCGCCGGCCGACCAGAAGATCAGGGGCGAGCAGAGGGCGATCACTGCCAGAGCGGCTCCGATGGCTTTGAGCACATTTCGCATGGGCATGACCTCGTCAGAGCGGGTGTCCCACCCTCTATCCGTCCTTCCTCGGTCGCAATTGTACCAACGGTCGTAGTATCATAGTCAGTTGGCTCCACCTAGTTTGCTCTGGGTGCGATGTGTGCCGTGCGCACGCAGCCCGTCTCTGTAAACCCGCTAGAACCTCAATAGATTCATAGACCTCAGAAAATTTCGAGAGGACGTGGTAGTTCAAATGCTTGAGTTTCTCCTCTATCCCAATACCATAGCCGTAATGGGGGCTTCCCGCACAGAGGGGAAGGTGGGCTATTCGGTAGTAGCCAACCTAGTTGAAGGGGGATTTGAAGGCGAGATCGTCCCGGTCAATCCGTCCGGTGGCGAACTGATGGGCCAGAAGTTCTACACCAGCCTTGAAGAGTACGGCCAACCCATTGATATGAGTGTGATCGCCGTGCCGACTGCGGCCGTCAAAGGGGCGGTAATCAGCTCGCTGAGGGCGAAGGCCAAGGCTGTGGTGGTCATCACCGCCGGCTTCAAGGAGGTCGATGAGGAGGGCGCCCGTCTCGAAAAGGAGATAGCGGATCTCTGCCACGCCTCAGGAGCGCGGTTGATGGGACCGAACTGTCTGGGCCTCATCAACACTCATCACAAGATGAACGCTACGTTCGCAACCCATATGCCGAAAGCGGGCAGGATCTCGGTCCTGTCTCAGTCGGGTGCCCTTTGCGCGGCCATCCTGGACTGGGCTGCTGAACGCAAACTCGGCTTGGCCACCCTGCTGAGTATCGGTAATAAGGCCGACCTTGACGAGACCGATTTTTTGGCCGCCCTCGCCGACGATGAAGAGACCAAGGTCATCGTCGGATACTTGGAGAGCATCGGGTCTGGAGACGAGTTCATCCGTGTCGCGGAATCCGTGGCCGCCCTAAAACCGGTGGTGATACTCAAGGCCGGCACGACCTCCGCTGGCTCCAAAGCGGCTTCGTCGCACACTGGGGCTCTCGCGGGGGCGGACATCGCCTATGGAGCCGCTTTCAAGCGGGCCGGCGTCATACGAGCCGATACTTTCGAGGGCCTCTTCGATTTGGCGACCGCCTTGGCCATGCAACCGCTTCCGAAGGGAGACCGGGTGGCCATCATCACCAATGCCGGAGGTCCCGGCATCATGGCCGCCGATGCCGTGGAGCACGCCGGAATGCAGGTGATCGCCCTGCACCCGGAGACGGCCGACGGCCTCCGGGAGAAGCTTCCCGCGGCGGCCAGTGTTGGTAATCCTATCGACGTTCTGGGCGACGCCGACCCCAGCCGTTACGCTTTGGCCGTAGAGGCGGCGCAGTCGGATCCCATGGTCGATGCCGTTATCATCATCTTGACCCCCCAGGCCATGACCAAACCCGCGGAGACGGCCCGGGCCATCGCCGCCGCCGTCCGTGGAGAGAAGCCTGTTCTGGCCACCTTCATGGGGGGACAGGACATCATGCCGGGACGTGATGAGTTGGTCGCGCATAACCTGCCCGACTACCCGTCCCCGGAACGCGCTGTGGCGGCTCTCAAGGCCATGGTGGACTATGCAGCTTGGCGGATGCGTCCGCCCCGGGTCGTTGCCCGTTTCCCGGTGAACCGCCGCCGGGTGGAGCGCATCATCGCCCGCCAGCTCCGCACTGGACGCCCATACATGGGAGAGGTAAAAGCCAAGGACATCCTTCGCGCCTACGACTTCGTGGTACCCGATGGACGACTGGTGGCCACGACCGACGAGGCCATGGAGGCCGCGCCCCGGCTCGGCTACCCCCTCGCTATGAAGATCTCCTCCCCTGACATCATCCACAAGTCGGACGTGGGGGGAGTCAAGCTCAACCTCAACAGCGCCCAAGAAGTGGCCGACGCTTTCGAACTCATGATGCTCCGCATAGCCCGGAAGCTCCCCGACGCGGTGCTGGAGGGTGTGTACCTAGAGCGTATGGTGCCGAAAGGCCGGGAGGTCATCCTCGGTATGACCCGTGATGCTCAGTTCGGCCCCATGCTCATGTTCGGACTGGGCGGCATCTTCGTCGAGGTGATGAAGGATGTCACCTTCCACCTGGCCCCGATTACTCACGGGGAGGCCATGAGTATGCTCATGGGCACTAGATCTTACAAGCTGCTGGAGGGTGTGAGAGGCGAAGCCGGGGTCAACCTTTCGGCTATCGGTGAAGCGCTGCAGCGCATCAGTCAGCTGGTCACCGACTTTCCGCAGATCGCCGAACTCGACATCAATCCATTCATTGTTGGCAAACCAGGAGAGGATTCAGTGGCAGCAGACGCGCGAATCCAGCTTAGGACGGGAGGTGCCAAATGAGCACCACGCCGAAGCAGGACTACGACAGCGACTGGAAGGAAAAATACGGCGACATGATCATGACCGCCAAGGAGGCGGTCGCGGCCATCAGGCCCGGGCAGAGGGTGTTCATCGGCAGTGGAGTGGCGCAGCCTCTCCATCTGGTGCAGGCCCTGGTTGCCCGCCACGCCGAGTTGGCGGACACCCAGGTTCTCTCATCACTCACTCTCGGGGATGCCCCCTACGCTTTCAAGGAACTCGCGGACTATTTCTCGGTCAATACGTTCTTCGTATCGGCCAACGTGCGCAACATGATCCAGGAGGGCTACGGCGACTACACCCCCATCCCCTTCTCAGATATCCCCAGCTTGTTCTCCAGTGGGGAGATGCCTCTTGATGTGGCGCTCATCCAAGTCACCCCGCCGGACCAGCAGGGCCGCTGTAGCCTGGGCGTCTCGGTCGACATTGTCAAGGCGGCGGCAGCCAATGCAGGCCTGGTGATCGCCCAAGTGAACCCCCAGATGCCGTGGACTCTCGGTGACAGCTTCATCAGTGTGCTCGACCTGGACATTCTCGTGCCGGTGGACGAGCCGCTGATCGAGACCACCTACGCCGGTTTCATAGACGATGTTCAAACCGGCAGCTGGGCGTCGGATGCCTGGTCGGTAGCGCAGGCCATCGGAGAGCATATCGCCTCTCTTGTTGAAGACGGTTCTACCATCGAGGTGGGGATCGGACGCATCCCCCACGCGGTCGTCTCCCTGCTCAGGGGCAAGAAGGACCTGGGCATCCACACGGAGATGATCACCGACGCGATCATCCCTCTGATAGAAGAGGGCGTCATCACCGGCAATCAGAAGTCTCTGGACCGGGGGAAGATAGTCACCAGCTTCGCCATGGGCACCAAGAATCTGTACGAATACGTTGACAACAACCCCCTTTTCTCCTTCAACCCGACCGAGTACGTGAACGACCCCTTCATCATTGGTCAGCAAAACAAGATGGTGGCCATCAATACGGCTCTTGAGGTCGACCTCACCGGGCAGGTGTGCTCCGACTCGCTGGGAACTAGGTTCTATTCGGGGATCGGCGGACAGTCCGACTTCAACCAGGGCGCCGGCCGCTCCGATGGGGGCCGCGCTATCATCGCCCTGCCCTCCACTGCGGAGGGGGGCAAAGTGTCACGCATCGTGGCAAGTCTGAAGCCGGGAGCCGGCGTGGTCACCACTCGCGGAGCGGTCCACTACGTGGCGACCGAATACGGGGTCGCGTACCTTCACGGTAAGAGTGTGCAGGAGAGAGCGCTGTCTCTGATAACGATAGCTCATCCCGATTTCCGGGAAGAACTGCTGGCGCAGGCCGTGGAGAGCAAATGGGTGCGCCCGGAACTCAAAGATGTTGAGGGCCGGTTCTTCGTCGGACCCAAAGAGGTCCGCACCACGATGCTTCTGGACGATGGGACGCTCATCAGCTTCAGGTCGATGAACCCCACCGACGAGGCCGCCACCCGTGGCCTGTTCTACTCTCTCTCCCAGGAGACGGTCTACTACCGGTACATGCAACACCTCAAGCGGATTCCCCGCAAACAGCTGCAGAACTTCGTTTATGTCGATCACCGTAACGAGGTGGCCATCGTGGGGACCGTGCCGGAGGCCCACGGGGAAGACATCATCGCCATCGGGCGCTACTACCTCGACCAGAAGACCAACCGGGCTGAGGTCGCCTTCGTGGTGCGTGACGACTGGCAGCGACGCGGCATCGGGAGCTTCATCATGAAGCACCTGGCGAACATCGCCAAACGCAACGGCATAGCTGGATTCACCGCCGAGGTCATGCGTGACAACAAGGCCATGCAGGCCGTGATCAACAGAAGCGGAATGAAGGTGCGCAGCAAACTGAACGAAGGGGTCTTCCACTTCGAGATGGACTTCTGAGCAAGTATCAGGGGGCAAGAGGCCCTTGGAGACTGCCTCGGAGACTGCGTTCTGGGACGATGTTTCCGGGAAGTCTTGCCCCCTTACTTCCCTTCGAAGATGTCGCGGCGCCGGTGATGCTGGACCGGCATGCGCCGGCGCACATCGGCCAGGTAGTCCAGGTCTAGGTCCGCCACCACAGTTGCCACGCCCTCCCGACACTGCGCCACCACGGTTCCCCAGGGGTCCACAAGGAGACTGTGCCCGTAGGTCTGCCTCCCCCGGGCGTAAGCCCCCCATTGGCCGCAGGCCGCCATGTAGCAGCCGTTCTCGATGGCTCGGGCCCGCACAAGTGGCTCCCAGTGGCTTATCCCGGTCGCCACGGTAAAGGCCGCCGGTAGGACGAACACCTGCGCACCCTCGTCGGCCAGAGCATGAAAGAGTTGCGGAAAACGCAGGTCGTAGCAGATAGCCAGCCCAAGGGTCACCCCCTCGACCTCGCAGGTCACGACGTCGGCACCCGCTGAGATGGTGCTCGATTCCCGATACTCCAGTCCGTCGGGCAGACTGACGTCGAAAAGGTGGATCTTGCTGTAGCGGGCAAGCTCGCGCCCTTGGCGGTCGAACACCATGCTGGTGTTGAAGATCCGGTCTCCACGACGTTCGGCGAAACTGCCGCAGTGAAGGAAGACACCGTGCCGCCGGGCCTGCTCGCCTGCCCAGTCGCTGGCGGGCCCGGGAATGGGTTCGGCCTGTTGCTCGTAAGCATCGTCCAGTCCGTGGAAGTTGAACATTTCCGGCAACACGATCAAGTCGACGCTTTGCTCCGCGAGACGATCGACGGCCCGAGTCGCGGCCTTCAGGTTGGCCTCTTTGTTCTGCCGGGAGTTGAGCTGAGCCAGTCCAATCTTCACCGGTGGGATCCCCCTGCCTACTCGTTCTCGAGGTACTCCAAGGCCATATGCCGGAGCAACTCAGCGATAAGATTGCAGCGGTCGGCTATATTCTCGAGCCGGTCGATGATCGCCTTCAGCTGATGGAAAGTCCGGAAGTCGGTATCCATATCGAACATAGCCCGATAGATCGCGGCGTATACGTCGTCAGCTTCGCTCTCGAGCTTGTCCACCCGGCCGGCCAGCTTGATGACCTTCCGGAGATCGGTCCCCATGGCGAACACTGCGCTCCTCAGGACCCGCACCGCCTCCAGATCCACCTCCGCCAGCTTCACCAAGAGGTCGTTCACGTCGGGAGGCAGGGAGAACCTCCGCATCGAGATACGGTCGGCTGCACCGGTGGCCAGGTTGGCGATGCTGTCCATGGAACTTACCAACCGCGCCAGGTCGGCTCCATGGATCGGAAACACCCCGCCCAGAGACACGCGATCGAGGATCGATTCTTTGGTATCGTCGGCCCGGCTCTCCAGTCTGTCCAGTTCCAGCGCAGCCTCGGCCAGTTCGTCATACCGATCGGCGGCGAACCGTTCGACCACGTCCCGCAGCTTCTCAACCATCACCACTACTTGGTCGGTGAAGTCGCCCAAGCGCTCCAGGACCTGCTCCTCGCGCTCCCTGCCCATAGCGTCGATGGCACCCTCAAGTGTGGTCTCCCCACCTAGAGTGCGTCTGATTTTATCGAGTCGCCCGCCGGCCACGTGGACCTCCTACATCACGAGGTCGAGGAGATAGTAGATGATGGCGGCCACAATGCCACAGAACGGCAGGGTCACCGCCCAGGCCAGCATGATAGCACGGAAGACTTTCCAGCTGACTCCACCCAGCTTGCTGGCGAGGCCGGTACCCGTCACCGCCGAGGTGACCACGTGAGTAGTCGACACCGGGAGCCCGAGCAGAGACGCGACCTGGATGATGATGGCCCCGCCCACCTCGGCGCTGAAACCATTGATGGGGTGCAGCTTGGTGATCTTCTCCCCCAGCGTTCTGATAAGCCGGAAGGAGCGCACCGACAGGAAGGTCCCGATGGCCATCGCCGCAGCACAGCTCAAAATCACCCAGAGGGGGAAGCCCTCCTGAACAACGTAGTCCTTGACTCCCAATCCGTGCTGCGCCGCAAGATAGATCACGATGATGCCCATGACCTTGGTGGCGTCGTTTGAACCGTGGCTGAACGATACCCAACTGGACGACAGGATCTGCATGTGCCTGTAGAAGCGGTCTGCGCGCACGATGCTCATCTTCGTCTTGGCGAAGAAGAAACGGCTGAGACGCATGAGTAGGTATCCGGTGATAATCCCCAGGAAGGGCGAGATGAGCAGGGAAGCGAACACCAGAATCACAGTGTTCCAATGCACTCCTCCGGTACCAAGAGCCGCCAGTCCGGCCCCGAGCAGACCCCCCACCAAAGCATGCGAAGAACTCATGGGCAAAGCCCAGATCCAGGTTAGGATCTCCCAGACGCAGGCGCCGAGGAGCGCCGCGATTATGAGCTGTGGGCTCTCGGCCACCTGACTGGCGTCGATGACTCCACCTATGGTCTCCGCCACGGCCACCCCCACCACCAGGGGACCTACGAAGTTGAAGAAGGCGGAGATGGCGATGGCGACGCGAGGCTTGAGCGCGCCCGTGTAGATCACACAGGAGACCGCGTTACAGCCGTCGTGGAAGCCGTTGAGAAGGTCGAAGATGAGCGCGACCGCTACCACTGCTATGAGCAGTATGGTTTCTGCGCCCAAATTCTCAGACTCTCCTCACTGAGACCCGCTTCACTAGGTATCGGCGGATCATTCCGTGTCGAGGTACTCAAGCGCCATGTGACGCAACAGTTCCGCGTTCTCACAGCACCGGTCGGCCACATTCTCCAAGCGCTCGGCGATCGCCTTGAACTGATGGAACGTCTTGAAGTCGGTGTCGACCTCGTACATGCCCTGATACAGGTCGGCGAAGATATCGTCCGCACGACTCTCGATCTTATCCACCTCGCGGGCCAACTTAATGGCGGCTCGGAGGTCGGTCCCCATAGCCACGACAGCGTCCCGCAACACCTGGGTGGCCTCCAAATCGGCCCGGGCCAGAGCCACCAAGAGCTCGTTCATGGCAGGAGGGAGCGAGAACCTGCGCATGGAAAGCCGGTCGGCCGCTCCGGCGGCCAGATTGGCGATGGCATCCATGGATCCCACCAACCGGGCCAGGTCCGCTCTGCCCATGGGGAACATCGTCCCCACTGCCAGCCGGTCGAGAAGGGCCTCTTTCGTATCGTCGGCCGCGCTCTCCAAACGATCCAGTTCGGCCGCCGATTCCTCAAGAGCCTCATAGTGGTCGGCGGCGAAGCGCTCCACCATATCCTGCATCTTCTCAACGATCACAACCACCTGGTCGGCGAATCTCGACAGGTCTTCGAGCACCTGCTCCTCGCCTTGACGGCCGGCTGAATCGCCTCTCCCGCCCGGCATGCCGCCACTCTCACTTCTGCGCCGTTTCGTCTTTCGCCGCGAGTCCGGCATAGTCGCTCCCTGGTGTACGGTCAATGAAGAGGCGCGCGGCTCAGACGCCGCGCGCCTCACCCTCTCCTACTTGTCTTCTGCGACCAATTGGCCCAGATCTCCCGCAACGGTCAGCAGACCTTGCACGGGCCCCATGATGCTTCCCGCAGCCTCCATCAACGTCGCCGAGTCCGGCACGGCATCGATAGCCATCTCCGCATCGGTCCAAGCCTTCTTCGCCGCCTCCACATCCGCGCCTTCGACACCCTCGGCAGCAGCTACGACCGCTTCCCAATCTGGTGCGAGTCTGTCCTTGGCAGCCTTCACATCGGCCACCGTTCCCCCGGAGGTGAAGGTCGTCGTCAATTCGGCCACCTGGGTATTGATCTTGTCTAGAGCAGTCCGCAGGGCTTCCTTGGCTTCCTCATCCGAGCCTCCGCAACCGACGACCGCCATGCCCAACACGAGCACTATCGCCAGCCCAAGAATCAATGCCTTCCTACCTCTCACGAGACCCTCCTTCTCTCATCCATCTATATACCCCAATGGTACATTATCGGCCGCTCAAAAGGACGGCGCATCCCCGCCCTCCAGGGCGGGGATGCGCCGTTTTCAACGATCTTCAGGCTTCTCTCGTAGCCTCTCGCGTCTCACGCTCCTCAATGGCGCCTCAGACTTACTAGGCCACGATCGCCTTCAGCTCTTCGACGCGTTCACCGCGCTTGCGGGCAATAATCGTGAAGGCCCTTGCCACATCGGCCGTCAGACCCTTGCCCTGCTCGCCGGCGTCGGCGTAGAAGCGGGCGATTGTCTCTTCCGCAGCTATCGCCTTCGCTATTGCGTCGCCCTTAGCCACGCCATCAGGTAGCGTCACGTCGACGACGTACTGGTCGGGTTCGAGGTTGAAGGCATAGCAGCCCTCAATACCGTCGGTGATAACCCCGAAGTACGTCCTTTGGACATTCGCAACGTTCTTGTTGTTCACCTTGGCATATCCCTGGAACTTCTCGGCGTCTTCCGGGAATAGCTTGGCCAGTTCCTCATAGAACGCGGCCGCCGCTTCCTCCATCTCGCGCGCGAAGGATATGCCTTCAGAACAGGTGTTCAATGCCATATATCAGTCAACTCCCTACTAAAACCAACGCTGGATGACGACCTTGGTATCCGTGAAGAACCGAATCGCATCCTTGCCCTGAGTGTGCAACACGCCGAAGAACGAATCCTTCAGACCACCGAACGGGAAGAACGCCATGGCGGCGGTGATGCCGATGTTGATGCCCACATTGCCGCTGACCACGTTGTACTGGTAGTAGCGGGCGTGCGCCCCGTTCTGGGTGAAGATGGAGTGGCCGTTGCCGAAGGGATTCTCGTTGGTGATCTTGATCGCCTCGTCGAGATCCTTCGCCCGCATGATGCTCATGACCGGGCCGAAGATCTCTTCGGAACCCACACGGGATTTCGGGTCAACGTTCGAGAAGACCGTCGGGCCGACGAAGCAGTCGTCCGGGTATCCGCCCAGAACGGTGAAATCGCGTCCGTCGAGCACCAGGTCGGCGCCTTCCTTGAGGCCGATGTCGATGTAATTGAGCACGTTCTGCTTTTTGGCCTTGTCGCGCAGCGGGCCCATCTGGATGGATTCATCCAGACCGTAGCCGACCTTGATGTTTTTGGCCATCGCGACGACCTTCGCGACGAACTCATTGTAGAAGTCGTCGTCTTCGCCGACCACAACCGCGTTGGCGGCCGCCAGGCAGCGCTGTCCGGCATTGCCAAAGAAGGAGGTCATCATGCCGGCGATGGTCTGGTCGACCGCGCAGTCGGGCATGATGGTCATGAAGTTCTTGGCGCCGGCCTGAGCGATGACCCGCTTGCCGCTCTTGCCACAGCCAGGATAGATGACATCCTTGGCGACCGGTGTCGAGCCGACGAAGGTGATGCCCTGAATATCAGGATGCTCGAGCATGCCGCCAACCACGGTGCGACCACCATGGACGACATTCCACACACCCGGGGGGAACCCGGCTTCTTCAGCGAGCTCAGCCAGGAACTGCTGGCTATTGGGGACTTCGCTCGAGGGCTTGAGCACGACGGTATTACCGGTGGCCACGGCGTAGGGGATGGACCACAGGGGGATCATCCAGGGGAAGTTGAACGGGCCGATGACCCCGAAGACACCCAGCGGAGTCGGGATGCAGTACTCGTCGATGCCGTGAGCCACGTCTTCGGAGACATAGCCCTGCATGAGGGTCGGGATACCGCAGGCCACTTCGACGTTCTCGATACCGCGGCGGGACTCACCACGAGATTCGTCGATACACTTGCCGTGCTCTTGAGTCTGGATGCGGCTGGCCTTCTCGAAGTTCTCCTCGAGGAGCTCTTTCAGGCGGAAGAGCATCCGCGTACGGGCGAGAGGAGTGGTGCGGCGCCAGTCGTAGTAGGCGTCCTGAGCGGCCTTCACAGCCTGGTCGAGCTCTTCACGAGTCGAAATGGGCACCTTGGAGATGGTCTTCATAGTCGCCGGGTTGACCACGTCGATGATCTCGCCCTTGGACTCCACCCATTCGCCGTTGATGTAATTCTTGAGTACCTTTACTTCTTTGATCGGTTCTTCGAGCAATGCCATTTGGTTTCTCCGTTCCTGGCTTACTACATTTCTTCTACTGCTACGCCGCCCGCACCCTGCCTGGGTCGACGACGGTTGTTTTCTGATCAGACCAGCATCCTATCGACTTCGGCGAGAGCTTCTTCGATGATATCCAAGCCGTACTGCAATTCCTCCCTTCCAATGATCAGAGGTGGTACAACGAAAAACACGTTGAAACGACCATACGTGTAGAGGTGCTTCGACTTCAGGTAGGTGTTCAGTCTCGCCATCTCCACAGAAGTTCCATTATACGGTGCCAACGGTTCTTTTGTAGCCTTGTCGCGCACCAGTTCCAGCATACTGAAGAGACCTTTGTAACGTACGTCTCCGACGCAGGCGTAACTGACCTTCATCGCCTCCAGACGCTCGGCCAGATAGGCCCCCTGCCGCTCCACGTTCTCGAAGACTTCGTCTTCTTCATACGCCGCCAGGTTGGCCACTGCCGCGGCGCAGGAGAGTGGGTGGCCCGAATAGGTGAGACCGCAGGAAAGCATGTTGTTCTCGAAGAACTCTGCGATCTCCTTTGATACGACGACCGCGCCCAAGGGCAGGTAACCGCTCGTCAGCCCCTTGGCTGCGGTCACGATGTCGGGCTTGATGCCGTAGTGCTGAGTTGCCAGCCATTTTCCGGTGCGCCCGAACCCGGCCATTACTTCGTCGTCTACGAGCAGGATGCCGTACTTGTCCAAGAGAGCGCGCAACTTGGGGTAGTAGTCGTCGGGGGGAACGAGCAGGCCGTTGGTACCGGTGATGCCCTCCACCATCATGGCGGCGATGGTATGCGGCCCCTCCATCTGTATGACCTCTTCGATATGGCTCACGCATTCCCGCTTGCAGGTGTCGACCGTGTGGCCGAAGGGACAGCGGTAGCAGTAAGGATCGAAGACGCGCACGATCCCGGGTATCCCCGGTTCCACGGGCCAGCGACGCAGGTCGCCCGAAGCCGTCATCGCACCCATGGTGGCCCCGTGGTAGGAGCGGTACCTGGTGATGATCTTGTTCTTACCCGTGTACATGCGGACCATCTTCATGGCGTTCTCGTTGGCCTCGGCCCCGGCCAGGCAGAAGAACGACTTCGCCAGGCCGGTGATCTCGGCCAGCTTCTTGCCCAGTTGCGCTCGAGGTTCCGTGGCAAAGCTGGGACCGGCGAAGCAGAGCCGATCGGCCTGCTTCTTGATCGCCTCCACCACCTTGGGATGCTGATGGCCGATGTTTAGATTGACCAGTTGCGAGTTGAAATCCAGCCATTTGTTGCCGTCGCCGTCCCAGAACCAGACGCCTTCAGCCTTGGTCATATGGATGGGGTTCGTGGTGCTCTGGACCGACCACGAGAACAGAGTGTAGTCGCGGTTGTCCTTAATGACTTGTGCGGACGAGTGTTCCATATGTCCTCCAGAGACTTGATGCACCGCCCATAGCGGTGCACTTTCCATGGTACGCGTGGGCATGGCTCCTATTCAACGGACAGAGTGTCAAAATGCAGCAACAACCTGCGCAAAATCGGCATGCCGAGAGACGCCGGGACTATCCGGAGGGCATGGAGGCGGTTCCCCTAGAAACGCGGGCCGGCACCTCCGGCCTACGAAGGGGTCCGCTTGAGCAGCTCCAACGCCACCACCAGACTGGTCCGCCGGTGGGGGGCGTCCAGGTCACCCAACATGCCGGTCAACTGCTCGAGGCGGTAGTAGACGCTCTGTCGGCGCACTCCCAGGTTTCGCGCGGTCTCGGCGATATTGAAATGGCAGTTGAGAAGGGCCTCCAGGGTAGCGAGCAGTGTACCGCGCGGCCGTCCGGGGAGAGCCAGAACCGGCCCCAGCTGGCCCTCGATGAAGCTGGGCCCCCGGCCCGTCTCCGCAAGCGCGTCGAGCAAGCTCTCCAGCCAGGATTCGTGATCTGACGGAGAATGAGGTCTCAGGATGCGTTCATGTGCCGCCTTGGTGAGGTCGGCGAATCTCACTTCATTCCGAAAGACCACTAGGGGGAAGTTGGTCAGGCGGGCCGTCTGCAGCAGTTCATCGGGGACGTCTTTGAACCACTGCGCCAGCTCCAACACCAGACCCTGAGCCCCGGACTCCACCAACGAGCGCATATAGGCGACCCGATCAGCCTCTGTTGCCCGCGCGAGTTCCAGCCCCGTGCTCACCAGCAGCTCCCCTCCAGAAAGGAATCGCCATGCATCCATGACTTCCGACACGTGCACCCAGGTGACGGGCTCGTCCAAACGAGACTGTCCTGCCAGCACCTCAGCCCCGCTGAACGCCGGAAGGGCAAGTATCTCCTTCAAGGAGGGTAGGGTCACAGCG
>JAAYCW010000086.1 GCA_012729575.1 Actinomycetota bacterium | reverse complement strand
GCTGAGCGTGCTTGACTCCGCGGACCATCCTGACATCGGGCTGCCCAGGATACGATGGCGCACGCTGGTCCCATTCGTGACTGAGTTCGACAAACTGAAGCCCGTTGTACGGGTCCGTGGTGATGTCTGCCATAGCCATGTCCCCCCTTTCGGTTAGGGATTATCACAAAGTGAAATCACTATACCATATGGGAACCTGCTCAGCCCCTGCTTCTGGCACGTGACCGGGGTGCATGCTGGGGCGGACCGTCCGCCACAGGATGGGCCCTGGCTACATCAGAACGACCGGCTTGACCGTCTCGCCCTTGTGAGACGAGGCAAAGGCCTCGTTTATCTCAGAGAACGGGAACGTCCCCACGATCCGGTCCACGGGCAGCCGACCCTGCTTGTACCATTCGATCAGCTTGGGAATGAAGACCCGGGGCACTGCGTTGCCACCCATGATGAATTGGATGCGGTTGCCCTTCGACAGCATGATGTGCGGACTGCCGCCGAGCGTCTCCTTGTTCGCAGCCGCGCAGACTCCAAATACGCCACCCGGGAGGAGGGCCGGAGCAGCCACTTCCCACATGGCGCTTGCACCCGAGCTATCGAACGCGTAGCGCACTCCACCGCCGCTGATCTCCAAGACACGAGCCACGGCGTCCTCAGTCTCGGCGTTAACCGTGTGGGAGGCGCCGAGCTCCAGAGCCAGTTCCAGACGCTCGGGATTCCGCTCGACCGCGATGATCGGGTGAGCCCCGGTCATCTTCGCCGCCATCACCGCAGCTTGGCCGACTCCGCCTGCACCGAGGATGAGCACACCGTCGGCCGGGCCGACCTGCAGCGCACTGATGATACCGCCGGCACCCGTCATGACCCCGCAAGGGAGTGCGGCGAGTATCTCCGGCGGGAGATCGTTGTCGACCTTGACCAGGCAATTCTGCGGAACAAGAGAGTTAGTGGCGAAAGAGGACTGCTGGAACCAGGCGCCCGAAATCCATTTGCCGTTCAGCTTGATGGTCGGTGAACCGTCGAGCCGCTTGCCGCCAAAGAGAAGTTGGAACGCGTTATCGCAGATGTAGCGGTGGCCCAACAAACAGGTGGGACATACTCCGCAGGCCGGCCACGACAGGATGACCCTATCGCCGGGCTTCACGTAATCGACGGCCGGGCCGACTTCTTCCACGACACCAACACCTTCATGGCCCACCACAGCCGGCATCGGGACCATCACCTGCATGTTGGCGTCGGTGTGGCACACACCGGTCGCCTCCAGACGTACGTACACCTCATCGGGGCGGAGATCGTCGAGTTCGATCTCCTCGAGGGTGTACGGGCCGCCTACCTCGTGCACTACGGCGGCAGTCGCCTTCTTACTCATTCCAGCTCCTTTCCTTGGATCATCCTCCGGCCATTAGAAGGAAGACCAGTACCTCATCGCCATCAGCGAGGCACGTGGTCTCATCACGTAGGTCGGTCTCGAGATTGCGGGAGACTGTGACCCGGCGCGAAAACGAACGTCTGGTGGCATCCCACGCCCAGTCGGGCAGCTTCTCTTCCATGCGAGGGCCGACCGCGTTGAGAAGTTCCCTGTACGTGGCTCCGTCGGGCAGCTCCACAACCAGGGACCGTTCCCCGATACGCTCGCGGAGCAGACCTACAAAGCTCATGGTCACACGCATGTCACTTGCGTCTCCCACTCTATGAAAACTTGCCGCTCCGCCCGCTGAGTCCTGCGCCGGCATACGGACAGAGCCCTTGCATCCAACGGGAGATGCCTCAACGGTATGGTTCAAGCGTCGGACGCGGTCCCCCTCATGTTGTATCAGATAGGGGCGGCTGCGTCCATGAGACGCCTCTCCGCGGTTTCAGTGGCCGACGACAGAATCATGCGGCAAGATGTCACTGCGCAAGGCCTTCCGGCCTTCATACTGTCCCGGACCACAGACGATACGAGAGGAACGGCTCATGGAATGTAAGAAGGAGACCAACCTGGCAAACTGCAACTGCACCTACGAGCCTTGCTCCCGCAAGGGCACCTGCTGCGACTGCATCGCGTACCATCTGAAATTCAGGGAGCTCCCAGCCTGCGTGTTTCCGCCGGATGTCGAGCGCACCTACGACCGCACCTTCGCCCACTTCGCGCGTCTGGTCCAGCAAGGCAAGGTCTAAACGGCGAGCAGTCCGCCTGCATCGGGTCTGCCCGGCGCTCGCTCTAACCGTCTCGCTTCTGCTACCTGGTCGGCCCGTCAGTGGACAGATCCGGCCCTCGCCGGTAGCCACGGCGTGTGAGCCCCGGCACGGCCAAGATGAGCAAGGCGGCGAGAATAGCGGTCATACCGACCGCCTCCAGAGGAGAGACCCTCTCTCCCAGTTGTATAGCCGAAGAAGCGATCCCGATGACCGGAGTAGCCAGCGTACTGATACCCGCGATGCCCGCGGGCAGCACCCGGAGGATGTACAACCACAAAACCCAGGAGATAGCGGTGGCCGGGATCACGTTATAGGCCAAGGCCGCGATGAACTCGGTCGACCACTCGATGGGCCGGGAAGGCACTAGGATCGCGATGACGATGAGGGGCACACTCCCATAGAGCATCTGCCAGGCGGTCAGGTTGATCACATCCACTGGGTCCTCTCTGTTGATCCACCTGGCTACCATGGCGCTACCCGCCCAAGAAACGCCCGAAGCTATCGCCAAGCCTTTGCTGAACAGACTACCTCCCAAGTGAAGCGGGTCGAGAACCAGGATCAAGCCCACCAGAGAGAAGGCTGCGGCCCACCAGTGGAGACCCACCATGCGCTCTCCCAAGAAGATCCAGGCGCATATGAGTGTCCAGAAAGGCATGGTGTAGACCAGGGCGGATACCCTGCCGGCTGCACCCGTCTCCAGCGCCCACATGAGAAGCCCGATCATGCCCGTAGTCTGCAGGAGCCCCAGAAGCATGGTGGGCACCGGCCGGCAGGGACGGAGCGGTCGGCGCAGAACGATCAGGACCAGGAAGAGGGCCAACGCCCCAAGGGTGGTCCGGAGAGCCGTGAAGGGCCAAGGGGCCGAGTACTGAAGCCCTACCTTCATGACCACCCAGTTATACCCGAGGAAGATGGTCTGGATCGCGAGGGCGGCGACAGCCAGCTTTCCGCCCCTGCCGCTAAGGATGCGGTCATCGATGGTCACCGTACAGCCTCCTCACTTCCGGCGCTGCCGGGAGGGGTCCGGCCACGCTCAGCATTCATCGAGGAGCCCGTCCAAGCGGCGCCCCCGGCCGCTACCACCACAGCCAATATGGCCCCGATGTCCCGATAAGCCAATCGCTGTGACAGAATGAGGAACCCCATCAAGGCCGCGATGGCCGGTTCAATACTCAACAGCACGCCGTACGTGGAAGCACGCACTCTCTTGATGGCAGCCAACTCCAGGAAGTACGGCAGCGCGGACGATAACACCGCCACTGCAAGACCAAGAAGCAGCGCATGTCCGTATCCGACGATCTTGACCCCGGTCCCCATCCAGATGGGCGTGAGAATGATAGATGCGCCTGCGAGCATCAATGTGGTCACGCGGAGGGGTTCCATCCGGCTGACTAACCTCTTGGCAGTCAGTATGAACGCGGCCCAACACGCGGCGGCCGTCAACGCGAAAAGGAGTCCGCTGACACCGATCGAGCCACCGGGCCGGGCCAG
>JAAYCW010000085.1 GCA_012729575.1 Actinomycetota bacterium | reverse complement strand
GCAAGAGGTCGCCGCGCATCTGCAGGTGAACGTGATCTCGGCCATTCTGTTTGCGCGAGCCTTCGTCGCCGTCTTTCAGACGCACCGGTGCACGAAGACGTTCGTCAACATCTCCAGCGGAGCAGCTTCCGGTGGTGTGGCCGGCTGGTCACTGTACTGCTGCAGCAAGGCGGCCCTGGAGAACTACGTCAGAGCGGTCGCTCGCGAGCAGTCCTCGCGTCCTCAACCTATTCGTGCCCTGAGCGTCAACCCGGGGGTGATGGACACGGCTATGCAGGAGGTCGTCCGGGGCTCGGAGCCCGAAGATTTCCCTGCGCTGGAGCGGTTTCTGCAGTATCAGAGAGATGGTTTGTTGACCAATCCGGATGTGGTGGCTTCTCAGATCGCGGAGCTCGTGGAGTCACGACCGGAGCCGGGAGAGGTGTATCCGCTACCCGGCTGACCGGTGGGCTGGGCGACGGTGAGGGATCACCGGGGTTCGACGCGCGGAAACGAAACCATGCTGAGCCGGGGACGCGGTAAAGTAAGCGGATGAGCGGGCGTTGGTCGGCTGTGAGCGGTGTTCCCGAGAAGTGAGGAAAGGAGGCGGTCGACACAAACCGGTGGGCTCTCAGCTCTCGGGGGTTGGAAGACTCGGGAGTGTCGTTGGGTAGGTGGACGTGAGGAGGGTGATGCTATGAGGTATCTCGGTCGTTTGCATCTACTTGCTCTGTTGACCGTCGTTCTGGTGACGGCGGTCGGTGTCACCGCGGCGCTGGCGTGGCCGAACACTGCGAAACAGGACGCTCCGACGGTCGTCAAGGACGGCTGGTCCTGGTTCAGTCGGTCTGCCGACACCGGTGAGAGGGCCGATCTAGTGCTCACGAACGGAGTCGTCTACACGGTGGATGAAGACCGGACGTCGGTCGAGGCCGTCGCGATCCGGGGCGACACGATCGTCATCGTCGGCAGCTCGGCGGAGGCTGAGAAGTGGATCGGTGAAGATACGGAGGTCATCGACCTGGAAGGCAGGTTGGTCCTTCCCGGTCTCATCGACAGCCACGCGCATGCCACGTCGGGTGTCTCTGACATCTACGAGGTGCCTCTGTACGGCCTTGGCTCGATGGAAGATTGTCAGCAGGCCATCGCCGACTTCGTCGCGGCGACCGCCGACCTGGCCGCTCTCCAGGGCGCCGGCTGGATAAACTCAGTTTTTGGTGAGCATGGCCCCACGGCTGCGATGATAGACGAGGTTTGCGCTGATATCCCCGCCGCGTTGTACTCTGAGGATTATCATTCAGTCTGGGTCAACACCAAGACCCTCGAGTTGGCCGGCGTGACCGCCGACACTCCGGATCCAGAAGGCGGGATCATCGAGCGCGACGCCGACGGCAATCCCTCTGGGACTCTGCGTGAGAGCGCCATGGAGTTGGTAGCGGGTGTCATCCCGGCCTACACGCCGGAACAGTTGGTGGAGGGCCTAACCTACTTCCAGGAATTCGCCCACTCGCTCGGTCTCACGACGGTCTACATTCCAAGCATGCCCAGCGGGGATACCGCTGCTTTGGAGGCTTTGCATGCCTTTGATGCCTCGGGTGCGATGACCATACGATTTCCGACTGCGGTAGACGTGAGTCCGGAGGACGACATCTCGATCGCCGGACAGATCGTGGCCTCCAAGGCTGCGGAGGCCGGTGGCAACTACGAGATCGTGGCTGCCAAAATCTTCATGGACGGCGTCCTCGAGGGGGTGACCGCCTATCTGGAGGAGCCCTACGATATCCGGCCCGACTACCGAGGCGAGTTGCTCTGGGACCCGCAGCACTACAATGAGATCTGCGCGGCGCTCGACAAGGCCGGCGTTCAGATCCACGTACACTCCATTGGAGATGCGGCCACCCGGATCACTCTCGACGGATTTGCGTACGCCCGCGAGCAGAACGGACCCCGTGATTCCCGCAACATGATTACTCACCTGCAGCTGGTGAATGACTCCGACATCCCTCGTTTCGCTGAATTGGGAGTGATCGCTGTCCCGCAGCCGTACTGGTTTGTGGTCGACACCTATTACGATCAGGCGGTGGATTACGTCGGCCAAGAGCGGGCTGATAGGCAGTACCCGATGAAGAGTCTCTTCGACGCCGGGGTGACGGTGGCCTCTGCGAGTGATTACCCGGTCTCTTGGCCGCCTGATCCTATGGTGGCCATCGAGATCGGCGTTACCCGGACGGTACCGGCGGGCAGCGAGGCTTACGTCGACCCCGACTACGAGACTCCTCTCTGGCCGGAGGAGTGCGTGACCGTGGAGCAGATGATCGAATCCTTCACGATCAATGGCGCCCAGGCTATCTTTAAGGAAAATGAGCTCGGTTCGCTCGAGGTTGGGAAGAAGGCCGATCTGGTCGTTCTCAGCCAGAACATCCTTGAGATCCCGGCCGGCGAGATCCACAACACGATCGCGCTGCTCACCTACTTTGACGGACAGGAGGTGTATAGGAGCGACCAGTTCGTGCAGTAGACATTCTCTCGCGGGAAGCTCCGTGCGGGTCTGTCCCTGAGCCGCTCCGCGAACGAAGGTGTGAGCTTCGGCGCTTGTCGTGCGGCCGCTCTTGGCTTCTCACCTGTTGCCCGATGCCGTACAATGAGCCAACCTTTAATCGAGCCCTGTGAGGCCGAAAGGAGACGCCTGATATGAGCACGCTCCCAGACCTTTATCTACGCTTCCCTCTGAAGCCCGTACGCCCGCACAGGAGAGGGTCCGGTCGCTGACGATGCCTCGGCGTACGGATATCCACAAGATCCTTCTGCTGGGCTCCGGACCTATCGTGATCGGCCAGGCCTGCGAATTTGACTACTCCGGCACTCAGGCCTGCAAGGTCCTGATGGACGAAGGTTTCGAGGTGGTACTGGCCAATTCCAACCCGGCCACCATCATGACCGATCCCTCCTTCTCTCACCGCACCTATATCGAACCCTTGGTACCCGAAGTGGTGGCCAAGATCATCGAGGCGGAAAGACCGGACGCCCTCCTGCCGACGCTTGGAGGCCAGACGGCGCTCAATCTTGCCGTGGCTCTCACGGAGGACGGCACTCTGGCGAAGTATGGGGTGGAGCTCATCGGTGCCGACTACGCGGCCATCCGCCGGGCGGAAGCCCGCGACGAGTTCCGGGCCACGATGGCTTCCATAGGCCTACGAGTGCCCGACAGTGCTGTCGTTGGTTCGGTGGCTGAAGCCCGAGCAGCGCTTGAAGACGGTTTGCGTCTGCCCCTCATCGTCCGTCCCAGCTTCACCCTGGGTGGCCACGGCGGAGGGGTGGCCGCTACCGACCAGGAGTTCGCCGAGGTGGTCCAGGCCGGTCTTGACGCCTCACCGACGCATCAGGTGCTTCTGGAAGAGAGCGTCATCGGCTGGAAAGAGTTCGAACTAGAGGTGATGCGCGACCTGAAGGATAACGTGGTCATAGTCTGCTCCATCGAGAACATCGATCCAATGGGTGTCCATACCGGCGACTCCATAACCGTGGCTCCCCAACAGACCCTCACCGATGTCCAGTACCAGCGTCTGCGTGATGCCTCGCTGGCCATCATCCGGGCGATAGGGGTGGAGACCGGCGGCAGCAACATCCAATTCGCCTATTCACCCGAGATGGACGAGCTGGTGGTCATAGAGATGAACCCTCGCGTAAGCCGCTCCTCGGCTTTGGCGTCCAAAGCCACGGGATTTCCCATCGCCAAGATCGCCGCCAAGCTGGCCGTGGGTTACACGCTGGACGAGATCACCAACGACATAACCCGCAAGACTCCGGCCTGCTTCGAGCCCACCATCGACTACGTAGTGGTGAAGACGCCCCGCTGGGCCTTCGAGAAGTTCCCGCTGGCCGATGCCCGTCTTACCACGCACATGAAGAGCGTTGGAGAGAACATGGCCATCGGGCGCACCTTCAAGGAGGCCTTTCAGAAGTCCATGCGCTCGCGTGAACTCGACGTCCGCCCCGAGATCCCGGCCGACAATGATGCCCTCCTGGCCATGATCGCCATTCCTTCAGCCGAACGCTACGACCTGATACTCGAAGCCTACCGCCGGGGTGTGACTCCGGAAGCCGTCTTCGCTGCGACTCTCATAGACGAGTGGTTCTTGGACGAGTTCTGGGAGATCGTGGAGGCGGAGAAGCGCCTGCAGTCGTTCGCCGGGAAGGGTGGTCTCCCGGCATTGCCCCGTGAAGAACTGCGGCAGGCGAAGCGGCTGGGTTTCAGCGACGCCTACATAGGCAGGTTCCTCGGAGCAAGCGAGGATGAAGTGCGGGCTCGCCGCAAAGAAGATGCGGTCATCCCCACTTACAAGGCCGTAGACACGTGCGCGGCCGAGTTCGAAGCCTACACCCCCTACTTCTACTCTACCTACGAGGAGGAGAACGAAGCTCTGCCCGCTCCCGGCAAGGAATCGGTGATCATTTTGGGGAGCGGCCCCAACCGTATCGGACAAGGTATCGAGTTCGACTACTGCTGCGTGCACGCCGTTCAGGAGATGCGTGACCTCGGGTACCAGGCAGTCATGGTGAACTGCAACCCGGAAACGGTGTCCACCGATTACGACACCTCCGACCGGCTCTACTTCGAACCTCTCACCTATGAGGATGTGCTGAACATAGTCGAGAACGAGAGGCCGAGAGGGGTGGTGGTGCAGTTCGGCGGGCAGACACCGCTCAAGGTCGCCGAGCGGCTGCAGGCCGCCGGTGTGACTATTCTGGGAACGCCGCAGGACGCCATCGACTTGGCCGAAGACCGGGAGCGTTTCGGTGACCTGCTGACGAAGCTGCAGCTCAAAGCTCCTCCTTACGGAACGGTCCGTAGCGCCGAGGAGGCTCTCGCCGTTGCCAGGCGCATCGGTTATCCGGTCTTGGTGCGGCCTTCGTATGTCCTGGGGGGACGGGCCATGGAGATCGTGTACGACGAGGAGAGTCTCAAACGCTACCTCGCCACGGCCGTGAAGGCCTCTCCCCGCCACCCGGTGCTCATCGACCGCTTTCTTGAGCACGCCACCGAGATCGATATCGACGCCATCTGCGACGGACAAGATGTGTATATCGGAGCGGTCATGCAGCATGTTGAAGAAGCGGGGGTGCATTCCGGCGACTCGGCTTGTGTGATCCCTGTGGTCTCGATAGGCGACTCGGTTGTGTGCCGGATAGAGGATCAGACCGCCGCTCTCGCCCGGGAGCTGGGCGTGGTGGGACTGATGAACGTCCAGTACGCCGTGCAGCAGAGCGATCACGGTGGAGCCAATATCTACGTCCTGGAAGTGAATCCTCGGGGCAGCCGGACCGTGCCTTTCGTCAGTAAGGCCACTGGAGTGTCGCTGGCCCGGGTCGCCAGCCGGGTGATAGCGGGAGGTAAGCTTCGCGATATGAATCTGCCGGGTTGGGAAGAATCTGTGAGCGCCGGCCGGGTACCCTGCCGGCGCGACCTCCAGCACGTGGCCGTCAAAGAAGCGGTTCTACCTTTCCCGAGGTTCCCCGGAGTCGATACCACTCTTGGGCCTGAGATGAAGTCCACCGGTGAGGTCATGGGCGTAGGTTCCAGCTTCCCCGAGGCATTCGCGAAGGCTGCGCTCGCAACCGGGGACCGGTTGCCGGTCGAGGGCACCATCTTCATGTCGGTGGCCGATGCGGAAAAGGACGCGGTCATTCTGATGGCTTTGGTGCTGAGCACATTGGGCTTCCGCATACTCGCCACCGGCGGGACCCAGCGCTCGTTCGCGCTCAACGGGATCGAAGCGGAGGCGGTACTCAAGCATACCGAGGGCGAACAGCTGCGTGCCGCTGCGACGGGCGACGGCGCAGCGGGAGCCGTGGGCGCCGCCGACCAGGTCGTCACCATAGTCGACCTCATTGAGGCGGGGGAGGTCGATCTGGTCATCAACATCCCTCGGGGCCGCGGAGCCAGAGCCGACGGCTACGAGATCCGCAGGGCGGCTCTTCGCCGTGGGATCCCCACGATGACTACCGGTGCCGCTGCTCACGCTGCGGTGCAGGCTATCGCCGGTGCGCGCCGCAGTGGGGAGATCACGGTCACTTGCCTGCAAGACATCCATGGTTTGCTGGCGAGTTCGGCGGCGGTCGGAGGGGTGTCCTCCTTCGGGAGCGCGGGCGTGAACGGTACTGCCTGCAGTGAGGCGCGGCGATGAGAGACCGCACACTCGGTCGAGTGGTCGCGAACGAACCTCTTGGGAGCATGGTCCGGTTGAGCGTCCGAGTCCCCGGCTGGCGGGCTGCCGTAGCGGGGCAGTTCGCATTGCTACAGGCGGAACCGTCCCGATGCTTCTTGGGGAGGGCCGTTTCCGTATCAGACCAGAGGGGGGAGAGGGTGTGCTTCCTCATCGCGCCCGTCGGTGACGGCACCCGGGAGCTCTGCAGCCTCGCGCAGGGCTCCTCTCTATGGGTCCTGGGTCCACTCGGCAGGGGGTTCGGCATCAGCGCACTGGCGCGCAACTCCGGCCGCACGGTCATAGTGGCGGGCGGGGTCGGCGTCGCCCCCTTCCCTCTGTTGGTCAGGCAGATGGCTGAGGGGTATGGGGCGTTGGCTGCTCAGGTACTGGTCCTACTGGGATTTCGAGACTCGGTCCAGTCCCTGGCGGCAGATCCGGTGCGTGAGGCCGTCGCCGCTTCTGAGGGGCTTGGGTTGCGGTGCAGGCTCGAGGTGGCGGTCGAGGATGGGTCACGGGGGCCGGCCGAGAAGGTCACAGACCTTCTCGAGCGTCATCTGATGCCGGGAGACCGGCTGGCGGTGTGCGGACCCGACGTCATGGCCGCGGCTGTTTGGCGAGTGTGCTCGCGGACGGATGGCGTCCAGGCGTGGTTCAGTCTGGAGGCCAAGATGGCCTGCGGAGTGGGGTCATGTCATGGGTGCGCGATCGAGCTGGCCGATGGCTCGGCCGCGCGTGTGTGTCATGAAGGGCCTGTCTTCTGTGGACGGGAGGTCTTTGGTGACTGATCTTGCGGTACGGCTGGGGCCCCTGCGCCTAGAACACCCTCTGATCAATGCCTCGGGCACGATGGAGATCTTCGAACTGGCCGAAGCTCTTGGACCCCAGATCGTCGAGCAACCGCCTGTGGCTGCCTACGTGTCTAAGACCGTGACTCTTGACCCTCGGCTGGGGAATCCCGGCCCCAGGATACTGGAGACCGTCGGTGGGTTGATCAACGCCATAGGGCTGCCGGGGCCGGGGCTGGCGACCTTTCTAGAATACGAGCTTCCCCGGCTGTTGATGCTCCCCTGCCCTGTGATCATCAGTGTGGGGGGGTTCTCCACGGATGAGTATGTGACTCTGGCCCGGGGGTTGCGGGACTCGCTGGGGCGGACTGTCGATGGCGACTGGTCGGAACGCGTGGGTCTTGAACTCAACATCTCGTGTCCCAACGTCCACTCCGGATGCGCGGCCATCGGCGCCGATCCCGGTGAGACCGAGCGGGTCGTGGCGGCGGTCCGGAAGATCTGGCCGGGATTACTTGTGGCCAAACTCACGCCCAACGTGGCCGACATCGCAGCGGTCGGCCGGGCAGCTGCGACCGGAGGGGCTGATGCCATCGCGGCCGTCAATACGTATAAGGGGTTGGTCATCGACAGAGAGACTCTGCGGCCCTACTTGGGCAATGTGACCGGAGGGCTGTCGGGGCCGGCGATCAGACCTCTCGCTCTACGCGCCGTCTACGACCTTTTTCCTGCGGTAGAAGTACCCATCATCGGGATGGGGGGAGTGGCCACGGCCCAAGACGTGGTCGATTTCATCTCCTGTGGGGCGACAGTGGTGGCGGTAGGGTGCTCCGTTTTCCGCGAACCATGTCTCGCCGGACGCTTGGCCGGTGAGCTTCGGAGTGCTTTGGAAGCTCGTGGATT
>JAAYCW010000084.1 GCA_012729575.1 Actinomycetota bacterium | reverse complement strand
GACCGCCGGACTATCCCCCTTGACGCCCGCGGCCTTCTTGGGAGCCTCTTCGGCCTTCTCTGCCGGCGGCGCGGCCTTTTTCGGAGCCGGTTCAGCCTTCTTGGCAGGCTTCGCCTCAGTCGCAAACACGCGGTCCACCTCATCTTCTTCGACGGTGGAAACGCTGCTCTTGACCTCAAGGCCGGCCGCGTTCAGACGCTCCAAGAGCTCCCGGCTCGTCAGGCCCTTTTCCTTCGCGATGTCATAGATCCGTCTCTTCGCCACGACTCAACCGCCCCGCTCGCCCGCTTACACATCGTCCACTATGTCCAGCGCCGCCGCGATCTCTTCTTCCGCGACAGTCACTTGAGTTCGGAACGCCCTCTGGAACGCCCTCCTATGGAGAGCGCGGTCCAAACATGCCTTCCGTCTACAAAGATACGCTCCCCTTCCCTTCCGTTCCTTTCCACTCGCCACCACTACCCGGCCGGGAAGGACCTCCTGGTCGAGCGTCAGCCGCACAAAACCGCTCTGCGGACCACGGCGACCGCACCCGATACACTGCCGCTCAGGCTCGCTCACCGCCTCGCTCACCACCCGACCCCTGGTGGGAGGCTATGCCGCAGTATAGACTGCCTGGCAGCGCTGCGTTAGGGCAACGCTTCCCACCCACGGTCAAGGCGTGACATCGGCCGTCCACCACCTGAGGTTCAACCGGCGCCGCAGCAGTATAGTCCGTCTCGTCCTCGTTCATCTCGGTCTCAGACTTGATATCGATCTTCCAGCCGGTCAGCCGGTTGGCAAGCCGAGCATTTTGGCCGTCCTTGCCGATGGCCAGAGAAAGCTGATCGTCGGGGACCACCACGGTCGCCTCACGTTGATCGTCATCGAGGATGACCTCCCTCACCCGAGCCGGAGACAAGGACTTGGCCACAAAACGCGCCGGCTCCTGGTCGAAGGGGATGATGTCTATCTTCTCGCCCCGCAGTTCCGATACCACCATGCGCACCCGCGAACCCCGAGGACCCACGCAGGCTCCCACCGGATCGACCCCGTCGCTGTGTGAAATCACAGAAATCTTGGAGCGGTATCCTGGTTCGCGCGCCACTCCCACGATCTCCACCAGGCCATCGGAGATCTCCGGAACCTCGAGCTCGAACAGGCGCCGGACCAGTTCCTCGCTGCGGCGGGAAAGGATGATGGGAGGCTCCTTCGGATTCTGGGAGACCTCCTTTATGACCGCCTTCAACCGCATTCCGTGCTCGTATCGCTCGGTGGGGACCTGCTCGCCCTTGGGCAGCCGCGCCTCCACCCGGCCCAGATCGACCAAGGTGTAGCGGCTGTCAGACTGCTGGACGATGCCGGTCACGATCTCTCCGATGCGAGTGGAGTACTCGTCGAAGACGATCCCCTGTTCGGCCTCCCGGATGCGCTGATAGATGACCTGCTTGGCCGTCTGCGCCGCGATCCGTCCGAAATCCTCCGGCGTGATCTCACTGCGCTCGGCCATGGAGGTGTCAATCTCCGTCTCTTCGCCCTCAACCTCGGGCTCCTGTCCGGGCGGGAAGATCAGCTCGAACACCCGAATCTCGCCTGTTTCGGTGTCGATCTTGACCTCGGAGAAAGGCACAGCATGCGCCGTCTTCTGGTAGGCCGAATGAAGGGCGTCCTCCAGTGCGTCTATGAGCAGGTCAAAGGGAATGCCCTTCTCTTTCTCAATCTGACGGAGCGCTTCTATCGTCTCCTTGTTCATCCCCTTCCCCCTATTCGAACTCGTATATCAAATGGGCGCTGCTGATCTCGCCGAGTGGGATCCTAACCTCGCGCCCTGTTTCCTCGATCACGATCTCGTCCGTACCCACCTCTCGGAGGACACCCTGCCGAACCTTGCGGCCGTCGACTGCGACCCGGGTCTTCACATACACTTTCTTACCCAGTTGCGCCTCAAAATGGCTCCGTCTCCTGAGCGGCCGCTCCAGCCCCGGAGAGCTCACTTCCAGCGTATAAGCCGCTTCATAAGCACCCGCATCGTCGAGAGCGCGTCCCACGACGCCTGAGACCAGGCTGCACAGCTCGTGCGTCACCCCCTTGGGATGGTCGATGTAGAGGCGGATGATCTTCTGCCGTCTACCGCCGACCTCCTCAAGAAGCACCAACTCAACGCCTTCTGCCCCTTGGGAGATGACCTCCTGGAACCAAGCCTCCGAAAATGCCACAGCCAAATCCCCCGAGTAAAACAAAAGTGGGCCCTCTGCACCCACTTTGGTGAACCAGCTTGATTTTCGTTTGCCTGAGGATTATAGCACGGTCAAGAGGCGGCTTCCCACAGGCGACGCACGTGCGATCCGCAATCAACTGCGGGGATTTCTTCCCGCGCCCCTCCGCGCCGGGCTTCGATCTCGACCACGCCCTGAGCGGCCTTCTTGCCCACGGTCACTCTGACCGGACAACCGATCAGCTCGGCGTCGGCAAACTTGAAGCCGGGGCGTTCATCCCGATCGTCCCACAGCACCTCCCAGCCCTCGGCACTCAGGGCATCGTGCACAGCAGCGGCGACTTCGCTCTGCGCGGCGTCCTTCACCTGCACCTGCACCAGATGGACGTCAAAAGGAGCGATGGCCTTAGGCCACACTATGCCTCGCTCGTCGTTGCTCTGTTCGACGGCGGCAGCCGCAATACGGGCCGGTCCGATCCCATACGATCCCATCACGATCGGACGTTCCTTGCCACCCTCATCGAGCACGGTTGCTCCCAATGGTGTGGAGTACTTGGTGCCCAGTTTGAAGATATTGGCCACCTCGATACCCTGCTCGATTCTGAGAGGTTGTCCGCACTGAGGACAACCGTCACCCGCTCTCGCTTCGCGCAGATCGGCGAACTCAGGTTGGAAATCCCGTCCTACCACCACTCCGACGAGGTGGGTGTGCGGTTTGTTGGCGCCCGCCGCGTACTCGCGCGGGCGCGCGAGGCTGCCCGGCGTCGCGCCGTCTTCGCCACCGCATTGCGTGGCAGGTCTCAAGCTCTCATCGGCTACCACCCGCAGCCGGCCGCCCTCAGGCAGGCCGACCGGTCCCACGAAGCCCACCTCGCACCCGGTGGCCGCCAGCACTTCCTCCGGGAGGGCGGCTCGGACCTCCGACCGCAGATACCGGGCCAATTTGCTCTCGTGCAGATCGTGATCGCCTCGGACAAGCGCCATCACCGGCTGATCGCCGGCCATATAGACCAAGGCCTTGATGATCGCTGCCGGCAAAACACCCAGTAAGCCTGACACTTCGTCGATGGTGCGCGTCTCCGGTGTCGCCACTTCTCGCGGCGGGCCCTCAGGCTCTTCATCCGACTTGAGTAGGGCCTCAAGACCGTCCGTCCCCCCTGCCACCGAGCGGGCCAATTCCACGTTGGCGGCATAACCACAGGCCTCGCAGAGAGCGATGCGATCCTCTCCGGCCGGTGAGGGGGATATGTACTCGTGAGCCTGCGCCCCTCCCATGAATCCGCTGTCGCTCTCCACCCGGTAGATGTCGATGCCACAACGCTGGAAGATGTGGTCGTAGGCTCCTATATGTTTCGCGTAGCTCTCCTCCAGACCCGCATCGTCCAGGTCGAAAGAATACGAGTCCTTCATCAGGAACTCCCGCACTCGCAACACTCCCCCCTTGGGCCTGGGCTCATCGCGGAACTTGAGCTGGAGCTGATACCAGATCTGTGGCAGGTCCCTGTAGGAACGGAGCTCCCTGGAAGCCAACCAGGTGAACACCTCCTCATGGGTCATAGCCAGCACCATGTCCCTGCCGCCCCGGTCCTGCAGGCGGAACATCTCCTGCCCGATGGCGTCGTAGCGGCCCGATGCCTGCCACACATCGGCCGGGTGCAGAGTGGGCATGGAAAGCTCCAGCGCCCCGATGCCGTCCATCTCTTCCCGGATGATCCGACAGATGCGCTGCATGACCCGCCAGCCCAGGGGCAGCATGACATATATGCCCGAGGCGAACTGGCGGACGAAGCCGCCGCGCACCATCAGCTTGTGGCTTACCGCCTCGGCATCGGCGGGGTCTTCTTTGACCGTGGGCATGAAAAGCGCGGTCGCCCGCATCGGCTCCTCCTACGACGTACAGATGAACGGACGCGCGGCGCGGGGCCACGCAACCCACAGTCTAGCAGCCCGGCCCGCCCGCATGCCGGGAGACTATCTCCGCGAACAGGGCCTCTACCAGATCGGCCTCGGCCACCTTCCTGACCGGTCTCCCCTTCGCGAACACCACTCCCTCGCCTTCTCCTCCGGCGATGCCGAAGTCGGCCTTGGCGGCTTCCCCCGGCCCGTTCACCCGGCAGCCCATGACTGCCACCTCCAGTTCGAGCCCCAACTCCTCCAGGCGCCGCTCCACCTCCAGGGCGATTGGCTCCAGATCGATCTCAGTGCGACCGCAGGTGGGACAGGAGATCACCCGAGGGCCTCGGGGAGCAAGATCCAGAGTGCGCAGTATTTCCAAGGCGGTCCGGACCTCTTCGACCGGATCGCCGGTGAGCGACACCCTGATGGTGTCCCCCACCCCTTGCGATAAGAGCACGCCCAGGGCGACCGCGCTCCGTATGGAACCCGCCCAGCGCGTCCCGGCTTCCGTCACCCCTAGATGAAGCGGGTAGGGAATGCGTTCGGCCAAGACCCGGTTGGCGGCGACCGTGACCATTGGTGATGACGACTTGGCCGAGACCTTGAGGGCGCGGAAGTCGAAGGCTTCCATAAGGGCACAATACCGCAGCGCGGATTCCACCAGCGCTCCGGCTGGATCGCGGGCCTCCATATTGCGCAGGTCGCGCTGCAAAGAACCGCTGTTGACTCCTACGCGGATAACCGCGTTCCGTTCACGTGCGGCCTCCACCACCACCCTTATTTTCTCTCGGCCGCCGATGTTCCCCGGATTGATCCTGACACCTGCCGCTCCGGCCTCCAAAGCCGAGACGGCCAGAGTGTGGTCGAAATGGACATCTGCGATGAGGGGCACCGGGGACCCTTTGACCAGCTCCGCCATCGCCGCCACGGCCGCGGTGCCCGGCACGGCCACCCGCACCAGTCCCGCTCCAGCCGTCACCAGCGCCCTGATTTGGCTCAGGGTAGCCTGGACGTCATCGGTCCGAGTGTTGGTCATCGACTGAACGACTACCGGCGCGCCGCCCCCCACCAATACGCCGCCCACCGCCACCTGCAACCGGCTGGCCATGTCTACGCCGTCATCAGCCGGGGATGAGCCGGCCGATGTCGTTGGAGGTCGCCACCAAGAACAGGAGGACGAAGATGGCCAGACCGACCATGGATATCCGCTCGAAGGTGCGCAGTGAGAGGCTCTTGCCCCGGATCCGCTCGATGATGCTCCACAAGACATGGCCCCCATCCAGAGGCAGTAGCGGAAGCATGTTGAGGATAGCCAGGTTGATGCTGATGAGGGCCAGCAGCATCAGATAGTAGCCACCCTCCACGGCCTGCATCGACAGGTCGATTATCCCCAGCGGCCCGGCCAGTCCCTCGTCGCCGGTGACCGACACCTCGCCCGAGAACATCATCCCTATCCCTTTGAAGATGAGGACCACCATGTTGCCTGTGGTCCTTGCCGCGTAGCCGAACCCGCTGAAGAACCCCAGATCCCGCACTTCGCCGGTCGGGGACACGCCCAGGTAACCGGTGCCGTCCTCGCGCTCCTGGATGTTCGCGGTGACTTCGACGATGGACCCGTCGCGCTCCACCACGATGGGAACCGCCTCACCCGGATTGAGGAGGATCTGGGTGCGTACCTCCTCCCAAGAGTCGGTCTCCTTCCCGGCGATGCTCACCAGGCGGTCACCCGGCCGGACCCCGGCCTCGGCAGCCGGCGTTCCGGCCTCCACCGTCTCTACCACGGTAGTGACAACGGCCTCGCCTTGCAGCCCCCCCGCTATCCAGATGAGAAGGAAGGCCGCCACCATGTTCATGGTCACGCCGGCGATGATGAAGAGGAGCTTGTGCCAGAACGGGTGGGCGTAGTAACGGCGCTCCAAAGGCGTCGATGCGATCTCGTCGGCGCTGATAGCCCGGCTCCCGGCAAGACGGTCCTCGGGGTCTTGGGGACGACGCATGGCCATCTGCGCCCGGATCTCAGCTTCTTCCTCCCGGGCCTCGGCCACCCTCGCTTCGAACTCCTCCTTGTGCATGCCCGTGACCCGGACGTAGCCGCCCAGCGGGACCGCTGAGATCCCGTAGACGGTCTCCCCTATCCGCTTGCTGAGGAGATACCGTCCGAACCCCAGACTGAATTCCTCCACCCGCATGCCGGTGGCTTTAGCCACGATGAAATGACCGAACTCGTGGACCAGGATCAAGAACCCCAGTCCCACGATCGCCACTATGACTCCGATGACACTACTCATGAGGACCCGCCCTCATCGTATCTGCTTCTCTACACAGGCACCCTCGGCCAGGCGCCTTGCCCATCTATCGACGGCGACCGCCTCCTCATACGCTCCAAATGAACCCGAGTCGCTCGCCTGCAGAACCTCTTCCACTACGGCAGTTATACCCAAGAACGGCAGTGAACCCCGCAGAAAAGCCCGCACGGCCACCTCGTTGGCGGCGCTTAGAGCGCACGTCGTTCTGTCACCCCTCGTCCCCGCCTCCCGAGCCAGGCGGATGGCCGGGAAAGTATCCTCGTCCGGAGCGGCGAATTCCAGCGCCACCCCCTGGGAGAGATCGAGCCGTTCGACGGCCACAGGAACCCGCTCCGGATAGTGCAGGGCATATGCGATGGGAACACGCATATCCGGCATCCCCAGGTGGGCGAGCAAGGCTCCGTCCCTCATGCGCACCAGAGCGTGCACCAAAGACTGCGGGTGCAGCAACACCTCGATATCCGCATAGTCAAGGCCGAAGAGATGATGAGCCTCGATGACCTCGAGCCCCTTGTTCATGAGCGTGGCGGAGTCGACGGTGATCTTCTCCCCCATCGACCAGGTGGGATGAGCAAGGGCCTGCTCCTTGGTGACCGGGACCAGTGCATCGCGGTCCCAGCCTCGGAAGGGGCCCCCCGAGGCGGTGATGACCAGCGATTCGACCGCAGCCGTCCCCGCCGCACCTACCAACTGAAAGAGAGCCGAGTGCTCGGAATCCACTGGAAGGATGCTCGCTCCCTTCCGCTCGGCGAGATACCTCACGAGAGAACCCGCGCAAACCAGGCTCTCTTTGTTCGCGAGCGCTACAGATCGTCCACTTTCCAGCGCAGCCAATGTGGACTCCAGACCGGCGAACCCCACGATGCCGTTTAGGATCAGATCGGCGTCGACCTCACGCACCAGTCCGGCCGCCGCCCCCGCTCCACTCCTCACCTGCAACTCCGGATAGAGGGAGACGGGCACGGTGGCCGCGGCGCCCTCGTCGGCAACGGCCAAGTCCGCCACCCCCAGGGAGACCGCCTGCTCCAGGAGAAGAGTCACGTTGCGGTCGCAGGACAGCCCGACCACGCACAGGTCGCTGCTCGCCGCGATTACTCTGAGTGCCTGGACGCCGATGGAGCCCGTGGCGCCTAGAACGATCACCCGCTTCATTGCACCAGGTCTCCCAACAGGACGATGACGCCCCAGTAGGCAGCGATGCTCGCGAACAGCAGCGAGTCGAACCTGTCCAGAATCCCCCCGTGCCCGGGAAGGAGCCTGCCCGAATCCTTGACCCGGAAGTCCCTCTTGAAGGCCGACTCGAAGAGATCGCCCCACTGCCCCACCAGACCTATGATGAGACCCAAGATGATGGCGTCGCTCGTGGGCATCCAGGGAGAGTAGATGCGCACGACCAGCGCTGCCACCACTGCTCCTATCAGCCCGCCCACGGCGCCTTCTATCGACTTCTTGGGCGAGATCCGGGGGGCCATCTTGTGCCGACCCACGGCTCTCCCCACGAAGTACGCGAAGGTGTCGCTCACGATCGTGCAGGCGAAGAGCATGATGGTTAGCGCCATCCCGTGTTCGAGAGCGCGCAGAAGCAAGACGTAAGCGAATCCAACCGGGATCCAAAGCACCCCGAAGCCGGTCATGGCCATCCTCCCCACCAGGTGCGCCCCCAACTCTCCGAACAGCGACCAGAAGAAGGTGAAGATCGTCAGTGCCGCCAGCCCCGCGGGCAGACCCACGAGTCCCAAGAAGAACGCTCCCACCAGGACCGCGACCCCGGCGAAATACCCAACGAGCAGGTTGGGGCGGTACGATCGCAGGAGCGTGTAGTACTCATGCAGTCCCAGCAAGGAGAGCAGGAGGGCCAGCCCGAAAAGGTAGTAGCCGCCCAGGATAATCGCCGCCACCCCTATGGGCAGACCGATGACGGCTACCAGTAATCGCTGCCTAAGCACGGGCGTTACCACGTCGGGAGCCGAAACGGCGCTCGCGACCGGCGTACTCGGCAAGCGCACCCTCCAGATCCTCCTTGCGGAAGTCAGGCCACAGTTTGTCGACGAAAACCAGTTCGGAGTAGGCGCTCTGCCACAACAGGAAGTTGGACATCCGTCTCTCTCCGGATGTGCGGATGCACAAGTCGGGGTCCTTCATGAGAGGCGAGTAAAGATGTGTAGAGATGTCGTCCTCGGTGATGCTCGCCGCCTCCGTACCTCCCGCGACGGCGGAGCGTACCGCATCGACTATCTCGCGCCGGCCCCCGTAGTTGAAAGCTATGAAGAGGATCATGCGCTTGTTCCCGGCCGTTAGCTCCTCCGCCCATTCCATCCTGGCAAGCAACTCCTCGTGGAGACCTTCGCGACTCCCCACGAATATAACCCGGCAATCGTTCTCGTGGAGAGTGGGGACCTCGGCGTCGATCATCTCGGCATGGAGCCGCATGAGTTCCTGCACCTCTTCGCCGGGGCGGCTCCAGTTCTCTCTGGAGAAAGAGTAGAGAGTCAACTGTCCGATGCCCAGATCACGTGCAGCCTCGATCACACGGCGTACCGCCTGCACACCGGCTCTATGACCTGCGGTGATGGGGAGTCCTCGCCGCCGGGCCCAACGCCCGTTGCCATCCATGATGATAGCCACATGGAAAGGGACCCCCGGCTTCGATCCGGCCGCCGCCCAATCGGAAGCACCCTTTCCTCTGCGGCTTTGAAACGCGCTCAGCCAGTTCGAAAAGCCCACGTCAGATCTCGAGGATCTCTTCCTCTTTGTGGTGCAACAGGTCGTTGATCTTCTCGATGACCCCGTCGGTCAGCTTCTGAACCTCATCCTCAGCCCGGCGCTCCTCGTCCTCGGAGATCTCTCCTTCCTTCTTGAGATCCTTGAGATCCTGGATGACGTCCCTGCGCACGTTGCGGACGGCTACCCGGCCGTCCTCGGCCATGTTCTTCACCAGCTTGACCAGGTCTTTGCGCCGCTCGGCGGTGAGCGCCGGTATATTGAGCCGGACGATCACCCCGTCCACGTTAGGAGTCAGGGCCAGGTCGGATTCCTGGATGGCCCGCACCACGGAGTTGACGGCTCCCTTGTCGTAGACCGTAATCGAGATGGTACGTGGATCGGGGGTTGCCAGGCTGGCCAACTGCTTCAACGGCGTCTTGGCCCCGTAGTAGTCCACGTACACTCGGTCCAGCAGTCCGGTGGACGCTCGCCCGGTCCGCACAGTGTTGAACTCGCTCCTGAGAGCCTCTACCGCACTTTCCATGCGTCGCTTGCCGTCGGCGACCAGTTCCCGGATCATTGCCCGCCCCTCTCCTCTTCATCATTCATAACAATGGTCCCCACTCGTTCACCTCGCAGGACGCGCCGGATGTTCTCCGGCACGCTCATATTGAACACCATGATGGGTAGACGGTTATCCATACAGAGAGAGAGGGCTGTGGAATCCATCACTCGCAGGCCTCGCTCCAAAGCCTCTCGGTGCGTGATCCGCTCAATCAGACGGGCGTGCGGGTCCAACTCGGGATCAGCATCGTACACACCGTCATACTTCTTCTTGGCCATGAGCAGCCACTCCGCCCCGATCTCCAGCGCCCGCAGAGCAGCGGCCGTGTCGGTGCTGAAGAAGGGGTTCCCCGTGCCCCCCGCGAAGATGACCACCCGTCCCTTCTCCAGATGACGGATTGCCCGGCCGCGGATGTAGGGCTCGCATATCTCCTGCATGTGGATGGCGGATTGGACCCGGGAATCGACGGCAAGCTTGCGCAGTGCATCCTGGAGAGCCATGGAGTTCATGATGGTGGCCAACATGCCCATGTAGTCGGCCGTGGCTCGGTCGATGCCCTGAGACGCTCCGGACACCCCTCGGAAGATGTTGCCGCCACCGACCACGATGGCCAACTCTGTTCCGCCAGACACCACGTGGCTTATCTCCGCGGCGATCTCCCGAAGCTTCTGCGGGTCGATGCCATACTCCAGGTCCCCTATGAGGGCCTCACCGCTGAGCTTGAGCAGAACCCTCTTGCACACCGGTTGCTGGGTCATGTCACCTCGCTTCGGATATCCCTCAGTGACACCAGTCTGTCCCGAGGCTTCTTGAACAGGTAGAAACCGCCTCTAGGCCACCTCGTCGCCCACGCGGAAGCGCGCGAACCGCCGTACCTCGATGTTCTCACCTATCTTGCCGACCAATTCACGGCGCAACTCGTCTACGGTCTTACCCGGTTCCTTGACGAATTCCTGCTCCAGCAATACCACGGTTGAATACCACTTCTCAAGCTTGCCCTCAGCGATCTTCTGGATCACGGGCTCGGGTTTGCCGGTCTGCCTGGCCTGAGCCGAGTAGATCTCCAGTTCGGCCGCGACCATGTCTTCGGGAATGTCCTGCCGGGATACCCACGCCGGGCTCGCGGCGGCTATGTGCATGGCCACATCGTGCACGAAGGTCTTGAAGTCGTCGTTGCGGGCGACAAAATCGGTCTCACAGTTGACCTCTATCAGCACACCCACCTTCGACCCCGGGTGGATGTAGGAGTCGATCATCCCCTCATTGGCTTCGCGGGACGACTTCTTGTCGGCCGTGGCCATCCCCTTCTTGCGGAGGATCTTGACCGCTTCGTCCATGTCGCCCTGAGCCTCTGAGAGAGCCATCTTGCAGTCCATGATGCCCGCCCCACAGGCTTCCCGCAGTCTCTTCACCAGACCAGCATCGATATCCATCATGAGCCTCCATCGAGACGTCGTTGATCGTACCTATAAATCCCGGCCGTCTTGCGGCCTCATAGATGTGGGGCCGGCTACAGCCGGCCCCTGCTCATCACGCTTCCGAACCGTCCTCAGCCGGACTCTTCTCCGTCGCTTCCTCCGAGGTGTCGGCAACCTCTGCAACAGCCTTTTCCTCCACCGGTGCCTCGGCAGCCTGTACATCCTCTGCCACCACCTCGGCGGACGCGGAGACCTCCGCCGGGGCCAACGTCTCGGGAATGGCGGTCTCGGGGATGGCGGTCTCAGCGACCGTCTCTACCACCGGCGCGGCTTCCAGCGCTTCCGCCGTTTCGGATACGGCCTTGGCCTCCGGAGTGTCCTGATCCTTCTTGGGTGCCGCCAAAGGCTTTTTGGGAGCGAGGCGGCGCGCCGCCATCGGTCCACCCGGCGCGGAATCACGGGAACCCGTCCTTGCCCCCGTTCCCCCACGACCGCCGGATTCACCCCGGCCGCCTGCGCCCTGACGACCGCCCGGACCCGCCGAACGAGAACCGCGTGGCGGCCGTGACGCACGCCCGCCACGGGAATCGGCGGTGGCTTCGCCGGCAGTGTAGGGCTCATAGTGAGACTGCGCAGCCCGGGCGGCTTCCGCCGCGAGGAACTCGGAAACCTGGATCTTGGCCCGGCCCTCTTCCACCGCGCGCGCCAGCGTTTTAACGATGAGACTGCACGACCGGATGGCGTCGTCATTCCCCGGTATAACGTACTCGACCTCGTCAGGATCGCAGTTCGTATCGCATAGGCCGATGAGCGGTAATCCCAGCTTGTTGACCTCCTTGGTGGCGATCGCTTCCCGCTTGGGATCCGCCACGAAGACCGCGTCGGGAAGGCGGGTCATTGTGCTCACTCCGCCCAAGTTGATCTCCAACTTCTCCAGTTCGCGCTCCATAGCCATCCGCTCTTTGGTGGGCAGCAGAGAGAGCTGGCCCTCCTCCTTGAGCTTGCGCAGTTCATGCATGCGCTTGATGCGATTCTCTATGGTGGCGAAGTTGGTAAGCAGTCCACCGAGCCAGCGATGCGACACATAGGGCATTCCCACTCGCTCGGCCTCCTCGCGGACGATGTCCTGGCACTGCTTCTTCGTGCCTACGAAGAGTACGCTCCCGCCCCGGCCCGCGATGTTGTGAACGAAATCATAAGCATGATCGAGTAGGACTGTGGTCTGCTGAAGATCGATGATATGAATGCCGCCGCGCTCCGTGAAGATATAGGGCTTCATCTTGGGGTTCCACCGGCGGGTCTGGTGGCCGAAGTGCACCCCTGCCTCCAGGAGCTGCTTCATTGATGCCGCAGGCATGCGTACCTCACTTTGGTTACGTTAGACGGACACTCTGAGGGCCGCTTCGGAACCGGCGTACCGGCACCACCGAGACGGTGGACCTCAGGTTCGTATTGCACAGCCGGAGCAGTTTACCATAAGGAGAACCGCCACCAGCCCGGCTGGAACAGGGAAAGACGGGGCAACCGCGCTCCCCTTACCCCGCGGCCAACCGTCCGCGACTCCATTCACCCTGGCCCGAGCAACCACCGCCGGCCGCTAACGCGCGAGAGCGTCCAGGTCGAGATCTTCCTTGATGCGCCCTCGAAGCCTGAGAACGGCCTTGGTGTGGAGCTGGGAGACACGCGATTCGGTCACACCCAGAATCTCGCCGATCTCTTTGAGGGTCAAGCCCTCGTAGTAGTAGAGGCCTATGACTATCCTCTCCCTCTCCGGCAACCGCTCGATGGCGGCCGCAAGCGTCTCCTTCAACGCCTGGACCCGATATGCCCGCGAGGGGTCGGGGGCATCGGAGTCTTCTATCGTATCGATGAGGTTGACCTTGTCCTGACTCTGACCGCTTGGGTCCCAAAACTCATCCAGGGCCACCATGGAAGCGCAGCTGATCTGATTGAGTATGTCTTGGAACTCGTCTAATCCCACGCCGAGTTCGGCCGAGATCTCCGCATCTGTGGGGGCGCGGCAGAGTTGGTTCTCGAGACGCGTCACTGCCGCTTCGACCTTGCGTGCCCAACTCCGTACCGATCGCGGGACCCAATCGAGCGCCCGCAGCTCATCGATGATCGATCCTTTGATACGTGATACCGCATAGGTCTCGAACTTGATGTTGCGCGACGGGTCGAACCGCTCCAGCGCACCGATTAGACCGAGCAGTCCGTAGGAGACGAGATCTCCTTCGTCGATGTGAGCGGGCAACCCGCTGCTCATCCGCCCCGCCACGTACTTGACCAAAGGCGAATAGGCCAAGATGAGTCGATCGCGGGCCTGAGCGTCACCGAACTCCTTGTAAAGCCGCCACTGCTCGGTGATTTGGTGTTGTTGGGCTGGGTCGATGATCATGCCAGACCT
>JAAYCW010000083.1 GCA_012729575.1 Actinomycetota bacterium | reverse complement strand
TGCTGCATGCCCCCAGTCTGGAGCACGGGGTGTGCGACACGGTCATGCGAGGGGGCGACACCGACACCAACGCCGCCATCGCCGGCGCCCTACTGGGAGCGGTCCATGGCTCGGACGCCATACCCGAGCAGTGGCGGCAGGCGGTCTTGTCGTGCCGGCCAGAGCAGGGACGCCCGGGGGTCCGCAGACCTCGACCGAGACCGTTCTGGCCGGTGGATGCCCTCCTGGTCGCTCGGGTGTTGGCGGAATTGGGTAGCATGGGCCACTGAGGGACCCCAGAGGACCAGAGGCGGGGCGACAATCGACCGCTGCGGGAAAGTTGTGCGACGCTACCGACGGGCAGACAAGAGCCCGCGCCGGTTCAGGCAGAGTCCGCCACGTTTCCTGTTCCGCGCTATATTGCCACCGCATGGTTGAGGCCGACGTGAACCGGGACCCAGGTCAGTACCGCGAGACAAGCGACGCGCGTGACGCCGAGATGGTCTCGTACCTGATCGACGTCCTCCTTCTTCATCGGGAAGCCGCCTTCTCGAGCGAGGAGTCATGTCCTGAGAAGAACGCGCTGATGCAGTGGAGCCAGGTCGGTAGGGCAATGCTCGACCAACACCCGGTGCAAGAATGACGCCCAAGATCATCAACTTCTACCACCGCTACGACTCGCACGGCGAGCTCTCGAACTTCGCAGAGTACCCCATCACTTTGGAGGGGCTCCAGTGGCCGACGTCTGAGCACTACTTCCAGGCGCAGAAGTTTGCCGGCACGAAACACGCTGAGCGGATACGGCTGGCGAAGCACCCCAGGACCGCTGCGAAGATAGGCAAAGACCGGACGCTTCCCCTGCGGGCTGATTGGCCGCGTGTGAAAGAGGACATCATGTTCGAGGCGCTCCGAGCCAAGTTCACCCAGCACCAGAATCTCCGTGATCTGCTGCTCTCGACGGGGGACGCGATCCTAGTCGAACACACGCGGAACGACTCCTACTGGGGAGACGGTGGCGATGGGAGTGGGAAGAATCGACTCGGCGTACTCCTCATGCGTTTGCGTGAGGAGTTGAGGGGCTGCGACGAATCAGTTGCTTCAGCCGACCCCGAATCGACCGAGTGAACTCGGGAGGCGAGCCGCGAAGGCTCAGCCGGTTTCTCACTTGCTACCGGCTGTCGCGCATGACGCACGACATGTCGTCCGTCGGACAAGGCATGCTCGGGAGGACCGTATCTCGGAATCCTGCCTCGCCTGTCGACCAGCCGAGGTACAGCATCGGGTGCCGGAAGTCGGGTACTCTCGAGATGGGAGAGGAGGGGTCTGCGTGCACTGCCGAACAGAAGTTCTCGTAGTCAGCGCGACCGCTCGGCGGCGTTTTCGTGCTATAGGAATGCACCAGCATCACCGCCACACTCGCATGGAAGTCCCGTGCTGTGAGAAGAGCCGACGCCGTGCGGTGTAGCAGCTGGTAGCGAACGTCGTCTTTAAGCAGACCTGTGAGACCCAGTACTCCGTGAAGATAGCCGATTCTCTGGAGTTGACCGCTTGATGTTCCGGTTGCTCGCTTCTCTCCCAGGGTCGGACCGAACGGCTCGTCCACCTTCGCCTCCACGCCTATTACTACCAGCCCGTGTTCATTGGCGGCAAGCGCAAGCACATCAGTGCAGGAGGGGGTATCGCCTCCGGGTAGCTCAACCGCCCATTCTGGGAAGGCGGCGAGCAGCCTGAGCCCGGTGAGCTGCGGTTCTTGCGACGACTCCAGCAGTTTCGCGATGCCTGAGGGTAACCGATCGGCTTCGTTCTCCCAACAGGCTGCCTCGGTCATGGCCGAGAAGCCCGGCTTCCAGTGCTTGACAGGATCGGCCAGGACTCGTTGCCAGTGTGAGGGACTCGGAGTTGGTAGGAATATCCGCTTCAACTGAGGTTTCCTTTCACGTGGAGTCTGATGCCAGTGAGATTGGGCAGTCCCTTAGGTGACACTGCTCCTGGCACAAACCGCGAGGAGAAGTATCGGACATGCCGATAAGAACGATTCCGTGCACAGCTCTCGGCTGGGCGGACGCAAGATCCGGGGCGTCAGCTGTCCGGGTGGTGCTCACCGCGCCAGCCGTCGCGCGTAGTCCAGCAGCCGCTCGATATCGTCGGGGGCCATGTGGCGGAGCAGGCGCTCGAGTTCGACGATCGCCGACTCTGGGGTGCGGCCGGACGCCCGGAGTGCGAGCTCGGTGTCCACGTATTGACCCAAGGGCTCTTCCGGGGCCGGTGACTTGGAGGCGAAGCGGCGCACCCACTCCTGCTCCGGAGAAGCCAGTAGCTGCATATCTCCCTGGGGCTCCATCCGACTCTCGGCCGCCTGGGTGAGCTCAGACATGCGCATGCCCAAGGCCTCGGCAAGAGGGCCCAGCACAGAAGGCGAGGGGGGCTTGTTGCCGTTCTCGATCTCGGTGAGGTACGAGTAGGAGATGCCGGCCTGTTCGGCCAGTTCCCGCCTTCCCACGCCCTGATCGGTGCGCATCACCTTGATCGTCCGCCCTAGAGCCTTGGCGAATCTCTGGGCGTATCCCGACTGGTCTTCGCGGCTGGTTCTGCGTCCCATCCCTTTTCCTGTCCGACCTGTGTGTCACGCTATGAACATACGATACCACGCTACTGAGTGTGAATCCACTTCTTTGAAGTTGATAAAGACGCTAAAAAGAGTAATATAACGCTCTGGGCGATAAGGCAATGGGGCTCTTGACGCCGGTAGAAGGAGATCAAGAGGTGCGAACGTTCGTCATGTCAGATGCTCATGGCCATCCCGAGCTCATCAAGAATGCCCTGGATCACGGCGGGTTCCGCCAGGGAGAGGACGCCTTTGTCTATGCCGGCGATCTGCTCGACCGTGGACCCGATCCCGCGGGTTGCATCGAGCTGGTCGATCGCTATGCCACCGAGGTCCTGTTCGGCAACCACGAACTGGGGATGATGCTCGACTTCGACGTCTACCCTCGGACTATGGAGAGCTTCGCCTGCCGCCAAGCCCTGTTCGACAGGATTCTGGACGCCGACCCGCAGAGTGCCTGGAAGGCCGCCACCTGCATCGAGGGCGTGCTGGTCACTCACGCAGGTGTCTCGTCGAAGTACGAGCCGGTGTTTCATGAGGAATGCGGGGGAGACGTCCGGCTCTTGGCGGCGTATCTCAACAGGTCCTTCATGGCCGCCGTCAGGCGCAAGCTGGAAACGGGTGGCTGGGAGGAGGACGGAATTCTGGGTGACGGCGGTCCGACTTGGTTCAGGCCCGTGCCGTACTCCTCTCTGGAGCCTCTGTTGGGTCTGCGGCAGGTAGTGGGGCACACGTCGCCCATCCCCGTACTCGAGGAGGCGGGCTTCTACATGGTCGACCCCTGCGTGTGGATGGGCGTGGAGGACCGCGGGCGCTTTCGATATGCGGTGATCGAGGACGGGCGGGTTCGAGTTGAGGAGGGGACGCTCGCACCCCTCGGCGGTCGGACCCCCGGCCCGGTGGAGGCCCTCTGCCGCTGAGCGCATGCTGGACCGAACAGACGATGCAAAGACCAGATCCCAGAGGAGGGACCATGACTAGTTCAGACGACAAATCTCACAACGTCAAGGTGCAGGCGCGCCTGAGCCATCCGGTCGTGCACGCAAGCGGGCCGACCGAGGTCTTCCTGCGGGTCGATGTGACCGGGCTAGGCGAGACGGGAAAGAGGCCCCCTCTCGACTTGGCAGTCGTCCTTGACCGTAGTGGCTCCATGCAGGGGGAGAAGCTGCGGTACGCGAAGAAGGCTGTCGATACGCTCATCGATCGGCTCTTACCTGCCGATCACATGGCGCTAGTGGCGTACGACGATGTCGTCGACACCGTCTTTGCCAGACGCAAGGTCGACGATGCCTTGGTGATGAAGACCAAAGCCGCACTCATCGAAACCGGAGGCTGCACCAATCTGTCCGGCGGCCTGGTGGAGGGTCTTCAGCAACTCGGCCAGGACAAGGGCGAGCTTCGCCGCGTCTTTCTGCTATCCGACGGGCTCGCGAACCAGGGTGTCACCGACCCTGACGCGTTGGCGGATCTCGTGCAGCAAGGGGTCAAGAAGGGCGGCGGCGTCTCCACCTTCGGCGTCGGTGTGGACTTCAACGAGGAACTGCTTCGCACCCTGGCCGATGTAGGCGGAGGCAACTATTACTACATCGCCTCCCCTGACGACATCCCCGGCATCTTCATGGAGGAGTTGGGGGAACTCGGGGACGTCGTGGCTCAGAACGTCTTGCTCGACTTCGTTCCGCAGGGGGTGGAGATCCTGGGAGTCCTGGGTTTCAACTCACCCAATCTCCCGGCCCAAGCCGGCGACGTGCGCGCGGGAGCCGTGCGCTCGATCATGCTGGCGCTCGCGGTGCCTCCCAGCAAGGAGGGCGAAGTGGTGCTGGGCGAGGTGATCTGCCGGTGGACCGCGTTGGATGACGCGCTTGTCCCTCGAGAGGAACATATCACCGTGAGCGCCGTGAGCAGCTCGGACCTCAAACGCTTCCAAGAGGCTGTGGATGAGGAGGTGCTCCGGGCTGCTCAACTGCAACTGGTCGCCGACGAGAATCAAGCCGCCAGTCGCGCAGCCCGGGCCGGCGACGAAGCGGCTTTTCACGCCCATCTGGAGAAGGCACGGACAAGCCTTGAGCTCCTGGGAGACGTAGACGACCCGGGCGTTCGCGAGCAGAGGTATCTGACCAACGAGCTTCTGTCGGGCGGGTCGGAGAGGTTGCTCAGGGATCTGGATCTCCAGAAGCGTACCCACACGTCGCAGTACAACCGCAGCCGGGGAAGGACGTCCAAATGGTTCGAGGATGAGCACAACAGAACCTCTGACAACAAGTGAGGCGCGGATGCCGCTGTTCGCCCGCGATCATAGGAGCAGACCGTTTAAGTATGCATCAGACGGGGAGCCTCCCAGATTGGTGGTACCTGCATCGAGATCGAATCCCAAGGCAGCCGCGCCGTTCTCGATGTTGGCCTGCCGCTTGACCCCGACCTCGATCTCGAGCTTCTACCCGTCGTTGCGGGTCTGGCGGTGTCGGATAAGTCGCTTCTCGGAGTCTTTGCCTCCCACGCCCTTCGGGATCACTACGGTCTGCTTGCGCTAGCGGGTGGTCGTCCTCGGGTCTTCATGGGCCGGGATGCCGCTCGCAGACTGGAGGCGGCAGGCCTCTTCTGGCCTGAGCCCCCGGTCATAGGGAAGACCCAACCTCTCGAGCTTCGAGTGCCGGTCACTCCGGGTCCCTTTCGCGTGACCCCGTATCTGGTCGACCACTCGGCCTACGATGCCTAGGCCCTGCTTGTTGAAGCCGAAAATGGGATTTCTGTTGTCAGACCCTTCCGTGAATGATGCCGGCGTCCGGTTCTGTGCAGCTGTGCTCACCCGTGACCTCCTGCACGTCGACCCTTTGCCTGGAAGGAGATGACGTTGGCTCACTTGACCGATACGGATCTTCTCGGCTCTGGCGGAGGCGGACAGCTCCAGGATTATGTAGTCCGCATGGTTGATACCGGCAAGAGACGCTCCCTGTTCACTATGTGACTCCACGAAGGCCTTCCGGCCCTCATCTGGGAGCCCGCGCATAACTTGCTCTTTCTCAGAATGTAAGCGGTAATGGACTACCCTCAGAGTCCTTCGGGGCCCGGGGGAAGACCATCTCCGGGAGGGATGAAGCACCCATGCGCGGTCACATACAAAAACGCGCCACCTGGCAGATCACCGTCGATCTGGGTCTGCAACCGCTGCAGCGTTGCCCGGCCTGCCGTAAGAGATACTGGACCCGTGACGGTCGCCTGCCGTGCTGCCCCAAGTGCGGTGGTCCCCTGGAAGACGATCTCGCCCGCCGCCAAGAGTTCCACTCCGGATTTGCCACCAAGAAGCAAGCCGAAGCCGAACTGGCCACGCTGCTTGCATCCATCGCGGGCGGCACTCATATCGAGGCCTCCCGGCTATCGGTGAAGGACTTCTTGTGTGAGCACTGGCTGCCTGCCGTCCGTCCCACCATCCGTCCCACCACCTTCCTCTCCTACCAGGGTCACGTGGAGAACTACCTCGTTCCTGAGTTGGGACGCATCCTGCTCAAGGAGCTCTCACCGGCTCAGCTAAACGCTCTGTACCGGCGGCTCCTTACCGAGCCCCGGATGAAGTGGACGACCAGGTGTCCCAAGAAGCTCGCCCGCCCCAGCGCACCCCTGGCCCCGGCCACGGTGAGGCGTATCCACGCCACCCTGCATAGGGCCCTGCGTGATGCGGTCAGATGGAACCTCACCAATCGCAACGCGGCCGATGGTGCCGATCCACCCCGGGCCGTGGGATGCACGGGGGCGCGCACCCAGACCTGGAGCCGGTCTGAGTTGCAGAGGTTCCTGGCCAGTGAGCGCCTGAGCTGGCTGTATCCCCTGTGGGTCCTGTTTCTCACCACTGGTCTACGCCGGGGGGAGGCCTTGGGGCTACGCTGGCAGGACGTGGATCTGTCCGCCGGTACCATCGCTGTTCGTCAGACCCGGGTGCAGCTCAACTACCAGACGGTGGTATCCACCCCCAAGACCCAGAAGGGCAAGCGTCTGCTGGCTCTGGA
>JAAYCW010000082.1 GCA_012729575.1 Actinomycetota bacterium | reverse complement strand
GATGACCTCCCGCTGGCCGTCCGGTATCTTGCCCAGCGCTTGGGCGATGGCTATCCGCGTCTCCCGCTGTTCGGCGGTGGCCTGCGGGCCGGTGCTCCCGGCGATCAGCTCGCCGGCCGCGTCGAGACCCACGGTGCTGGGCTTGCGGCTCTGTCCTCGCTGGTAGAAGGCTATCTGCTTCTGGGCTATGCCATAGAGCCAGGCAACAAAGGGCTTCCCCTGGTCCTGATAACGACCGAGGCCCCTCACCATCCCCAAGAACACCTGGCTGGTGACGTCCTCCGCCGCGCTGGGAGATCCCAAGCGCAGCAACACGTACCGGTAGATGGTGTCGTAGTGCGTGCGGTACAGCGCCTCGACGGCCGACTCTTCTCCGCGACGCGCCGCTTCCACCAGGCGTCGTTCGCGGTGCCTCTCACGCTGCGACACCTGTACGTCGGGCAGGAGATCGACGGCCCGGCCATCATCCCCGAGGTCCGGCTGCGACTTCCCCACAAGCGACTTTGAGCGTTGGAATATGGCCATACTTCTCACAATGATAGACGATGGGCCCGGACCGGCGGAGCGAATCCGCGGCAGGAATCCGCGGCGGCAGGAATCCGACGCCGCGGGAGAACTCAGCCGGACGCGTCCCCGACCACATCCGCGGCCGCGCCTGAGAGACCTGGAGCCGCGTCGAGATGGTCGAGCAACTGCGCGGTCATCTTCGCCACATGGTTGCGGCTGGCCGGTGAGTAAGGACGGAAGTAGAGACGGTCGCCCACGTAGCTCCCGTTGAGAATGCCGGCGCTCCACGCGGTCATGATCTCCCGATAGTAAGGATGAGATAAGGGCACGTCGGCAAACAGCCGCGACTCACCCGTGTAGACCGGCAGAGGTTTGCCGACTGCGGCGGCACCCCGGAGGATCATCAAGACCAAATGCGACCGGGTGATCGGGCTATACGGGCGGAAGCGGCCGTCCGTATACCCATTCACGATGCCCAGGACCGCAGCCTCTTCGATGTAGTCGTATGGATAGCCGTACTGGTCGAAAACCGCCGGTACGTCACTGAAGGTGGGATTGCCGAGGTTCTCTATCTCCTCGGTATGGCGCTCGACAGCCAGCATGATCATCTTTGAGAACTGGGCACGGGTCACGTCGTCCCTCCCCAGGAAGAACCAGAGTCCGGAGCCGCTCGGGATCTCCTTGCCGCTGATGACGCCCCGGTCCAGCAGAGACGCCGCATGCTCGTAGAAGAGATCGTTCCCTCCCATGTCGAGGAACTGGACGCCACTCGGCGGATCGGGAGCGCCTGTGAAGGTGAATCCGAAGGTCCCCGCTTGACCGGCCGGCCCGCGCGCCCACACCGCCAGGGTGTGCCGGTCGTGTCCCGCGGGGACGGTCACGGTGTCTCCGACCGCCGGGTTGGCGAGGTCCAGACGGGTCACCCACGGCATGTCGGCGCCTGACAAGTCCCAAGAGATCAAGGCGGCGTGGAGCGGAGCACCGTCGGCGCCGTCGACCACCACCTGGTAGCTCTCGTCCCTCTCGACCGCGGGAAAGTCTAGATAGAGCGTCCCGTAGTTGGCCACGGCGGCGGAGCCCAGCAGAGGCTGAGAGCCCGTCAGGGACACCGGCCGCAGAGAGGCCGAGAGCCCTGGGAACACGTACGGCCACAGAGGCGGCTCTCGGTCGTGGAGGAAGGCGGCCACCACCCAGTCATCGAACAGCGTGGCGAAGGAATCCGAGGAGCCTATGTCCGCCAGAGTAGCATCGATGCCCGCGATGCCATCGAGCGGCTGGTTGGCGAGCAGGTAGATGAAGTCGGGTCCTTCCCTCTCGGCCAGGTAACGCATGAAGGAGTAGGAAGCTCCGTAATTGGCCCGCACGCCCTGCCAACGGGTCAGATTGAAGTTGGGGTCGTTCATGAAGGACTGTAACTGGCCGTTGGTCCGACCATCATACCCTGCCAGGTGCTCGCCGTAGGTGGTGAACCCCTCAAGCAACCAGGTCTCCTCGGGCGCCCGGCTCGGCGACGGGTCGAGGATGGCATCGCGGAAATGGAGGATGAGGTGGGTGAACTCGTGGGCGGCGAGTGCGCCGATGTTGTCCGGCTCCGCCAGGATGGCTTCCCGGTTGAGATAGAACATCTCCCGACGATTGGAGGGGCCGCCGGCCGACCCGGCGGGATCGATGTCCCGGCAGTTGAAGGAGCCGTCGATGGAGTTGGTGCCGTCATTGAAGTCGTAGACGAGGATGGCCACCCGCGGGTCTCCATCGATGCCCGGGTTCGGCTCGCTGCCGTACGCCGAGGTGAGCGCGGGGTAGATGGTCTCATCGAAGGTCGCGCCCAACTGGTCGACCAGGTACTGCGACAACGACTCTCTGTCGTCGACGTAGACGGCCACATGCTCGCCCACGTATTGCGGCGTCGCCTGGATGCGCACGTATTCGCCTGTATCCCAGTACTCGACCCAGAACGATTCCGACACACCGGTGACTGGGGCGGCGCCGGCGGCGCCCGGCACGACGAGAGCTGGTGCGAAGGCTGCCAGGGCCACAAGTAACCCAACGACCGCTGCAGAGAGCGCCCTGCCCATGATCGCGACACGACCCCGATGCCGCCCCCGAAGGCACCGCGCACTTATTAGGGCGTCAGACATGATGGCATTATATCCATTCCCCCGGGACGGTTCCCCCCGGGACGGTTCCCAACCATACCACGCGGTCCCGCGATACCGGCCTCGATGGCCGGCACAGAAAGCACCGCCTATTGCACCAGGTCAAGCACCCGGCAGAGGATCACGGCCACGTGGTGTCTCTTGATCTCCTCGTCGACCCGGAGCACAGTGGTGGAGGGATCGGAGGGATCAAGGTAGCCAAGGATGATCTCCTGCTGCCTGATGTAGGTGGCGTTCGCCCAATGCGCGCTCCCGGGAGGCACGTCCGAGAAGCCCGGGGTGCCCGCCGGCAGTGCCGCGGCTTCGTCTTCCCAGCCGAGGGCGCGGCACATCATGGTGGCCATCTGATCACGCCGGATTTCCGTGTAGGGGGAGAAGGTGGTGGACGTCACTCCCAGGACCAACCCGGCCTTCTTGGCAGCGGCGATCCAGTCGGAAGCGTCGCCCGTGGTCTTGGAATCCACGGCCACATCCTCGAAGGGTCTAGCAGTCACGTTCGTCACTTCTATGAGATCGGTCGGGTGCATGATGTTGTGCAGATTCACGGCTATCTTCGCGAACTGACACCGGGTGATACTCGCCAGGGGCATGAAGAGGTCGTTGCCGTAGCCGCTCATGAGCCCCGCCGCTACCACTCGGGTGATCTGGTCGTGATACATATGGCCCGAGCCGACGTCGTAGAACTCGCCCGGCGGAAGGGTGGGGTCGCCGGGATCGGTGCCAGGGTCGGGTCCGGGATCAGTCCCGGGATCAGTGCCGGGATCAGTGCCGGTGCCAGGATCAGTGCCGGGATCAGTGCCGGTGCCGGGATCGGCGGTGCCCACGCCGACGTCCCCGTTGATGCTGACGATCAGCGTGGAGGGCAGGTTGGAAGTACCTATCAGCGACCGAACAGACCCTACCGAAACCGTCGCCGTCCCTTTCTCGCCGGTGATGGTCAGCGTGCGGGCGTGGCTGCCGGCGTCAGCCGTGTCGCGGCTTGCGACCGCGACCTGGGTGATCGTACCCACATCGACCCGGTTCCCAGAGGTATCTCGGAGACTGCCGTTGACCTCGGCCGACAGACTCTCGGCCGAGATGGTGTAGGTCCAGGCCCAGCCGGGGCCACGGTGGACCCCTGTGGGCGGTGCCTCGAGGCTCCAGGGGTCCGCTTTGGCGACTATGTAGGGAGGCTTGGCGCCCGACCAGGCCGAATCGGTGGTGTACCCGCCCGAGTGCCCGGAGAAGAAGGCGGTGATGGGCAGGCCCGCGTGGGTGAGGACCAGACCGGCGGTATTCTCGGCCGCCTGGGCGATCCCGGGGTACCGGGCCTCGAACGTATACCCCCGATAACACTGGTCGGCCCAGTTGTCGGCGAGAGTGCCGTTCTTAGCCAGAGCGTAGCTACGAGCGGCGACCGCTTGGGCCTTGACCGCCTCGGGGGCGTAGAACGGACTGCCGGACACGGCCCAATCGTAGTCGACCTCCGCGATGCTGCGCACGTACTTCTCGACGGCCACGCGATTGTAGACCCAGACCTCCCCGGGGCCGTCACCGTATTGCACGCGGATGGCGCCCCAGTACTCCCGGGAATCAATGCAGTTGCCGCCACTGGTGGTGAGCTGCACCTCGACCCGGCCTTCGGAAGCGCCAAAGCCGCCGGGCTGTAGTTCCACATGGTTGTAGGTCCCGAGGTCATCATCCCCCGCGGTGACCTGCACCTTGCCCCCACTGTTGACCACTGTGAGCGCCGTGCCCGGGGGGATATCCCACTCTTCTCCCACCGGGTCGGTGACCAGAGTGGCCGGAGATACCGTCGGCTGCAGAACAACCCGGGAGAAGCTGGTGGTGTTGCTCGTCCACGGAGTACTCGAGATGCGCACCTGCAGGACGGCGTCCGGCGTCGTTGTGGGGCCAAGGGCGGTGCCGGGATAATAGAAAGCCAAAATCTGGGCGAAAGAATAGCCCTCTCTGGCCCCCTGCCAGGCCCCCCACTGGCTCATGCCCGTTCCGTGACCGTTGCCGCGTCCCTCGAAGACAAAACTCTCGGCCGCCTGAGCGCTGGGCGCAAGAAGCGAACCGGCCAGGAGTAGCACCGAAAGCACCGCCGCAAACAGCACCGCCCGCGAAGCCGGGGGCAGCATCGCTCGGGAACAACGGATGTGCGCATGCCCGCTCCCACGGGGGCCGCGCCTCGGGATAGTAGCTCTCTGTGCGAAGGAGTGTTGACGCTTCATCATTCGGTGGAGTAGACGGTGGTGGACCAGCCCAGATACTCGAAAATGCCTTGGGCGATGGCCTGAGCAGCCATGGACTGGTAGGCCGGATTCAGCAGCTTGGCTTCTTCAGCCGCGTTGGTCATGAAGCCCACTTCAACCAATGCCGCCGTCATGCATGTCTCGGTCAAGACCACCAGCCTGTTCCAGTGGGTACGGGCGGTGCGGTCCTTCGTGCCCAAGGTGGCTATGAGATTGCGTTGGATGGCTTCGGCCAGCAGCTTGCCCTCCGGGCAGTAGGTCTCCGGCGTGCCCGGATAGAAGGTTTCGGTACCGCTGACGCCCGAGTCGCCGTGCGCGTTGTTATGGATGCTCACGAACAGGCCCGCCATGGCCGCGTTGGCCATCTCTGCCCGCTCGCTGAGGGTGGGGTAGCTGTCGTCCTCGCGGGTGAGCATGACGCGCAGCCCGGCCTCGCGCAAGTAGTCTGCCAAGCGCAAGGATATGGCCAGGTTCACGTCCTTCTCCTTGGCCCCGGAGACGCCGACCGCTCCGGAGTCCTGCCCCCCATGACCGGGGTCGACGCAGATGAGGGGCGGCCCGTCACCCGTGGGCCTGGTGGGGCACCGATAGACGTCCACCGCGATTCGGTCGCCGTACCCCTCGGAGGGCGCCAGAGACATCACTCTAAAGGTCCGGTAGCGACCAAGGTCCATGGTGATGCGCACTGTACGCGAGCCGTAGTCATACTGCTTGGCGCTCACCGACACCACCTCGGTCGAGCCGACGTCCTGGCTGATTGTGCCGGAAACGATCCCACCCGTGTAATCGATGGTCAAGTAGCCATCGGGCGACGCACTGGCCTTGACCGTGCCGGGGGCCCGGGACAGATCGAACACGACCCGGGTCTTGTCCTCGTAATCCGCTGAGTTCCGCACCTTGTCGATCAATGCGCTGACGCTCAGCTCGGCCCGGTAGATCACCAGGCAGAACTGGGCCCGGGTGATGCCGTCCGCCGGCATGAGACGGCCGCCGCTCCCGCTGAACAGACCCTTCGACACAGCCATGGCCAGGTAAGGGACGGCCACATCGGCCACGTCCTTCCGGTCGGAGAAGGCTCCAAGAATCTCCTCGATCTGGGCCGCGCCCAACTGCTGTGCAACCTTCTCCCAGCCCATGGCGCGCACCATGATGATGGCCATCTGCTGCCGCGAGAGGGTGTCGTAGGGCTTGAAGCGGCCGTTGGGGAAACCGGTGATCCAACCTGCGTCGCAGGCAGTCTCCACGTACGAGCGGTAGGTGGGGTCCAGGTCGGGGAACGAGGACTTGTTGGTGATGAGGGGTAGGCCCTTCCACAGCACCAGCATCTTGGTGGCCTGGCCGCGTTTGAGCGTATCACCCGGCCCGAAGTTGCCGTTGGTGTAACCAGAAATGATGCCGGCGCCGCTCAAGAAGCCGATGGCCTCGTAGGCGGGAAGGGACTTGCCGACGTCGGGGAACCCGGGGGTCTGGGCATCCGCGGAGGAGGGGATGGCCGCGAACAGAACAACGGCCAAGACCACCGCGGCCACCATCATCACGGCGGTGCGCAGTGACACCACCCAGCCGAGACGCCACCGGCCGGCCATACCTTTCTCCAAAGCTCTTATGACCCGGAACCTCCCTCGAGGAGGCGCAATAGGCGGGCCATCACAGTGATGGCTTGGGCCCGCGTAGTACCCTCCTGAGGACGGAAGCAGCCGCTGCAGTCTCCGCACATGAGCCCCAGGTAATCGACCATGACTATGGCCCCCTGCGCCCAGTAATCTTGAGGCACATCTTCATAGAGCTGATAGGCCGCGGCGGCATCGCCCGCCCAATCGCCGTTGATATCGAGACCCAGCGCCCGGCACATCATGGTGGCCATCTGCGCTCTGCCCACCAGATCATCGGGAGAGAAGTTGGTGCCGTCGCCCGTGCCTTTGATCAGACCCAGCCGCGCGGCCGTCTGTATCTCGTTATAGGCCCAGTGACCCGCGTCGACATCCGCGAATCTGGGGTCGGATTCGGTAAGACTCTCTGTACTCACGAGCTCTGCCGGCGCCATGGCGCGCACCAGATACACCGCGAACAGCGCCCGCGACACCTTCGAATAAGGCCGGAACCGTTGGTCGGGCGACCCGGGCAGCACGCCGGCCGTTTGAGCCTGCGCGAAATCGGCATAGAACCAGTCGGTGGTGAGAACATCGGTGTAGCCGGGCACGTTGGTGTCGTCCCGCTCGGTAGTGGTCGTGGTCGTCGGCCGAGCGGTCGTCGTGGTGGAATTCGCCGGAGGTTTCACGGTGGTGCTGGTTGTGGATGTCGTGGTTGTGGAGTCACCAGCGGAGCCGCCCCCAGAGCCCCAGGTGGACAGGGCCGGCTTGCCCGCCGCCGTCCACTCGGCCAGCGTGGGAGCCGCCTTCAGGCTGTGGTATGGGTTGACGGGATTCTTGTAGCCGCCGGGATGGACCTCGAAGTGCAGGTGCGGGTCGGTGCACTCGGCATTGCCGCTGTCACCCGCGTAGCCGATGATGTCGCCGGCTTTGACACGCGATCCGTTGGTCAGACCGGGCGCGTACGCATACTGAGCGCCGCCCATGCCGTCGTCGGTACCGGGAGTGTCGTTGTTGAGATGGATATAGAAGTAGTCGTTGCCGTCGTCACCGCGCAAGAGGATGTAATAAGAAATGACGCCCGTGCTCTTGAACAACCAATCGACGGTGCCGTCGACCACGGCAAGCAAAGGTGTCATCTTCGGCACCATCAGGTCGTTGCCCTCGTGAGAACGAGCCCCTCCGTCCCGGGACGCACCAAACGTATCGATCCAGGAGATGCGCTGCTCCAAGGGGAAGAGTATGGGCACTACCACTGCCGCCGAGGCCGTCAGAGGAGCGGCGGCCACACCGACCGTGGTCGTGGTCGTCGTGGCCACTGACGTCGCGGCAGCTTCTCCGCGGGCACCTGGGAACACGAGGACAGATATCACAGCGACCAGTAGAACCGCCGCTATCCGCGCTGGGAAGCGAGTCCCTCTACGACACCCTGCATTTGGAAAGCTTCCCGGCAACTGCGCCAGGTGTCTTTCCTTGTGGTTGGATCCTGTCGCGGCCATAACCATCGCACCTATCTGCTTACGCTATGTGGCGGACGATTCCTTCCGCCTCGAGCGTCTCAGCACCGTCTTCAGCATATCTACTGCTTCGGCAAGTTCGGGCATTTTAACAAGCCTCGCAACGGAGAGGAAGACGACGATCCCCAGAATCACTCCCACTATCAGTCGCAGGGCATTGCCTCCCAAACCGCTCCCCACAGCGCCGGAGAGTCCCATATCCACAGCCCAAATGGCCGCTCCCATGACCGCCGACGCGCCTACTACCCGGAGAAGCGAAGCCGCCGTCCGGCTGAGTCCGATCACCCCGATCCGGCGCCGCAGCAGCCACATCAGGACGACAAAGTTGATCACGAGCGCGACGGTCATCCCCAGGGTCAAGCCGCCCACTCCCATGAACTGCATGAACAGGTAGGCCAGGCCGATAGTAATGGCAACCGTGAGCACGCTGATCTTTACCGGCGTCCGGGTGTCGTGGTAGGCGTAGAAGACCCGGGTTACCGTGTCCCGCCCGGCGTACGCATACAGCCCCAGACACAAGAAGAGCAGAGCCCAGGCCGTCCGGCTCGTATCCTCGGCCGTGAACTCTCCGCGTTCGAACAGTAGCCCGATCAGCGGATAACGCAGGAGGATGACACCCACCGTGGCCGGCACCAGCAGGAACCCCATCAGACGCAGGGCGAAATCCAGGGTGGCCTTGACCCGGTCGGGAGCCTTGGTAGCCACCTGCTCGGAGAGGAGGGGGAAGATGGGGACGGTTATCCCGGCGACAAACAGGCCCAGTGGGAGTTGGAAGAGCTTGTCCGCGTAGTTGAGGCTGGAGATGGACCCCTCCTCCAGATAAGACCCGAGCAGTTGGATGATGAAGACGCTGACCTTACCGACTGCCGAACCGATGAGGATGGGCCAGACCATGCCGCCCACCTCGCGCAGGCCCGGATCGCGCCGGTCGATGCGAGGTCGGTAATGGATCTCCTCGCCGCGCAGTCCCGGCAGCAGAACGAAGAACCCCGTCGTCCAACCGGCCACGAAGCCTATGGCCAGAGCAGTGATGCCCAGGCTATCCGCGAGAAGAAGGGTGACCACGAGCGTGACCACCGTCCCCACGGCAGGGGCGAAGGCCGCCAGTGCGAACCGACGCAACGAGTTGAGCATGCCGACCACAAGTCCCGTGAGCCCCTCGAACAGGAAGCCGATCATAAGGATGCGGAAGAGGAAGACCCCCCGCTCGGCGACGGCCTCGTCCAGACCGGGCCCTATCAGCGGGATGAACCAGGGCGCGATCGCCACCAACACCACGCTTACCGCGACCAGTATCAAGGCGATTATGTTGCCGACGTTGATGGAGAGGTCCCAGGCCTCGCGCTTGCGCCCGAGAGCCAGCCGGTGACTGAAGAGAGGCACGAAAGTGGCGGTGAGAGCACCCGCGACCATCAGTGTCAGCAGATAGGGGACTTTGAACGCGAGGAAGAAGGCATCGGTCTCGGCCTGAGCCCCGAAGAGATAGGCCACCACCATGTCCCGCGCGAGGCCCAGCAGACGCCCCACCAGCGTGGCGGCCACGATGATGAGCGCCGCCCTACCCACCACGGCGCGCACCGATCCACCGGCATCGGGCCTGGGTGTCTTGGGGAAGGTGGACGCCACGTCGTCCACGCCAGAGCCGCTACCCGAGACCCCGTTTGACTCGCCCGGGCTGGTCCTCTCCGGGCTGTTGCTCTCCGGCGGATCGGTCATACGCGGCCCCGAGCCAACTGGACGGCCAGAGCCGCGGTGCGACCTGCGTCGGCCCGCAAAGGAGCGACCGCACGCGCGAGCGCCGCGCGCCGGGCGGACGTGTTGGCCGCAGTGTCGACGATGGCCTGGTAGAGGATATCGGGTCCCGCTGGGGGTGCGCCGGCCGGGGAACCGGCTTCCGCCCCCGACAGGGGAGCCTCCAACGTATCCACTGCGACCGCCCAAGCGCTCTGGCCGGTCTGATCGGCGAACGCCCTGGTCTTGGGGTCGTAGTCTACGACCACCGCCGGCGTGCCCGCAGTCGCGGCCAAGATCCCGCTGTGAAGGCGCATGGCCACCACCAGTTCCGCCCCTCCCAGCACCGTCGCAAGCACGGCGGGGGAGTTCACGGGGGGAAGCACATGGGCGCGGCCGGCCAAGGCCGGCCGCGCTGCCAAGGTCTCGCACACGGGCGGGTCTTGGATCTCATGGAAGGGCACCAGCAGGATATCCAGGTCTAGAGCGGCTCCCGCTTCCTCCAAAGCTTCCCCCAGGATCTCCAAGTAACCGCTGCGTCCCAGCCAGGGTCGGGGACACACGGCCAGGTAACGCCTCTGCGCCTCCGATATCACCCGTAGCGACTCAGGTCCACCCGGTGGACCGGTTGAGAGAGTAGACACTCCATCAAGGACCTCAGCAAAGGAGGCCGGCTCGAGAGCGTAGGCAGGGTCAGGCACCACCATTTGGATGGGCGCCCGCACACCGAGCTCGTAGGCCAGACGGGCCGAGCCGGGGTCCCGCCAGGTGACTGCCTGAGAAGCCGATGCCGCTCTCGCCACCAAGCGGCGTGCGGTCCGAGTGTGCAGCGGTCCCAAACCCTGCGCGTACCACATCACCGGTAGGCCCTGAGCGCGGGCCATGAATACGACGGATAGGAAATACGGCACCGGCCTGAGCTTGCCCTCGCGCAGAAGGAAGGAGCGGCCATGAAGTTCGAAGTCGGCCTCGTGCAAGAAGCTGCCCCCTCCGCTGATGAGAAGATCGGCCTCCCGCATAGCCCTCCGCAGCCGACCCGGCGACCGCAGGCTGGTGGATATGGCAGCCAACTCCCGGCCTCGCCCGTGACGCGCAAGGGTATCGTCCGGATCGAAGGAGAGTACGGTGAAGCACGCCTTGGGGTCCCGACGGCCGAGCTCCTGGAGGATACCGGCCAGGATGGCCTCGTCGCCGGCGTTCTTCTCGCCGTAATAACCGCTGATGAGATACCTCAATCGCCGTCCCTCCGACCGTCACCTATCTCGAGGATCCGTGAGCGACCACGGCGTGGGGGTCCGTAATCCTCGGGCGACCACCGCAGCACCTGGGCCGCGAACCGGGGAAGGACGGATTGCCGCCGTAGCCGCCGAGGATCGCTCGCCAGCCGGTACAGCCACTCCACGTTGGCTCGCCGGCTCCATTCCGGAGCCCGTTTCACGTTGCCCGCCCAGACATCGAAGCTGCCACCTACGCCCAGCCCTACCGACGCCCCCAAACGGTCTCTGTGTCTCAAGAGGAACAACTCCTGCCGGGGCGCCCCCATCGCGACGAGCACGATCCGTGCTCCCGACTCACGGACCGCCTCCACTACCGAGGGCTCCTCTTCTGTGGAGAAGTAGCCGTGATGTGCCCCGACCACCTTGAGACCGGGGCTGCGCGCCGCCTGTCGACGGGCGGCCTCCTCAGCTACCCCCTCCGCAGCACCCACGAAGTAGACGGGAATTTCTCTCTCCGCAGCCAATTCCAGTACTCGTTCCGCCAGATCAATCCCAGCGACACGCTGGGGGGCGCCCTGCGCCCGCCCCGCTCCTGCCGTGGGCGCTTCAGCCGTCTGCCTGGCCCCCTGACGGTTGGCCGCCCACGTCGCTCCGACCCCGTCCGGGTAGCAGAGATCGGCCTCCCAGAGTGCCTCGGCCGCCGCGGGGTCGTTCTGAGCCCGCATGACCAACTCCGGGTTGAAGGAGACCGCGATAGCCATACGCCGGGCACGCACGGCCTGCGCGCCATATGACGCCGGCCTACCCGCCGCAGCCATCACCCACTGCGCAGCCTGCTCCAAGCTGACCACATCCAGCGGAAATCCGAGAACCGAGACGGACTGCCAAGGCGGCGGGGTCGCGGCATCGGGCTGTGCGCGTGCGATCAGGATACTCCGGCTGACTCCGGTACTTGCAGCGCACCTACCGACAGCATACCGATAGATCTCTACATACGCCTCGGCCGCTTTGATGTGCGAATGATTAACTTCGACATAATCGCGGGCCGCGGCCGCCATGCGGGCTCCGAGGTCCGGGTCGGCGGCCAGCCGCAGGATGGCCGCCGCCAGCGCTTCCGGATCGGCCGGGACCAGCAGGCCGTTCTCCCCATCCACCACCATCTCGGCCAAGCCTCCCACATCACCGGCAATCAGGGGACGGCCCGAGGCCATGGCCTCCAGGGCCGAGAGTGAGGTGGCTTCTTCCACGTTCTCGGAGTGCACCGAAGGGACCAGAACAATATCCGCCAGACCGTAGAGCTCCCGAATGGCCTCCGGCCCTTGCCCTCCCAGGAGACGGACGTTCTGCTGCAAGTCGTTCTCCCGGATGATGCGCTCCATCTCCGCGCGCTCACCCCCCTCACCGGCGTGGAGCAAGAGAAAGCGCTCACGATCTGCCCGCCCCATGGCGGCCAGAGCCAGCGACGGGTAGATGACGCCATTCTTCTTCACAAGACGACGCGGGCAGAAGAGCACTGTCTTGTCATCAGGGACACCCCAGAAGGCTCGAGCCTGGCGCCGGACCCGCTCCCCTTCCTCCGGGTCCGCCGGACGCGCAAAGGCAGCGGTATCGACGAAGTTCATCAGCGTGAACACCGAGTCGGATCGCTCCGGCACCAAGCCGAGCACGTGCCGATACAGACGCGTATCCACGGTGACGACCGCGTCCGCCAACCTAAGGGCACGCATCTCGGCCCGCATGAGGTAGTGATGTCCCATCTTCGAGCCTGTGCTGTATCCCTCCGAGACCGACTCATAGAGCGGATAGCCGTGGAGCGTCAGCACCAGCGGAAGGCCACGGGCATCGGCCACCTCACGGAGATAGGGGATCGGGTAGACTTCCTGAGCGTTCAGCATGTCCCAAGGCGCCGCGCCCTCTCCGGCCGTCCGATCGAGTTCGCGCTCCGTCGCCGAAGCCAACAGCCTAGCCCGCGCCTCGGCCGAGTACATCATGCCCCACCCCGTCCGCATACGGTTGAGTGCCCCCGCGGGCCAGATGAGCCCGGCCTTGCGCACCGGGGCCGGCATCGTCGCACCCAGGAATAAGGCCCGAGCCTCATGTTCAAGATCCTGCAGCCCTCGAGTCAGCATGTCGATGTGCGTACTGGTCCCGCCGATCTGGCCGGGGTCGCGCATAGTGGGAAGAAGTATCTTCATGTGGCCATCCTCGCTACCCTGGTCCTCGCTACCTGGTCCTCGCTGTGCCGCTCATCATCGGTGATTCTTTCCGTCATGTCGCGTTCACGTCTCGACCGTCCTGCCCGAGCGGACGAGTGCCTGTTCCACCAACCGGGAGATATCTTCCACCCTGTGGTCCCAGGTGTTCGCCGCTGCCAGCGCCACTCGGGCCGCCCGCTCCTCCGAGCTGTCGTCCTCGATGGCCGCCCGCACCAGCCGGGGATAATCCTCGAGCCCGTCGGCCACTCCGATGGTGCCTGCAAACCGGCGCAGTTCGGGCAGCCCTCCCACCACCACGGGCAGCCCCGCCGCCAGATATTCAAAGAGCTTGAGAGGGAAGATGTTCCGCGTCAATTCGTTGGCCTTGTAGGGCACTAAGGCAACCGCCATGCCCTTGAGGTAGGCAGGCAGAAGCGACCTCGGCTTCTCCCCGAGGAGATGGACGTTCGGCCACCGGCGCAGGCGGGCCTCGTCCACCTGTCCGCTCTTGACCGGGCCGATGAGTACGATGTGCCAGCCCGGGTCGGCGCTTGCCAGGGCATCGAGGGCGTCGAGATCGAGACGCGAATCATGCATCCCGACCACTGCCAGGCGCGGACCGGGGATGGCCGCCAAGTCATCCGGCAACGAGGGCTCCGGATCGAGAGCCCGATTGAAGATCTCCACGTCGGCGGCGTTGAGTATCGTGTAGGTGTGGGGATTGAGGACCTCGCGCGACAGCCGGAGGTTCTCGGAAGTGGTTATCACCAAATCCGCCCTACTTGTGAGCGCATCATCGTAGCCCCTAACCACTTCGGATGACACGAACCCTGGGAAGGCCGAGTGTTCGTCCACGCAGTGATAGACGATCAGCGACGGCCTGCGGCCCGGTTGCGCACCCAGACGGTCGAGCAGGGCCAACGACGCGGGAAGATAGGTCCAGAAGATGTACTCCTCGTCGAAGTACAGCCGGTCCATGGCCCAACGGATATAGCGGGCCAGCAACGCTTGATTCGCCTGATTTATCGCGGGTCGCATGTTCCCGAAGGGGAGCAGGGGCGGGGGGGTGAGGGTCCAGAGTCCGGCGTCCACCCGCCTGAGGCGCGGAGCCACCGCTCTCCAGCGCCGCCAGCGCGACGGGACTTTCAACGGAGCCAGCATGGTCACCGGTTCCTCCACATAAAGAACACGATTGGTCTGGGCCAGCCGGTGCATGATCTGTTGCTTGCTGGTCCACATCGCCCCCCAATCCAGGGTGGATGTACAGACGATGTCCTTGCCTCGAAGCATCGAAGCCCCTTTCGTCCGGGCTACAGCAGCTCGCCGCGCCCCACGAGGCAGCGCTCGTAGACCCGCAATGTCCGCTTCGCCGTCTCCTCCACGGTGAAGCCACTGCGCACCCGCCGGGCGCCCGCAGCCCCCATGCGGGCGCGCAAGGCCGGATCGTCCAGAAGAGCTGCGGCGCGCTCGGCCAGCGCAGCCGCCAGCGCGCCTCGGCCGTCACGGCGTTCCACCACATATCCGGTCTCTCCATCGACCACTGCTTCGGCCACCCCCCCGGCGGCGGTGGTCACCACCGGCAGGCCGAGAGCCATAGCCTCCAGCACGGACATGGACACTCCGCCCTCGAACACCGAGGTGACCACGTAGACATCCAGTTTCGCCAACAGCGACCCCGTGTCACTGAGCCGTCCCACAAAACGCACACGGCCCGATAACCCCCTGTCCGCGACAAGAGCTTCCAGCCGCTCACGTTCCGGCCCGTCCCCGACGATGGTGAGTTCCACCTCCGGATGGGTTCGGCGCAACAGCGCGGCCACCTCCACCATCAGGTCGATGTCCTTGACCGCTACCAGCCTCGCCACTGTGCCGATACGCAGACGCCGCGGCGTCGCACCGTCGACCGGGGCGGTGTCAGAATCCGCCGGCGTGGGTTCCCGGCCGGGCCGGCCGACATCCGCCGGGTCTCGCGCGGCCGCCAGACCCTTTGCGTATCCCGTCAGGCCCTCCAGCCCGGACCGAACCGTGACCAGGCGCTCCGCCGGATAGCCCCGCGCGGCAAGCAGGCCGCGGAGGGCGTCCGACACGCAGATGACCCTGTCCACGCCGCCCAAGGTCAACCGGTCGATCTCCTGATACGCGCGGGCCACGCCGGCGACAGAGTAGTCCAGCCGCAGGTCGGAATGGACGGTGGTGAGAACGCAGGGACGCCTTCTAACAGTCTTCATGACCAGCCGCGCAGGCAGGTTGGCCCGCATGCCGTGCGTGTGCACAACGTCCCAACGGGCCGCCCCGACATGCAAGGTCGGCCTGGCGACGACCCCGGCGGCCGGCATGCCCTCCGGCCCCGCTTCCAGGAGGCGCCGCAGGGGCCCGAGGACCCGGGGGTCCCGCGCGTCCATCATGGGCAGCACCACCACCGACAGCCCCCGGCGCCCGGCCTCCTCGGCCAGGCCTCCTTCGCCGAGGCAGGCAAGGTGTACGTCACACCCGGCCCGCTCCAGTGCCGACAGCAGAGGCAACAGATGGCTCATGGCCCCGCCGGTATCGCCTCCTCCGATCATATGGAGCACGTGCAGTCGTCTCATCTCACTCCTTCGACCCTCCCGCCGATAACATGGCCGGCGGCCGCTTCCGGCTCCTCGTGCAGAGCCGCAGACGTGGCGAGTCCGGCCAGGAACCAGAATCCCACCCCCACGACGAGTGTCTCCCATACGCTTGCTGTGAAGTTGGCGACCGCCACAGCCACAAAGGCCCCGAAGACCCCGGCGCAGAGCGCCCGGGTGTAGTGATCGGGGGCCATGCCATGGCCTTTGACCAGACCCTTCGCAGCCCGGAGCAGCACCCACAGGAAGAAGACCAGGAGAAGCAAACCACCCTCGGCTCCCAGTTGCAGATAGAAATTGTCCACCCACAGGCGCCCATAGCTGAAGCTGACGGCACTCGTCCCTCCGAAGGTGCCCAGCCCCACGCCGAACCAGGGATGGGCGGCCATCTGTTGAAGTGAGATCTTCCACACATAGAGACGGCCTGCCGCAAGACTCTTCGCGATGTAAGTGGAACTGAAGGCGAACGTCAAACGGTTGACGAAGGTCTTGGGCATCGCAAACCAAGCTACCACCCCGGCAGCGATCAGCGGGGCAAGGTACCGGCGGTACTCGACCATGAGAAGGGCGAGTACTCCGGCGGCGAGCCCGATCCAGGCACCACGGCTGAAGGTCACCGCCACCCCAGCCAGTTGTATGACGCAGATCGCAGCCAGCCAGATTCGGTGCCCCTTGCGCAGTCCCGAAGCCAGAGCCAGGCTGAGAGAGACTAGTGTGCCCATGAGCAGGAATGCGCCCAGCCCGTTGGGGTTCTGGACGATCGAGTACGCCCGCGTACTGATAGCGGTCTCGCGCACGTCCACCCAACTGGCGGGCATAGGGGCATGGGTGACGTACTGATAGAGGCCGTGGACGGCAAGCGCGAGACTCGCCACCATGAACACAGCCACGGCCCCCCTCACCCAAATCCTGTTCTTCGGGAACAAGAACCCGAGGAAGTAGAAGAGCAGAGGTTGGAAGAGCACCCTGAGAGCGAAGACGGCCACATCTCCCGGGACATCTCGAACCACTACCGACCCGACCGCGGCCGCCAAGGCCAGAAGAGCGGGGAGAGTGATGGGCACCGTCCACAATTCTCCCCGGCGTAGTACAACAACACTCCACAGCAGCAGGACAACGGACGCCAGCAGGAGGGAGTCGTCCCAGATGGGACCCAGACTCCCCAGAAACCGGCGTGCCACCCAGTCCAACCAGGGGAAGGCGGCTACCGCCAGCAACATCGCCTCCGGCCGCATCACCACCAGGGCAAACAGACAGATAGCAACCACCGCGGCCACCAGCACCAGAGCCCCCGACCCGGCCGTCAGGCCGGCCACCGCTCCCGCCACAGCCGCAAGGACCACGGCCGCGACCGCCACCACGCCTCTGGAGGGCGCCCAACTCGGCGGACCCGCTAATGTCTCGGCCTTGCGCGACGAAAGCCCTCGTCCCACGACGCTTCCCCAGAAAGCGGGCGCCAGTCGCGGACCGGCGAACAGCACCAGAGCTCCCACAATCATCACGATGGCCGGCGTCACCAGGCGCAATCCGGAAGCAGCCAAGGTGACGCCGGTGCCGTCGACGGTGGTCACCCCCCGTACGAGCAGAAGCGCCAGGCGCCCAGCGCCCAGCGCGAACAGACCGGCTCCGACTACCCGCACCCAGGCGCCTCCGGCCAATTGTGAGCGCGCCGCCTGTCCCTCGACCGATCTAACCGTGCGGCCGACTGCCCCGTCACCGAGCGAAGAGCGCAGCCACAGGTACGGGCGCGAGACGGCCAGCACACTCAGGGGATGCCCATCGCACGCGAGTCTGCGAGTCACCAGGTACCGCGTCCCGAACACCCTCGAATCCGCGAAGAATGGTCTGAGGACGCGGACCAAGGCAAGGAAGAAGCAGCCCACCAGCGAGTGGCGGGCGGCTAGACTGATCCCCTGCCGGCCTCGCCGGACCGCACGATACGAGAGCGAGTCGGTGACGACCTTCATGGAAGCGCCTCCGTCATGGTCGGGCCTTCTTTCGGGCCGCGCCCGCTACTTGGTCGCCTCCTCACCCCAGGCCACGCCCATGACCACCGTCTGTACTTCGAACCCCACTCCCACGAGCGTGATCCTTCTGCCCACCCGCATGGGGACATTGCCGATGCGCACGGTGGAACCGGATAGATAGCCCTGACCCAGCACCACTACATCCACATCTTTGAATACGGGCGACTCGACGGCGATGAGCTCCCCGGCGGGGGTCATGTATTCCTCCAAGGTCGGCCGCACCGTTACCTTCGCCACTTCCCCCAAGACCGTCCCGCCGTCGTCCCGCACGGTACCCTTCACATCCAGGGCATCCACCGTTGCCCCCTGCACTGCCTGCACCGTATAGGTCACCTTCACAGGGACGGTGGTAGAGCTGCCACCCGTCATGCGCACCACTGCAAACACCACGATGGCGATGATGACCAGCAGCACGACCAGGTCGACCACGTTCACCTTGCCGAAGAATCGACCTCGCTCATCGAGAAAGCGGCTCATCGCCACCGTCCTTAGGGTAGTTGTGCCGGTGGATCGGACCCCCGAATTCTATCGGAATACCCTGGTGCTGCCTACTGCGGGGTAGTCCGCCGCTCTTGCTGTCCGTCCAGGCTTGGGCTAGAGTCCAGACCTGAGAATGGAGCACACAGTCTTCATAACCTTCGGGACTCGGCCGGAGGCCATCAAAATGGCCCCGGTGATACTCGAGTTGAAGCGCCGCGGCACCTTCCGAGTGGTCACCTGCCTCACCGGCCAGCACAGGGAGATGCTCGACCAAGTCGTCGAGGGATTCTCCCTACCCGTCGACCACGACCTGAAGATCATGCGCGACCGCCAGACCCTGGGTCACATAACCTCAGCGGTCCTTCACGGCCTCGACCCCATCCTGCAGGCGGAGAACCCCGATCTCGTGGTGGTGCACGGCGATACCACTACCACCTTCGCCGCCGCCCTCGCCGCCTACTACCGCATGATCCCTGTGGCCCACGTGGAAGCCGGCCTGCGGACCGATAGTATCTACAGCCCCTACCCGGAGGAGATCAATCGCCGTTTGGCCGACCGCCTGGCCGAGATCTACTACGCGCCCACTGGGGCAGCCCGTGCTGCCTTGCTGCAGGAGAATGCGCCTCCGGGTCAGATCCTGGTGACGGGGAATACGGTCATCGATGCCCTCCTCGTCACCGCCTCGGCCCCACCTCCGGAATGGGAGCCCAAGATAGCTCAGGTCCTTGAGCGACCCGGTCCCAAGATCCTCGCCACCGTCCACCGCCGGGAAAGCTGGGGAGAGCCCATGATGCGTGTCGCCCGGGCCATGAAAGAGGTGTGCGAAAAGGTGCCCGAGGCGACCTTCATCTTCCCCATCCACCTCAATCCATTGGTGAGAGAGACCTTCCACGGAGTCCTGGATGGAGTGCGCCAAGTGGTCTTTACCGAGCCCTTGCCGTACCGGCCTTTTGTGCATCTTATGAAAGCGGCCGATGTGGTAGTCACCGACTCGGGGGGCATCCAGGAAGAGGCTCCCACTCTGGGCAAGCCGGTCCTCGTCATGCGCGACACCACCGAACGTCCTGAGGGGATCGAGGCGGGCACCGCCCGGCTGGTGGGGACCGACAGCGAGACCATCGCCCGCGAGCTGGTCATACTTCTGACCGACCGCTCCGCTTACGACACTATGGCCAACGCCGTGAATCCTTACGGGGATGGACGAGCCGCCGAGAGGATCGCGGACCACCTCGAATACCGCTTCGGGATGCGGGCCGCTGCGCCTGCCGACTTCGCCGGTCTCTCGGCATAAGAAGACTACTGCGAACGGCCCGGGCAGGGACCACGCCCGGTAGCGGTACCCCGCGCAATGAGAGCCGCCGCCACGCCGGCGCCAACACCGTTATCGATGTTGACCGTGACGAGGCCGGGCGAACAGCTCTGCAGCATGGAGTAGAGAGCCGCCGTGCCGTCACCGCCCAGACCGTATCCGGTCGATACGGGCACCCCGATGACAGGGATATCCACCAACCCCGCGACCACCGACGCAAGCGCACCCTCCATGCCCGCGACCACCACCAACACCGCGGCGCCGGTCTCCACCATCCTGGTGAGCGGCTCCGCCAGACGGTGCAGTCCTGCGACCCCGGTGTCATAGCCGCGCTCCACCCGACAGCCCATATGAACCATCACCAGAGCAGCCTCTTCCGCCACCGGGATGTCCGACGTCCCGGCGGTTAAGAGACCTACACGCCCACACTCCGGCGGGAGCCTGTACTCGGGCGAATAGGCGACGAATACGCGCGCATTCGCTTGGTAGGACACCCTCCTCCCCGCAGCTCCTTCATCGTTTTTGGCTTCCTGCAAAGCGGCTCGGAGCGAGACGGCACGTTCGGGATGCAGACGCGTCACCAGCGCATACCCGCGCTCGTCCAGGTATCGGCGCACGATGGACTCCAACTCATCGTCCGTCTTCCCGGGTGCGTAGAGGACTTCAGGAACACCCTTACGAAGGTCGCGATTGGTGTCCAAACGCGCGAACTCACCCACCTGAGCGATCTGGAACAGCCGTAGCCGCTGAAGCGTCTCGTCCAGAGTCCTCTCGCCGGCCTGCAATCCTTCAAGGATGCGGCGTAGCTCCGGGTTATCCCCCATGCTTCACCTCACAGTCCGAACACTCTGCGCGCGTTATCCGCCCGCACCATCTGCCAAGCCGCGGGATCAAACTCCCTAAGTCCCTCCGCATACCGCGCAGGTGACAGAAGCGGGTAATCGCTCCCGAAGATCACCTTGTGCGGTCCCGCGGTGGAGGCCGCCGCCTGGTAGATCCCGGGACCGTATAGATAAGGGACCGCGGCCGTGTCGTAGTACACATCGGCCAAGGCACGGCGCACCTCAGGCATCGTCTCGTACAGGAAGAGACCTCCGCCCATGTGGGCGAACACGATGGTGGTCCCAGGGCAAGCTGCTGCCAAGTCGAAACACGCCTCTGGGGTGAAGCGACCCTTGCCCGGATACCGATGGCCGATGGGTTCACTCGCGTGGACGAGGAGCGGACGGCCGCGTTCACGTAGACATCCGCCTATCTCCACCAATCCCCGACTCCGCCCGGGTGTGCCGTCATCAAGACGATCTCCGTCCGGCGCCAGTTCGCCACAACCGATCAAGCCTGTATCCAGGCATCGCTCCAGTTCCGCACGGGCGCCCGGCGCTCCGGGTGCCACGCAGGCGAGACCGACCAACCGTTCCGGGTACTCGGCGACCGCCTCGATGAGGTAGTCATTGGTCATCCGGCACAGACCCTGATCGGCAAAGGGGAAACCGACCATCACAGAGATGTCGACCCCCACCTCGTCCATCTGGGCGACCACCTCATCCGCGGTCGCCATGGCCGCCTCCGGGGACCGGTATAGTGCTGCGAAGCGCGTGTCGCGGTCGAGATAGGCCGTTCGGTCGCGGATCATCTCCGGTGGGAACACGTGCACGTGGCCATCGACCAGGCCGGCACCGCCCCATGACGCTGAGTGCGAGCCCTCAGGTGCCCCGACTCCAGCCACGTCAGGCGACCGCTGTGAGGAGAATCGTTTCGACAAGGTCCTCGTAAGAGATACCGGCCGCCCGGGCCTGGGCGGGCAGATCCGAAGTGTCGGTCATCCCTGGCAGTGTATTGACCTCCATGAACCAGGGGACCCCCGCCTGATCGACCATCATGTCCACGCGTGCGTAACCTCGGCAGCCCACCGCCGCAAAGGCAGCGACAGCTACCTGCTCCGCTTCAGCGTACACCGCCGGCTCGAGCCGGGCAGGCAGCACGAACTCCGTCATGCCTTCCGTGTACTTCGCCTCATAATCGTAGAACTCGTTCTTCGGCACCAGTTCTAGGATAGGCAGAGCTTCAGCCCGGCCGTTCCGCTCCAAGACTCCCACGGTGATCTCACGCCCAGGGATGAACCGCTCCGCGAACAGCATTCCGTACTCCGACCGGCCCGCCTCGACGCAGGCCGTCAGCTGGGCAAGGTCCCCGCACTTGAACACACCGAGGCTGGACCCCTCCTCGACCGGTTTCGTCATGACCGGCAGACCCAGGCCTTCCTCTACGCGAGCCGCGGCGGAGGACGCGGGTTCGTCCATCCCGATTTCCGTGTAGTCGGGAGTGGGGAGACCACTGCCTCGCACAATCTTCTTGGCGGCTATCTTGTTCATGCCAAGGGCGGAGGCCAGGACCCCCGAACCCGTGTAAGGGATGCCCATCATCTCGAGCAACCCCTGGACGGTCCCGTCCTCACCGTAGCGCCCGTGAAGCGCCAGAAACGCGACCTCGACCCCGGTCTCATCCAAGCGCTGAGCAGTATCGCGGACCGCGTCGATCCGCACCGCACGATACCCCTTGGACAGCAGCGCACGGAGGCAATTCTCGCCGGAGCGAAAAGAGACCTCGCGCTCGCCGGAGAGACCACCCATGAGCACACCTATGGTCTTGGTCTTAAGTGTGTGGGGATCGAAGCGGATACGAGGCTGATCGTTCATGCAGCGAACTGTACCACACGACCTCTGAGACCCCGGCGGCTCAACACCGACACGCCGGCAGGCGCGTCGCCCGGCGGCCGCCCTATCCAGCGGCGGCTCTGGTCTTCTCCGGGACCGGCACGCGGGAACCGGCCACCCGCCGGAATGCCGCGGTGCTCTGCGCACCGCTCTCGGCAGCGTACAAGAGATCGTCCGCACTCAACCCGTCAGAGGGGGCCGAGGCCCACCCGACCACACACTCCACTCGGTGCCCATCCACCAGATGTTCACACGCTTTGCGGGCCAAGGCCATCGCGAGACTCTCTACGTCGTAAGGGTCCAGTCTGGCTGCTGAGACTTCCCGCCCGGCTGCGCTCTGGGCGGCTTCCCGACCCGTAGCGAAGACGAAGGCAACCCGGCCGCCGGGCAATAAGAAATGCTGAGCGTCGGGGCCGAGCAGGCGTAGTCCCCTCCGGCTCACTGCCCACCGAACACGCTCCGCGCTCTCGACTCCATAGTAATCGGTCATCTCACTGAATCGGACTATGCGCAGGACCACCAGCGCGAACCGGGCATGCGTCGCCTCGTACACCTGCAAACGGACACGCAGAGCCCGTTCGAGAGGTGCCGCGGGACCCTCTTCGACCGAGCGGCCGCGCGTTCCCGCAGCCCTGAAAGGACTGCGATCGGCGCCCAATCGGGTCTCGCGCTCCGATCTGGTCCGGTCCGCCCAGTAGGTGACAGCGAGGCCGGCCAGGCAGATGATCAACAGGACAGCCTGCAAAAGGCCCGACGACGCCCACACCAAGAGAGGCAGTAGGGCCGCGGTATCGGTGAGGCAGAGTAGGTAACCGAGGCGTCGGTCGCCGGAAAAGATCTGCACAAGGCGTAGTGACCACAGGGAGTACAACACTACGAACGCGACGTACAAGATCCAGACAGAGACAGAACGGGCTCCGGCCAGAGGAGAACATACCAACGTGGCAATAGTAAGAAGGACCAATCTCGCCCGAGCTTTTTGGCGCTCGGTAATCCGCAGAGGCGTGGCTGTCCGTTGTCCTATCATGTGCGGTCGATTGCAGTATAAGTGAACTGCAACAGCTTTGCAATAGATATTGCTTAATTGATGAAATGAAATATTGCCGACCGCTCGAAGCGGCTATTTCGGCGCATAAGAACGCTCAGAGCGGAGATGGAGCGATACGCGGAACCGCCGCCTGGGCGAGGCTGTCTCGCCCGGGGGCCCGTGAGTGGGTTCTGTATTCTTAGGGAACCAGCAGAATGGGAACGCGCACGCGGTGCGCTACCCGCGCACTCACGCTCCCCAGGATCAAATCCTTTGGCTCGTAGCGGCTTCTAAGCCCTATGACGACCAGGTCGGCCGCGCTCGATTCGGCTTCGGCCAGAATGGATTCCGCAGCAGGACCCACGACCACCTTGACTTCCGCGCCCACACCCATCTCACGCAGCAGGTCGACGGAGGAACCGAGCAACTCCTGTGCCATGCGTTCCACGTAGGCCTCGACTCCTCTGCGGTCGATCTTGGCCGCCGTGGCCACGTGCTGCGGCATAGAGACAGCTGTAAGAAGCAGCAGTTCAGCGTGATCGCGGACGGCCATCCGTGCCGCTACCTCCACGCCTCGAAGTGCCACATCAGTGCCGTCGGTCGCGGCCAATATTCGAGTGAAGATCACGTCATCGCTTCCCGACATCGCTACCCAATCGCTACCCGTGATGGAGAGTGGAGGATACCGGGGTCGAACCGGCGACCTCCGCCGTGCAAAGGCGGCGCTCTCCCAACTGAGCTAATCCCCCACGCGGGACAATTTGGAACCTGACGGTCGGAAGATCCAGATGGTGGGCCTAAGTGGATTCGAACCACTGACCTCACCCTTATCAGGGGTGCGCTCTAACCAACTGAGCTATAGGCCCATGCGCGGGTAGTTTACCGGCATTCCCATTGATGTCAAGAAAGGCCTCTCGGCGGAGAACACTTCAGAGACGGCACACGGATGAGGGCTCTGTGGGTGACGCTAAGGGCCGCCGGGGGTAACCTATTGATGTCATCTCACTGAGGACGTCATGGAAGGTTACGAGAGAGTCACCGTCTACGGGGTCAGCTTCGATGTGGCGAGTAAGCAGCCCATCGTGCTGCTGAAGGCCGAGGGCAAGAACCGTTTTCTCCCGATTTGGATCGGGCACCCCGAGGCCGCCGCCATACTCATGAAGCTTCAGAACGCCGACCTGCCCCGGCCCATGACTCACGACCTCTTGGCCGCCACCATCGAGCAGCTGTCTGCGACGGTATCGAGTGTCCTTGTCACAGAACTCCGCGATAACACCTTCTATGCGGTACTCAGGCTGGAGGCCGGCGGCGAGGAGATCCAACTGGACTCCAGACCTTCGGACGCTATAGCGCTTGCCGTGAGAACCGATGCCCCCATCTTCGCCTCCATCGAACTCCTTGAGACGAACGGTATCGAGTTCGAGCAGGAGATCGAAGACGTCGAGGACGTCGTCAAGGAGTTCAGGGAGTTCCTTGACGATGTTTCGCCGCAGGACTTCTGAGGTCGCAGACTGCACTCCCCTTCCGTCCCAAGGCGGGGGACGGATTGGGGACGGTTTACCGGCATCCCGCCGGTAGAGTCGGCGCTGCGCCGATCAGCGCCTTGCGTCGGCCCCCGTTGTGGTCAACCCCAGCTTAACGACCGGCTCCCCGACTTCGCTCACTGGGTCTCGGCCTCGCCCAGCCTCGCAGCTTCCCGCTTCGCCCATTCCAACACGAGCCCGTAGATCTCGCGCAGACCTTCGTTTGACAAGGGTCCGCGATTCGCCCGACAGAGATAGGTAATGACCCAATCTTCCTGGGCAGCGTCGTAGAAACTCAGGCCATGGGCCTCCTTGTAGTCCTTGAGGCTCTTGACCAGCTTGATGCGCTTGTTGAGTGCCTCCAGGATCTTGAGATCATTGTCGGAGATCTGTTCCCGGTAATTGCGGATGACGGGATCGGTGGTCGGATTTGTCACATTCCCTCCTATGCGAACAGCCTGAGCACTGCGCGATGCGCCGAGGCGCACCCTCTTCTGACCCCCTAGGCTAGCGCACTCCACCGTTCATGACCAACCACTAGGTCCATCAAGCCGTCAGCGCCGAGAGACCATATACTGGGCGCACCGTTGTACGAACCGAGGAGCCATATCGGGAGTTGCGGCCAGATGCACGAGCACCCGCGAGCAAAGAAGCGAACCGGACGCCGCACCTTCCGGGCGGCCGGCGTCGATCTCCTTGTCGGGAACAGACAGCGGAGAGGCCCATTGCTCTCCCGGGTGGGTGATCTCAGCTTCGGTAAGAACCCACCCAGTAGCTTTCTCACCTTCACTCATGAGCACACTGTCGCTCGTTGCGATCACTTCCACATGAACAGGTTCTTCCAGGTCCCAGAGGATCTCCCCCGTCGAAGGAAGGACACCGGCTAGATCGGAGCGGCGCCCCAGTGCGTCCTGGACCGAGTCGATCAGTAGCAGGGCCCCGCCCCCCAGTGCCACAGCCGGTAGGCCGCCATCGATACGTTCGCGGATATCCTGAAGCAGGGTGGTGTTCATGGCGATGTCCGGGACGGCTGCCGGCCATACGGTGCCTGCGAGGATCAGGCCGGACGTCTCTGGAGGCAGGTGACTATCAGCGATCAAATCCAGGCGCCGCACCTCCGCCCCCGCCGAGCGCAATACCTCGATGGAGTCACGGCTCCAGGGCGTGAACCCCTTCCCGGCGGCGACCGCCACCACGGGACCGTCGGCGCCCCGGTCGCTGAGCCAGTTCTGCCAAGAGAGGAAACCCCGCTGGCCGGCTATTGAGATAACCCCATCAACATCCACCTGGCGGGAAACCGCTTCCAGCAGAGTGGTCTCCAAAGGAAGACCCCAGGCTGCCGGCGCGGTACTCTCCCATCCGGGACCGTCTCCCTCGTAAAGACAACCGACGACCGCGACCGCCTCCTCGGCCAGGGCCTGCCGCAGCAGGGTCAGATGCTCGCGATCCCTGACCCCAGACAGTATCGCGCCGGCCAGGTTCACTCCCCTCATCTGAGCCTTCAAACCCGCGACCAAGGCCCGCATGCCCGTGCCCCAAGCCCGGCAGTCCAAGAGGACCACGGTCGGGCAGTCAAGCAACCGGGCCACCTCCGCGGGCACCCAATCCGTCCCCTCGTTGTGGTCCAACAGACCACGGGTCGACGAGAGAAGAGATAGAGCGGCTCCGCGAGTCGCCACGTCATATAGCCCAAGGAGAGAGTCCTCGCTGTACAGGGCCGGATCCAGAAACACGGCGCCTTCCCAGCGATCCCAACAACACATAGGGCTCAAAGGTCCGAGGTGGTGATACCGTACCGCCTGGCCCCGCGCCGTTACGATCTCGGTTAGCGCGGCAGCCACCGCGTTGGCCAGCCCTGTGCGATGGGTTGGAGCCAGCAAGACCCGCGGTATAGACATCGTCTCCCCCTTACGGCTGCCTCACGATCTAACCAGTCATCACCTGCGGCTGATCAGTATGAGTCTCACCAGCTGCAGGATGGCCATGAGTGCAGCCGCCACGTAGGTCAGCGCGGCCGCGCTCAGGACTTTCTTCGCACCTGAGAGTTCTTCGCCTACGAGGATGCTCCTGTTCTCGAGTTGAGCCATGGCCCGCCTCGAGGCATTGAACTCCACCGGAAGTGTCACCAGGGTGAAGAGCACCGCAGCTGAGTAGAGAAGTATCCCGATGTTCATGAGGATGCCGCTACGGTAGAAGATCAGTCCGACGAAGAACAGGATGAACCCGAAGTTCGTCCCAATGTTGGCTACGGGCACGAGGGCGCTCCGCAGCCTCAAGGCCGCGTAGCCATCGGCGTGCTGCATGGCATGCCCAGCCTCGTGAGCCGCAACGCCGACGGCGGCGAGTGAGTTGTTATTGCCCACTTCGTGACTGAGGGTAAGCATCCGCGTCCGCGGATCGTAGTGATCGGATAGACGGCTTCCGGCCACCTCGATCCCCACGTCGGACAGGCCGGCGGAGTCGAGAACCAAGCGGGCGGCCTGCGCACCCGTCAGCCCCCGAGCCGAGGGGATCTGCGAGTAGTGATTGAAGCTGGAGCTTACCTTGGCTTGGGCATAGATCCCAAGCACAATCGCCGGCACCAGCAGGACGATGGACCAAATCCAAATCGCATCCATGGCACTCGCTCCCTGCTACTCTTCGCCTTCCTCGACCGCGCCCTCGGACTCCAGTGTATCGTCGAGATCCTCGCCGCCATCCGAATCAAGGGCGTCGGTGCTGCCGGCATCATAGCCCATCACGGTACCCGGCTCACTCTCGTGGACGTGGCCGGTGCTGTTGTCTACGCCGTCGTCGAAGCCGTTCGAGGTCTTGACCAAGCGGGCCATGCTCGACACCTTGTCGGCGCCGCGCAGGTTCATCACCCGCACTCCCATGGTATTGCGGCCCGTCGTACGGATACTTTCCACGGGGACACGAATCACCGTGCCTTCCTGGCTGATGAGCATCAATTCATGATTGTCACGCACGGTGGCGACGCCAACCAGATCGCCCCGATCGGGGCTGTCTTTGATGGTGATGACCCCCTGCCCGCCCCTCTTCTGCGTCGGATAGCTGGACACGGGCGTGCGCTTGCCGAAACCCCCGCTGGTCACGCAGAAGATATCGGCGTCATCCTCCGCGACGGCCATCCCCAATAGGCAATGCCCGGATGACATTCGCATCCCCGTGACTCCCATGGTGTTGCGCCCGGTGGGCCGGACGTCGTATTCGTGGAAGCGGATCGCCTTCCCTTCGCTCGACACCAGAATCAAATCGTCGTGGCCGCTGGTGTGCTGCACAGCCACCAGCTCGTCTCCGTCCTCGAGATTGATGGCGATGATGCCGTCCGCCTTCAGAGTCGTGGCGTAATCGAGAAAACGCGTCTTCTTGACTACGCCGTTCCTAGTGGCGAAGGCCAGGTACTTTGCGTCCGTGTAGTCCTTCGTCGCGATGACGGCTCTGATCTTCTCCCCCTGAGCCAAGGGCAGGAGATTGGCAACGTGCCGTCCTTTGCTCTGCCGGCTCCCCAGCGGCAGCTCGTGCACCTTCTGCCGGTAGATCTTGCCCCGGGATGTTATGAAGAGCAGGAAATGATGGGTGGTGGTGATGAAGAGGTGCTCTATGTAATCGCCCTCTTTCAGATCCATCCCCATGACCCCTATCCCGCCGCGGTTCTGCGTGCGGTACGTGGAGACCGGCAGGCGCTTGACGTAACCGGAAGCCGTGATCGAGATGACCATCTCCTCGACGGCGATCATATCCTCGATGTCGATCTCGTCCTCAGACGGAAGGATCTCAGTGCGGCGGTCGTCGCCATACATCTGCTGGATCTCGAGCAGCTCTTCTTTGATGACATCGTAAATGAGAGCCTCGTCGGCCAGCAAGCCCTCCAAATACGCGATGCGCTCCAGTAGGTCCCGGTGCTCCTCTTCGATCTTGTGGTGCTCCAGAGCGGTCAGGTTGCGCAAACGCAGATCGACTATGGCCTGCGCCTGCTCCTCGCTGAGCTCGAAGCGTGCCATCAGTCGCATCTTGGCAGCTTCCGTGTCCTCACTGGACCGAATGATGCGGATGACCTCGTCCAGGTTGGAGATCGCGATCAAGAGCCCTTCGAGGATGTGGGCCCGCTTCTTGGCCTTGTCGAGTTCGAACCGCGTCCTGCGGACGATCACGTCCTTCTGATGGGCTACATAGTGACGGAGCATGTCCCGCAGGGAGAGAGTCCTGGGGACTCCGTCGGCCAGCGCGAGCATATTGACGCCGAAGGTGGACTGCATGGCGCTGTGCTTGAAGAGCTTGTTGAGCACCACCTTGGGTATGGCTTCCCTCTTCAACTCGATGACAATCCGCATCCCCGACCGGTCGGATTCGTCGCGCAGATCGGAGATCTCAGGGATCAGCTTGTCGCGCACCAGTTGCGCGATCTTCTCGATGAGCTGAGCCTTGTTGACCTGATAGGGGATCTCTGTGACGATGATGGCCGTCTTGCCCTGCTTCAGCGGCTCCGAGTGGGCGCGAGCACGCACCACCACCCGCCCCCGGCCGGTCTCATACGCTTCCCGGATGCCGGCGGTGCCCAAGATGATCCCGCCGGTAGGGAAGTCGGGGCCTTTGACGAAGCGCATCAGGTCGGTGCTGCTCAGACCAGGATCGTCGATAAGGGCAACCGCGGCGCCGATGGTCTCCTTGAGGTTGTGGGGCGGGATGTTAGTGGCCATCCCCACGGCGATGCCCGAACTTCCGTTGACCAGAAGGTTCGGGAAGCGCGACGGAAGGACTACCGGCTCTTCCCGACTCTCGTCGTAGTTCGGGATCCAGTCGACCGTCTCCGCCTCGATGTCCCGCAGCATCTCCGTGGCGATCCGGCTGAGCCGGCACTCCGTGTAGCGCATCGCCGCCGCAGAGTCGCCATCGACCGAGCCAAAATTGCCGTGGCCGTCGACGAGCGGGTAGCGGATGGCGAAGTCCTGCGCCATCCGCACCAACGCGTCATAGATTGAAGCATCGCCGTGCGGGTGGAAATTACCCATGACATCACCAACGATGCGGGCGCATTTCCGGTGGGGCCGGTTGGGTTGCATACCGGAATCGTGCATCCCGAAGAGTACCCTCCGATGGACGGGCTTCAGGCCGTCACGGACATCCGGTAGGGCCCGCCCGACTATCACGCTCATGGCGTAGTCGAGATACGAGGCCCTCATCTCCTCGGCTATCTCGATCTGTTCTATGCGGCCCTCGAGAGTCTCCATAGCTACACGTCCAGGGTGCGCACGAACTTCGCGTTGTCGGTGATGAAGTCTCGGCGTGGCTCCACCTTGTCCCCCATCAGCGTGGTGAAGATCTCGTCGGCGATGGCGGCATCGTCAACGGTCACCTGTAGAAGGGTGCGTCTGTCGGGATTCATGGTGGTCTCCCACAGTTGCTCAGGGTTCATCTCTCCCAGCCCTTTGAAGCGCTGCAAGCTGATGCCTGTATGGCCGATACGGTCCAACAGTTGCTCTAGTTGAGCATCGTTGAAGGCGTAATAGTCCTGGCGCTTGTGAGTGACCCGGTACAGTGGCGGCTGGGCGATATAGACGTAGCCGGCATCGATCAATTCGACCATGTTCCGGAACAAGAAGGTGAGGATGAGCGTACGGATATGCGCTCCGTCGACATCGGCGTCGGTCATGATGATCAACTTGTGATAGCGCGCCGAGCCGAGCTCGAATTCGTCGCCCAGCCCGGTCCCACAGGCGCTGATGATCGATTGTATGGCTTCGCTGGAGAGGATCTTGTTGAGCCGTGCCTTCTCTACATTCAGGATCTTCCCCCGCAAGGGCAGGATGGCCTGGAAGCTACGATCCCGCGCCTGTTTGGCGGAACCACCTGCCGAATCCCCCTCGACCAGATACAGCTCACAGGACGCGGGGTCGCGAATCGAGCAGTCGGCCAGTTTGCCCGGCAAAGTAGTGTTTTCGAGCACACTCTTCCTACGCGTGAGATCGCGCGCTTTTCGCGCCGCCATGCGAGCATGAGCGGCCTGCACGGTCTTGCTTATGATCTGTTTGGCGTCGGCCGGGTTCTCCTCGAGGAACTCGGCGAACCTCTGGTTGACCACGCTCTCGACGAAACCTCGGATCTCGGAGTTGCCCAGTTTGGTCTTTGTTTGGCCCTCGAACTGCGGATCGCGCAGTTTGACGCTGAGGACGGCCACCAGCCCCTCGCGGACATCCTCGCCGCTCAGGTTCTCCTCTTTCTCTTTAAGAAATCCTTTGGAACGAGCGTAATCGTTGATCGTCCTGGTGAGGGCCGCACGGAACCCGGAGAGGTGGGAGCCACCCTCGTGAGTGTTTATATTGTTGGCAAAAGAGAACACGTTGTCGTTGTAGCCGGCGTTCCACTGCATCGCCAGCTCGACGGTGTGGTCGGACTCCTCCCCCTCAAATTGGATCACCCGGGGATGGAGCGCATCCTTGTGCTTGTTGATGTGCTTCACGAAGTCGACGATCCCACCGTCGTAGCAGTAAACGACCGACCTAGGATCGGAGCGCCTTCTCCCGCTCTCGGAGACCGCCGCTTCCCCCGCTCCCGACACCGCCTGCGGACTCAGGTAGAGTTCTCTTTCCGCCGTGAGGTCCAAATCGACGCGAGGGACGTCATCATCGTCAGGGTCCGGCGCCGAACCCTCGGCTTCACCGGCATCCTCCCGCTCGTCAACCAGTGTAATGCGCAAGGAACGGTTCAGAAACGCGACCTCTCGCAGACGCTGCGAAAGTGTCGTGAAGTTGAAATTGAGGTCATCAAAGATCTCAGGATCCGGCCGGAAATGCGTGGTGGTCCCCCTACAACCGTCGGTCTCTCCCAGGTCCTCCACATCCCCGACCGGGACCCCCCGCTCATACTTCTGCCGGAAACAGTGACCATCGCGGCTCACCTCGACGACCAACCACTCCGACAGGGCGTTGACGACACTCACGCCCACTCCGTGCAGGCCGCCGGAGACCTTGTACCCCTCGCCCCCGAACTTGCCTCCGGCGTGCAATTTGGTCATCACTATCTCAAGAGCCGGGCGGCCGTACTGGGGCATGGTCTTCACAGGGATTCCGCGGCCGTTATCGACCACCCGGACAGATGAATCGGCGCAGATAGTTACGTCGATGGACGTGCACACTCCCGCCAGCGCCTCATCGACCGAGTTGTCCACAACCTCGTAAACCAAATGGTGCAATCCGCGAGGGCCGGTGGATCCGATATACATACCCGGCCGCTTGCGAACGGGTTCAAGACCCTCGAGGACCTGTATGTCACCTACATCGTAAGAGTGTTCTGCCAAACCTTCACGCCCTTCTTCTACACCTGCCTGAACTGGTCCTGGTGCGTAGACCTCCACATATTCTCGCGAGGCCTCCCGCACGAGTCCCTACCGATCCCCCGACGTAGGGCCGCAGGTGTCGTGGAAGCGCTGTCGGGAAGGTGGAATATCGACCGATCTGTCACCGTGGAAAGCCTTGACCACGTTGCTCGTATGATACCACACGAGCCCTTCTCCCGACGGGAGATAGTACGCTGTCAGCGCACAGAATCCTGCTCTGCGCGGACGAACCCGGCCTTCATCGCGCGGGCGATCTTTTCACGCAAATCGGGGGCCAGATCGAGCCGTCCCACATCCGCCAAGGCCTTCTTCTGCTCCGCCGTCAGGCACTCCTCTACGGGGCCGGCGGCGGTCCCCCCCGAGCGCCCTTGAGATGCACCGCCACCAGACGCAGGTGGCCCCGCCCGGGGCACCTCCTCCTCCTGCCTCAAACCATTCTCGCGCCCCGAGCGTTCTTCCGAACGGTTCTCCCAGCCGGCGTGGCGGCAGACGAGCCGCTCGATACAGTCTGGGCCCAGATGCTCATTCAGCCTCTCGACTATGGCCTCACTCATCAGTTGGAGTGTCTGCGCCCAGACGCTTGATGATGCGCTGACTACCAGTCGCCCGTTTCTGAGTTGCACCGGGTGAGCGTTAGCGGCCACCTCCGGGCCCACCACGTCGGGCCACACCAAGACCAGCGCGCGCCCAGCATGCTTGGCATCGCGCCCGCTTGCGCCCTGCTCCCCTTTGTCGCCTGGACGCTCCGCCGGGTCACCCCGGCACTCCTTTGCCCAAGAGAGCATGCGTCCCAACGGCGTGAAGTCCTCGCCCGTGCGGCGATCAAAAGACGCTCCGGCCGGGTCCGGCTGCTTCTGCATCAATCACCCTCCGTCAGGCCAATTCCACGATCGTCGCCGTCTCAAGCTCCTCGGGAGTGAAGTAACGCAGGTCGGTAGTGGTGAGGATCGCCTGCCCTCCGCTGCACACTAAGCCGACCAACGCACTCCGCCGGACCGCGTCGAGTTCGCTCATCACGTCATCCAATAACAGTAATGGTTGCCGCGGTCCTCTGCACAGGTACTGCCATTCGGCCAAGACCAGGGTCAGGAGTGCCGCTCGCTGTTCTCCCTGAGACGCGGACTCGCGCACGTCGATCCCCGCTCGCGTCAAGCGAAGATCATCGCGATGAGGTCCCAGATGCGTGTACGTACGTTGTCGGTCGCTCTCGCGACTTTCTGCCAGCCGCGCTCTGTATCCTTTCTCATCGAGGCCTGCAGCGTTCGTGCGGTAGACCAGGTGCAGGGCATCCGGCGTCTCGCCGGTGAGTTCGGCGTGGACCTGTTGGAACGACGGAACGAATGACGCGAGCGTTGTAGCTCTCCACTCACAGATCGCCCGGCCCTCGCGGGCCAAGATGGCCTCCCAGGGCCCGAACTCCTGTCCGTCCGACCATCGCCCGGAAGTCCGCAGGAGCATGTTCCTCTGCGCAAGCGCCTCTTCGTAACGACAGAGAGCCGCTTCGTACTCCGGTTCACACCCGGCAGCAAGTGTGTCAAGATACTCCCGCCGTCTTCTCGGGCTGCCTTTTACCAGGCGAAGATCGTCGGGAACGAAGGAGCGGACGGGCAACGCCTCGCGCCACCGTGAGGAATCGTCCAAGGGGGCACCATCAGCGGCCAGGCGTCTCTCGGCGCTGCGTGAATAAGCCGACGAGGCCGTCAGCACCCTCTGACCCTCTGTCAGATCCACCTCCACGCGCAGGTGCTCCTGGTCTCTAGTGATCAACTGGCGCGCGGAGCCGCCTCGTAAAGGGGTTCCTCGGAGGACCAGCGCTACTGCCTCGAGCACGGTGGTCTTCCCCGCGCCGTTCGGACCGGCCAAGATGGTGAGTCCCGTCCCAAACGCTACTTCGAAAGAACGCCGGGACCGAAGATTCGTCATACGCACTCGGTCGACCAGCATCACGGTCCGTCACAACGAGCGGTCATCTCCACCATGACCCCCAATGCCTCCACTACATCACCCACAGCCAACTTGTGCCCCCGCCGCGTCTCCACGCGGCCGTTCACCAAGACGAGACCTTCTGCCACCAACCGTTTCGCTTCCCCCCCGGTCGACGCCAACCCCGCGAGTTTGACAAACTGGCCCAGAGTAATGGGTCCGTCTACGGAGACGACAGATGGCCCCCGCGGCTCCGATCGTCTCCGGGTAGCGTCCACCATCCTAGTCGTTCAAGCGGATGGGCATGACGAGATATAAGAAGTCGTCGCCCGCTCCCTTGATAAGTCCAGGCCGGAGAGGACTGATGAACCGAAGATAGACGGGCGATTCCTTGACAGCGGCCACCCCTGCTTCCAGAAACTCCGGATTGAACCCGATGGCCAGTTCTTCGCCTGTGTACGGAATCGGAAGAGCTTCCTGTGCTTTGCCGACGTCCTGAGACTCTGCAGACACTGTGAGCATGTTGTTCGAGAAATGCAATCTCAGCGGGGCGTTCTTTTGCGCCAGTAGACTGATCCGCCGGACCGCTTCCAGTAGCTCCTCACGATCGACAGGCACCTCGTAGTCGAAGGTCTCGGGGATGAGTTGGCGGTAGTTCGGAAACTGCCCGTCAATCACGCGGGAGACAAGCGACACTCCTCCCACCTCAAACAACATCTGATTCTCGCTGGGAACAATCTTGATGGTCTCGTCCGAGACGCCGGACGCGATACGCGATAACTCGATCAACGTACGCGAGGGGACAATGACCTCAAATGCGGCCGACACCGACGACTCCACCGACGTTTCTTTTACGCTTAGACGATAGCTGTCGGTAGCTACCATACGCACGGAATGCTTCGACAGATACACCATTACTCCGGTCAAGACTGGGCGAGTCTCGTCCTTCGAAGCCGAAGGCGCGACTCGGTCCACCGTCTCCAGAAAAGCAGCACGCCCCACCGTGTATGCCTCTCCCGTCAGCACCGGGAGTTGGGGGAAGTCTGCGGCCGGTAAAGCGTGCAGATCGAACACGGACTCTCCTGCTCGAATCTCCACTTGGGTCTCCCCTGAGCGCTGCTCTATGGTCACATCACCTCCGGGCAGGCTCCTGGCAATATCGCTCGCAATCCGAGCAGGCACCACCAGAGATCCACCACTTTCGACCCGGCCGTTGAGAGGTGCCGTGATAGACATCTCCATATCGGTTCCTGAGAACGTGATGCCGTCATCTCGGGCCTCGACGAGCACACCCGACAGCACCTGAATAGATGTACGCGAGGAGACTGCTTTGTTGACAATCCCCAGACAGTCGACGAGGGCCTGCTTCGTGGTGACGAGTTTCATTGGAGCTCCTCGCTCATCTGGACGCGGATCGGTTGGTGCCTATTACTGTTACATTCTGTAAAAGAAAATATAGCCGGGGTAGTAGACGCTGTGGAAGATGTTAACAAGATAGGAGGATGGCTGCGGACCGCGGAAAGCAGGCCGGCGGCTATGGGAGAGGGGTGTGGATGAGTTGGGCGCTGAAGAGGTGTTGTGGGGGAGAAGCAAATGTGGCCTTGTGAGAGACCAGTGTTTGCACACCGTATCCCGCGGCTATCAACATGACGTTGTGGACGGAATGTCATCGAGCACTCTTCACTTTGGCGGTCAGACGCTGAACGAGGTTGTACACGTCTCGGTCGTTGCGCATCAGCTTCCCGATTTTCTCTACTGCATGGAGAACCGTAGTGTGATCTCGGTTGCCGATACGCTCACCAATCTTCGGTAGACTGAGGTCGGTGAGTTCTCGCGCGAGATACATGGCGAGGTGCCGACTATCCACTACCGGTCGGGACCGTTTGTCCCCCGTAATCTCCGTGATAGAAACACCGGTCGCGTCGGCTACCGTGGAGAGGATGAGATCTACGGTCACCTTGACCGACGGAGTCTCCGGAATGTCTTTCAAGACCTCTCTCGCGAGATCCACAGTTATGCGTTTCTTGGTGAAAGAGGAATAGGCAACCACTCGCGTGAGACAACCCTCAAGTTCTCGGATATTCGAGGGGACTCGAGAGGCGATTAACATAAGGACATCGTCGTCACCTAGGGAGATGTTCTCGGCCTTCACCTTCTTCCGTAAGATGGCCACCCGAGTTTCAAGATCGGGAGGCTGAATGTCGGTGATGAGGCCCCACTCAAATCTGGAAACGAGGCGATCTTCCACAGTCGCGAGGGCCTTTGGGTGTCTGTCAGAGGTAATGACGATCTGCTTCTGAGCGTCGTAGAGAGCATTGAAAGTGTGAAAGAACTCCTCTTGCGTCTGCTCCTTCTTATGAAGGAACTGTATATCGTCGATGAGCAGCACGTCGACAGTCCGGTATCTGTTCTTGAATCCCTCGATACTATCGTCGCGCAAGGAGTTTATGAAGTCGTTCGTGAAGGTCTCTAAAGTGAGATAGCGGACCTTCTTCCCCGGATGGTTTCGTGCTGCGTAGTTCCCTATGGCCTGAAGGAGATGTGTCTTCCCGAGACCGACACCTCCATAAATGAACAGCGGGTTGTACTGGGTGCCGGGTGTTTCGGCGGCAGCCAGAGCTGCGGCGTGAGCGAACCGGTTCGACTGTCCGATGACGAAGGTGTCAAACGTATACTTCGCAAGCAAGCCGGCGCCGGCCGGTTCTTCAGGAGAAGAGGCGCCAGCTGGGGCAGGGTCCTCTCTGTGGAACGCCCCTTCGCCAGCCTGCACTGCATGGCCGGCTCGGCCTGTCCCTCCTTGAAGTCGTGTTCCCGACCGCCCTCTCCGGCGGGGCCGGTCGGCTGCCTCGGATGACTCGCCGGACGAACGTGTCGACCGAGATTCGGCTTGTTTGGCAGAAGAGGTTACGGGCCGTGAGGGAGCGGTCGTTGACGCCGCGTCTGGCGCCGTGGCATGGGAAAGACTGGGTGAGACGATGACCTCGAGGTGAGCCTGTTTCCCCATCACCTGAGAGACGGCCTCTGCCATGATGTCGCCGAAGCGGGAGTCGATCCAGTCCTTGGCGAACGGCGATGCAACGCCCACCCTATATACACCGTCTTCTAGCCCCAAACCCATCGTGGGCTCGAACCATATGCGGAAAGTACCCTCGTTGACCTGGCGGGAGATGAGCTCCAGCGCTTCCTCCCAGAGAGGGTCAGAGTCTCTATTGTCCACCAGCGGCCTCCCCATCGGCGGCGAAGTACGGGTCGGTGTTTCCCCACTTCAGGTGCCGCCTACAACACAGCGTCTAGGTAGGCGATCCCTGCGTCTGTCGCGGACCGTTGCCCGGCCTGCCCGGAGACGACAAAACCGGCCTCCTTCAGAAAGACGAGGTCTCTATAAGCAGTTGATGTAGACACGCCCAACTCCTCAGCCAGCCGGGTCGGACCCACCGGAGCCAACTCGACCACTAGAAGGAGAATCTTCAACTGGCGCTCGGAGAGATTATAGGCCGGGATGGCCGTGGGTGCGAGGGGGGTATCTGCCAATGGTTTCACCCGGACGGTCACCACCGTTCCCTGCCCCAGGTTGTCTTCGATTTCCAGGTCGCCGTCCAGCGCGGCAAGGGTTTCTTTCACGACGGAGAAGCCGGAGCCGACTCCCCGGATGACAGTACGTTGCCGAGCAGTTGCTGAGGTGAACCCCGGCCGGAGGGCGGCCTCCTTATCGGGTATGCCGGGACCGCGGTCGCTTACGCGGATGGTGTTCCCGTGATCGAGTATGGTGACGACCACGTCGGCGAACGAGGCGTGCACCAGGTTGCTTGCCAGTTCCCTGAAGACGCCTATGGGTAGGCGTGTGCCTTGCTCCACGGCCAGGGCGTAGGAGCGTTCGGCCAGCGCCTGGATGAGTTCCGAAAGGCGTGCGTCTACCGCGGGGAAGTCGTCGACCGCGATGACAAGGGGCGGGGAGTGAAGATCGGTATAGACCGCGATCAACGGCGGAACGCCGGGCGCTCCGGGCCGCGTCTGCGTGGCGGCGCTGGGGTTCGTGAGGTCGCCGTCCGGAGCATGGCCGTAGGTGGCGAGCGGCCTCTGCGCGTCGTCTTCTGCTCTGACTGCGCCGGAGTGAGATGTCAAGCCGGGCACCGGGTTATGAACTGGTCTTCGGGCGGTCATCTTGCGGGTACGCACCTCACGTTCAAGCCTCAGGTTCCGGCGAGCGAAGGATGTAGTGAAAGAACCCCGTCATTGTAGTGGTCCGGCAGCACTTTTTCCACAAGTGCGATGGTGTAGGAAGTCCGCAAACTGCACTGCTTTGGTGTCAGAAACGAGTTACCGGCGACCATATTTTAGGCACCAAGACGGCCTGATTGCTGGGAAAAATAGGACATTATCCACAGAATCTTCCACAGGTGTGGAAAAAGTGAATGGAACGGGAAGACAATGGTCGCATACACCACGTTTTCTGTTGAAGATGGGGAAAGTTCATTTCCAGACGACGGGATTCTCCCGATATGCAGATTGGGCGGGAGTAGGTATACCCGCGGCTCCGGATGGAAGTTGAACCAGAACGACGGAGTCCCTTGCAGCGGCTGTGGCGCGTCCAAACAAGGGCTTATACGAGAAGTGAGGTAGTGTCCCCGGAAGTGGTGTAACAGGAAGTCGTTGATGATGGCTTCCAAGAAGAGGAGAGCCATCGGGTGTTCTCGTAGGTATTGGCGACGAAACCGTACCTATGAAGGAGGACACCACGATG
>JAAYCW010000081.1 GCA_012729575.1 Actinomycetota bacterium | reverse complement strand
GATGAGGTGGAACTGTCTTGGAGCTTCGAGACCGCGTGCGCCGAAGCCAAGCGTTGCCTCCGCTGCGACTACGGCAAGGTGCCCCCCACCGCTGCTGACACCAACGGAGACGGCGATTGAATCCGCTCCTGACCATTACGTTCGTGGAAGAGACCGGCACAAGCCGGCCGACAGAAAGGAGAGCCGGCTGTAGATGAACTAATCGTTCGGAAGGGAGGCCGCAATCACCCGAACCCCTTCCGTCCATCGCACTGAAGCTGTAGGGACAAAGAACAGAAAGGGTCAAAGGAGTATGTCAGCACCGGTAGTCACCGCATCGTGCAATGCGCCCGGGGAAGTAGCGCAGATCGCGTGCAACACCAGCAAGACGAAGGCCGCGCTCCCGCTGGGCAAAGTGATAGTCCTGGGGCTTCTCGCCGGAGCCTATATCGGGTTTGGAGCCTATCTGGCCACCACGGTAGGTCACGATGCTTCCAAGTTCCTCGGCAACGGAGTCGGTCAGCTCCTGTTCGGTTCAGTGTTCACCGTCGGCCTTATGATGGTGGTCATCGGCGGATCCGAACTGTTCACGGGCAACAACATGTTCATGATGGTGGGAGCGCTCGAGGGCACTACCACGTGGCGCGCCCTTCTCAAGAACTGGGCGGTGGTGTGGGTCACCAACCTTATCGGAGCCCTTATCCTCGTCATGATCATCTACGGCGCCTTCTACGCTACGGGTGACGGCGCCGGCCTGTTCAAAGGTGGCATCGGAGCGAAGGCGCTCGCAATCGCCAAGGGAAAGGTGGAACTCACCTTCTGGGCGGCTCTGCTTCGCGGCATCCTCTGTAACTGGCTGGTCTGCATGGCCGTGTGGCTGGCGCTTGCCTCCAAAGATGTCGTGGGCAAGATATTCGGCATCTTCTTCCCGATCATGGCCTTCGTCGCGATGGGCTTCGAGCACAGCGTGGCCAACATGTTCTTCATCCCCATGGGCATCATGGTCAGCGACAACGAGGTCATCCTCAACGTGGCCGCCACCGCGGCTGCCGGCCCCGAAGCCGCGCAGGCCGCCCTGGATGCCTTCAGGACCGCGGTCGCCGACCACCTCAACTGGGGTACCTTCTTCTATAAGAACCTGATCCCCGTCACTATCGGCAACATCATCGGCGGCGGCATCTTCGTGGGTAGCGCCTACTGGTGGACCTACATCCGCAAGCCTAAGAAGGCGGCGGCCGAGTAATCTGCCTGGGCGACAAAGAAGCAGCAGCAGGGATCGCTTGGAAGATCCCCGGCAAGTAAGTGGCGGCCCAGGAAGAGCAGATGCTCTTCCTGGGCCGCCTTCCTGTCGCAGCGGCCGGCCGCGCCGGCCGGTCCCGATCCCTACCTCAGCTAGAAGACTTCGGGGTAACCGATATCCACGAACAGGTTCTCGATGCGTGTCTTGTGGCCGATCTCCATGCGGGAAAGGTTCTCAAATACCTTCCTAGCATCCGCATTCGGTGCGATCGCCGCGAGGGCCTCATACTCGCGGGCGGCCTGCTCCTCTTTCTTCATAGCCAGAGCCAGCGCGTCGGCCGGTGTCATATCTATGGAGAGGTCCGGCAGCGGAGTCGCCTCAGCCACCTTGTAGTCCGGCCCCACGGGGAACTCCTTGAGCATGCACTCGTCTTTGAGGCAACCCTGCAGGAACACCTTGTGGCCCAACTCATCTCCGGCAAGTTCGGCGAAGGTCTGCCGGACAACCGGGTTCGCCGCTCGTTCCGCGACCTGGGTGTAAAACTCGTAGGCCTCTTCCTCGCTGCAAATGGCCGCCTCAAGGATGCCGGTGATGTCAACGCTGTCTGCCACTGTCATCTCCTTCTTCTAAGCGCCTACGGCCGGGCCTGGCGGGCCATTTCGTGCACCAGTGGCTCTCCGTCGCGCACCTTCTCTACACTTATGGCACAGACCTTGTACTCAGCCGTCTCCGTCTCCGGATCGAAGGCGTCGATGGTAAGAACGTTGGCGCAGGCCTCTGCGAAGTGGAAGGCCATCCAGCACAGGCCCGGGTTGGAACGTTCGTTGACCCAGGCGCGCAGCGTAACCTCGCCGCGACGGCTCTTGGCCTTGACGTAGTCACCGCTGTTGATGCCCAGTTTGGCCGCATCGTCCGGATGAATCTCGATGAGCTCCTCGGGGAAGAGGTTCTCGAGTCCCACCGAGTTCCGGGTCTGCGTGCCCGAGTGGTAGTGCCAGAGTCGACGGCCCGTCGAAAGGATCAAGGGATACTCAGCGTCGGGCGATTCTGCCGGCGGCACCCATTCCGTCTTCGAGAACAAGCCTTTGCCCCGAGAGAAGTTCCCGTCCTTATGGAGATACTTCGTGCCCGGATGCTCCAGAGTGGGGCAGGGCCACTGCAGACCGACATCGTCGAGCCGCTCGTAGGTGATGCCCGCGTAGCTCGTCGCAGTGCTACGCATATCCTCGAAGATCGCCTCCGACGAAGTGAAGCCCAGATCGTAGCCCAGTCGTTTGCCGAGCTCCTGGAGCACCCACCAGTTCGGACGGGCCTCTCCGGGAGCCTTCAGCGCGCCGCGAACGCGTTGCACGCGCCGCTCCGTGTTGGTGAACGTTCCTTCTTCTTCGCCCCACGAGTAGTCGGGCAGGACTACATGCGCCAGCTCGGTCGTGAGGTTGGGGAATATGTCGCTGACTATGAGCAGATCGAGGGCCTGCAGTTCCTTGATAGTGTGGGCCATGTGAGGCTCGGTCTGCACCGAGTTGTCACCAATGCAGTAGAGAATCTTGGTGCCGCCGTCGAGTGCCTTACGTAGCATGGTGGGCATCTTGTAGCCGGCTCGGTCCGAAAGGCCGGTGACTCCCCAATCCTTCTCCATCTTCTCGATCACCTTGGGGTCGGTGACCGGCTGGTAGCAATGGAACACATTGGGCAGCGCCCCCATATCACAGGCGCCTTGCACGTTATTCTGACCGCGTAGCGGGTTGACACCGGCCGCGTGCTTACCCAAGTTGCCGAGGACCATCTGCAGATTGGCGAGCGTCTTCACATTGGCGGTACCGCAAATATGCTCGGTGATGCCCAGCGTGTAACAGACGGTCGCGGGCTTCACCGTGCCGAGCAGCCGGGCAATCTCCTTCATCTGCTCCACAGGCACGCCGCAGATCTCGCTGGCGCGCTCTACCGGATACTCGGCCACCCAGGCGCGGATGTCATCGGGATTCTCGGTGTGCTCCCTGAGGAACTCCTCATCGGCCCACCCGTTCTTGAAGATCTCATTGATCAGACCGTTGATGTAGGCGATATCCGATCCGGACTTGATCTGAACGTAGTGGTCCGCCCATCGACAGAGATCGGTCTTCCGAGGATCATTGACAATGAGAGTCGCGCCTCTCTTGGCGGCCCGTTTAACGTAATACGAGATGACCGGATGAGCCTCAGTCATGTTCGAACCGATCACGAAGATCAGTTCAGCATCCTCGAGCTCCCTGATGGAGTTCGTCATCGCTCCGGAACCAAAGGCAGTCGCCAGACCGGCGACGGTGGGAGCGTGTCAGGTTCGTGCGCAGTGGTCTACGTTGTTTGTCTTGATTACCGCCCTTGTGAACTTGGAGATGGCATAGTTGTTCTCGTTGGTGATACGACCAGAGCCGAAAGCCGAAAATACGTCGGGCCCGTGCTCCTTGACTATCGAGCCGATACGGTCGGCCATGTAGTCCAAGCACTCGTCCCACGACACCGGCTCGAGCTCGCCGTTCTTGCGGATCATGGGGCGTGTCAACCGGTTCTCGCTCGACGGGAACTCGAAACCATAACGTCCCTTCACACACAACATACCGTCGTTGGGCTCCACCTCCCGTCCGGTAACCCGGACGATACGGTTCGCAGCCCGGTCCACATGCAGCGTTACCTGGCAACCGACTCCGCAATATGGGCAGGTGCTATTGACCTTCTCGAGGTCCTTCGCGCGTCCCTTGCCGACGGCCTTCTTATCGATGAGGGCGCCCACCGGACAGATCTGGACACACTCGCCGCACTGGACGCAGGTCGACTGGCCCATCGGCCGGTCGATATCGAACATGATGTGGGAATCGAAGCTGCGCTCCCCCATGCCCAGTACTTCGTTCACCACCACGTTGTTGCAGGCAGCCACGCAGCGGCCGCAAACAATGCATTTCCGGCGGTCGACGGTAACCATCTCACTTGAGGTGTCAAGCTCGATCTCAGGTCCGGATATCAGGAACGCCGGTGCCTCGATGCCCAGATCGTAGGCAGCATCCTGCAACTCGCAGGCTCCGTTCTGCTCACACGATAGGCAGTTGTGCTCGCCGTTGGAAAGCAGGAGGTTGACGATCATCCGACGCGCCTCACGGACACGCTCGGTGTCGGTTCGCACCACCTGGCCTTCCTGAGCGGCGACCGTACAGGCAGTGACAAGAGTGCGCTGCCCCTCCACCTCCACAACGCAGAGACGGCAGCGGCCCGCGGGACCCGTCTTCCTGTGGTAGCAGAGGGAGGGGATCTTTACATTATTCTCCCGGGCAACTTCCAGCAAAGTCTGTCCTTCGTTGAAAGTGACAGTCCTGCCGTCCAGGGTGAGTTGTCCAGCCATGAAATGGGGGCTCCTTTCACCGTCGGTCTCGAGCCGGTGGTCCGGCGATGCTCACACTATCGCTCACACTATAGAGCAACTTCGGAGCTAATCCAACGGGTTTTGGCCCGTTCCAAGCCGCATAACGCCTATTTCCTCAGAGCAGCCGCGGGATGTACATCCGCCCTATTGACGGGCGGCAAAGTAGCTCCTGCATCGGTCAAGTCTTCGGGACACGATCACGGTCAGCCCACGCATGACCCCGTACCCGACCCGACAGTTCTCTTCGAAGAGCCGGCGCATGCGTTCTCCCTCGAAAGCGATGAGTTCTGAGGGTTCGGCAACGTCCACCGATGCCGTTGAGATCCGACGTTCCGCCAGTGCCGACCACCCCACAGTGGTACCAGGGACCGCCTCATCGAGCACGACTTCCTGGCCGCTGGCCGCCGTCATCTTCACCTGAAGCCTGCCCTTCTTGACCAGGTAGAGATAAGTCGCGGGTTCGCCCTCCCTGATGATCCTCGTCCCCGGTTCGTAGGCCGCCTCTTCCGCAAGGGGCGCGACCATCTCCAACTCTTCACCCACCAACTGCATGAAGATCCGGTAACCCCTCAGTTCTTTGGCATCGACCATGTCATCCCCCTTTCGCAGCCCTCCCCGGGGCACGTCGCCTTCTGCTCACCTCGGCTCAAACCGGCATTCCCACGCATGATGTGCTTCCCAGCTGCGGCACAATTCAGTCATACCTGTACCGGCAGACGATGGCGGCCGCCGCTCATGCTCGGATACCCGATGCTAAGATTGGTACTATGCCACTGAGACGGAATCGCACGCGGCCGTCCCGGCCGTGACTCTCGGCAGCGAGGAGGTTGGTTTCGTGGCTCGCCATACGGAAGTGCTTGAAGGCTTGAGACAACATGACAGAGAATGAGCCCGCACTGATCCTGATAGTCGACGATGACTACGATTTTCTCGAGATCAATCGTCTGATCCTCGAGCGAGCAGGCTATCGAGTGGTCACCGCGGCCGAACCGAAGCAGGCTCTTGTAAGGATGAATGAAGAGAAACCCGATCTGGTCATCACCGACCTGATGATGACCAGTCTCGATTCGGGTTTCTTCTTCGCCCGCAGTATCAAAGAAGATCCGCGCTATGCCAATATCCCGGTCATCATCGCCACCTCGGTCTCCAGTGCCCTGGGCCTTGATTTCCGGCCCCGCACTGACGAAGACCGGGCCCAAATGCATGTGGACGCGTACTTCGACAAGCCACTCGATACCAACCAGCTGCTGAACACCATCGCCAACCTGCTGAGTAGGGCAGCGGTCACACCCGGCGCGGATGCGGCCGATGAATCCCTGGAGGGCTGATGCCTACCTGGGATAACCCCCTTATCACCATAGTCACCGACAAGTGCCGCATGTGTTACGCATGCGTGCGGGAATGCCCGGCCAAAGCCATACAGGTGGTCGACGGCCAGGCCCGGGTCATCCAGCCCCGGTGCATCGGATGTGGCAACTGCCTCCGAGTCTGCAGCCAGAACGCCAAGCAGGTGCGGGACGATACGGAGAAGGCTTTCGCTCTACTGGACTCCGGAGCGCATGTGGCGGCCATGGTCGCCCCGAGTTTCCCGGCAGAATTCATCGATATATCACCCGGCAGACTGGTCGCCATGATACGGGCCCTGGGCTTCGACTCGGTGCATGAGGTAGCGCTCGGAGCTGATCTCGTGGCTCGTGAGTACCGCAAGCTACTGGACGAGAACCCGGAAAGCCGCTATATCAGCACTCCTTGCCCGGCCGTGGTCTCTTACGTCCGCAAGTACCACCCTCGTCTCATGCCCTATCTCGCCCCGGTGGTCTCTCCCATGGTAGCCATGGCTCGGGTACTCAGGCATGACCTCGGTCCCGACATTAAGACGGTCTTTATGGGCCCCTGCGTAGCCAAGAAACGCGCGTCCATCGACACCACTCACAGAGAGGTCGAGGCCGTGCTGACCTTCGCTGAGCTGCGAACCATGTTCGACAAGCGGGGGGTCAAACCGGAGGCCTTCACGGAGGACGACGATTTCGATCCACCCTACGCCGGAGTGGGGATGGTCTTCCCCATTTCCGGTGGCCTGCTGCAGACCGCCGACATCAAAGAGGATCTCTTGAGCGGTGAGGTGGTCGTAGCTGAGGGCAGGGGGGACTTCATAGAAACCATCAGTGAATTCGATGTGACCCACGCAGATACCCGGCTTCTCGACATCTTGGCCTGCCAAGGCTGCTACGCCGGCGCCGGCATGACCACTAACGAGACCATGCTCCAACGCCGGACCCGGGTCAGCAATTACGCGAAGAACCGTCTGGCCTCCTACTCGGAGGAGCAGGCCGCAGAAGTCGAAGGCGCTGAGGAACGGTACAGGGATCTGGACCTCTCACGCGCGTATCGCTCGGATGAACAGACACTGGGCGATTCGGCCACGTGGGATGAACTGCAGGAGATCCTCCACCGGATGGGCAAGTTCACGGCGGAGGACCTGCTCAACTGCGGCGCCTGCGGCTATGACACCTGTCTTGACCATGCTCGAGCCGTCTATGCCGGCCTGGCCGATTCGGAGATGTGCCTGCCGCACACTATCGAACAGTTGCGGACCGCCTACGACGCTCTGGAGGAATCCCATCGCTCCCTGGAAGAGGCGAAGGAGGCACTTGAACGGTCGGGCAAGCTGGCCAGTATGGGACAGCTGGCGGCGGGCATCGCGCACGAGGTCAACAACCCCCTGGGTACTCTGCTCCTCCACGCGAATCTCTTGCTGGAGGAGTGCGAAGATTCCGAGACCAAGAGTGACCTGGAGACCATCGTCGACCAAGGCAACCGCTGCAAACGCATCATCTCCGGCCTGCTGAATTTTTCCCGCCAGAGCCGGGTGCTGCGGCAGCCCACAGATGTTGCTGAACTGGTTGATCGAATCATACGCACGGCTCCGGCGGCGAGTGGCGTTACCGTGAAGATCGACAATCGGCTCTCCGACCCGGTGGCCGACATCGACCCCGACCAGATGGTCCAGGTTATGACCAACCTGTACTCCAATGCTCAGCAGGCCATGCCGGACGGTGGGGACCTCAGCATCGAGCTGACCGACGACCCAGAGACGGTGACCATCAAGGTGTCCGATACCGGCTACGGTATATCGGAAGACAACATGACCAAGCTTTTTACGCCCTTCTTCAGCACGAAGGCCGTCGGCATGGGCACCGGGCTCGGATTGGCTGTCAGCCACGGCATCGTTAAGATGCACAAGGGCCAAATAACTGCCGAATCCAACGCCGACCGCAGACAGGGTCCCACGGGCACCACCTTCACCGTGACTCTTCCGCGCCACGAGCCAAAGGGACCAGTGATGGGCGAGCGCCGTGAGTAGAAGGGGCAGCAGCTGATGGCGGACGCCGAGCAGATCCTGCGGGTGGCGATGGTGGACGACGAGATAGACCTGAGTCTGGCCGTACGCCGCATCCTCGCGAAGTACCGGGTACACGTGGATGAAGTCGGCGTCGACGTGGTGTACGTCTGTTCCCACTTCGCCAACGGTGAAGCCTTCTTGGAGGACCTGGCCTCCGGCACGGAGTATGACCTCCTCCTGCTGGACCTCAAGCTCCCCGGCCTGAGCGGGTTGGACATCCTCGAAGAGCTGGGCCGGCAAGAACAGTCGATCTTCACCATCATGATCACGGCCTATGCCACCTTCGATACGGCCGTCCAGGCCACGAAAATGGGCGCCTACGACTTCTTGGCCAAGCCCTTCAGTCCGGAAGAGCTGCGCTACTCGGTCCGCAAGGCCTCCGAACAGCTGATCATCAGCCGGGAGGCACGCAGGCTGGCAGAGGAGCAGCGCCAGGTGCGCTTCAACTTCATCTCAGTGCTGTCCCACGAACTGAAGGCCCCACTGAACGCCATAGAGGGCTACCTCAAGATCCTCCAGGAGGACGAAGCTCCCGAACGCCGCCAGATGATCGACCGGAGCCTTATCCGTCTCGACGGCATGCGTAAGCTCATCTTCGATCTCCTCGATCTGACCCGTATCGAATCCGGACAGAAGGCCCGGCAATTCACCCAGGTGGACGTGCGCTCGGTCGCTCAGAGGACCATCGAGCTCTTCGCCGTGGAGGCCGCGGAGCGAGACATCAGCATCACCCTGCGCGCGCCTGACCCGGTCGAGATGCTGGCCGATCCCAGCGAGCTGGAGATTGTGTTCAACAACCTGGTGTCCAACGCTGTGAAGTACAACCGAGACGGCGGGAGCGTCACCGTGGCCGTGGAGCGACGGGACGGCGTGGTCAAGATCCAGGTGGCCGACACCGGCATCGGGCTGACACCGGAGGAGGCGGCCAAACTCTTCTCCGAGTTTGTCCGGATCAAGAATGAAGACACCTACAAGATCATGGGTAGTGGTCTGGGACTGTCCACAGTGCGCAAGTTGGCCCAGATGTACAACGGAGACGCTACGGTCAAGAGCGAACGTGGCACCGGCAGTATCTTCACGGTCACGCTGCACGATGCGATGCCCGAGACCCCTGGGGATCCCGACGCACCGGCCCTCACCGTCTCCGATTCTGTCGCTCCTCCCGACAATCCCCCCTATCCCTCAGCGGTTGGCTGAGATACTATTCGCGGTGGCAGTAAGCAGCATCCGATGGATCTGCAAGCTGGAGGAACCGTCGAAAAAAACCATCGGGATACGCTATTCGAACGAGGGAGTGCAGTCGTGTACAAGATCCTCATCGTAGATGATGACCCAGACATGGTCGAAGCAGTCCGGATCGTTCTTGAGCGGGAAGGGCATCAGGTAGAGAGCGCCCCAAACGCCACGGACGGGCTCGTCAAGCTCGAAGTAACTCAACCCGACCTGGTGATCCTCGACGTGATGATGGAGGAGCCCGACGACGGCCTGCAGTTCGCCCGGCGGGTGCGCAAAGACGGCAAAGCGGTCCCGATCTTGATGCTCACCAGCGTCAACCGGGCCCTGGGACTCCAGATTGGGAAGGATGAAGAGATAGTCCCGGTCGATGAGTTCATGGAGAAGCCGCTCGATCCGGCTACTCTGGTCGACAAGGTCAAACGGCTGCTCGAGGAGCCAGGAGAGGAATAATGGCAGATAACCGTCTGGAGGAGCTCCGAGAGGAGATAACCGCCGTCGCGCGGTCTAACGACTTCACCCGCGCTGCCCTCATCCCCATGCTGAGGTACATCAAGGAGAAGCGCCAGGGCATCGACGGCGAAGCGGTGCAGCTGGTGGCGGGCATACTCGGTATCTCCCCGGCTCAAGTGCACGCCGTATCCACCTTCTACTCCTTCATCCATCCGGAGACCCAAGGGAAGTACGTCTTCCGGTTGTGCAGAACGTACTCGTGTGAGCTGGCGGGGAAGGAGGAGATAGCGAGAGCGCTGGAGAACGAGCTCGGTGTCACCTTCGGCAAGACCTCGGCCGACGGTCTCTTCACGCTGGAGTGGGCCAATTGCATGGGCATGTGTGACCAGGGACCGGCCATGCTGGTGAACGACGACGTCTATACGAGACTCAACCCCGAGAAGGTACGCGATATCGTCGAACGCTACCGCAGTAGAGAGGAAGACACAGCCGCCGCCGAGAAACCAGCACTTCGCGAGGTGACCGTCGACGCGGACCTCACCACTTCGGCTAATGAGCTGACCTTCTCGACGATTCCTGCCAACGAAGGACTCACGAAGGCGCTGGCCATGTCGCGGGTGGACATCATCGATACCATGCGCGATTCGAAACTCAAGGGACGGGGCGGAGCAGGATTCCCCACAGGCATCAAATGGAACTTCGCCGCGGCCGAGAAGCGCACACCCAAGTACATCATCTGCAATGCCGACGAGGGCGAGCCCGGCACCTTCAAGGACCGGCTGATCTTGGCCCAGTACGGCGATCTGGTCATCGAGGGTATGACCATAGCCGCCCGGGCTATCGGAGCCCCCATCGGGCTCATCTACCTGCGTGCCGAGTACAGCTACCTGCGGCCCCGCTTGGAAGAAATCATCAAGAAGCGGACCGAGGCCGGCCTCCTCGGCAAGAACATCGGCGGCATAGAGGGCTTCGACCTCACCATTCTCGTGGTCATGGGTGCCGGCGCGTACGTGTGCGGCGAAGAGACGGCCCTCATCGAGTCGCTGGAGGGATCCCGCGGGGAGCCCAGGAACCGACCGCCGTTCCCGGTGGTCTCAGGATTCCTCAGCCGGCCGTCGGTGGTGAACAATGTCGAAACGCTCGCGTGGGTACCCTGCATCCTCGCCAAGGGTGTGCACTGGTTCAAGAGCGTGGGGACCGACAACTCCGCTGGGCGCAAACTGTTCAGTGTTTCCGGTGACTGTGAGCGTCCCGGCATCTACGAGTTCCCGTTCGGTATCACCGTGGCGGAGCTACTGCGCGAGGTGGGCGGGGAAGACGCGAAGGCGGTCCAGATCGGTGGTGCTTCGGGATGCTGCGTGCCTCGCAAGGACTTCGAGCGTCGGCTTGCCTTTGAGGACATCCCCACGGGCGGTTCGGTCATGGTCATCGGCCCCGGCCGCGACATGCTCGACCTGGCCCACAACGTGATGGACTTCTTCGTGGACGAATCTTGCGGCAACTGCGCCCCCTGCCGGCTGGGCAACAGGAAGCTGCTGGATGCGGTCGGAGTGCTGCGCAAGGGCAAGTTCAGCGACGACTACCTGGCCGAGCTGCGGAAGGTGGCCGAGACCATGCAGGGCACCGCCAAGTGCGGCCTCGGGCAGGCGAGCTCGGTGGCATTCATGTCCATACTCGAGCACTTCAGGGATGAGATCCAACCCCACTGACCGACCAAACGGCAGGCCGGCCTGGTAACCGTTAGCGGTGACCATGCACCGAATGAAGAGGCCCCGGATCATTCCGGGGCCTCTTTCGCAACTTCATCAGTTAGGCACTTCCATGCAGGTTGGGATCCATCAACCGCTCACTGCGCCAGATCTGAATGACTGTGACCACCGCTCCACACGCTCAACCATCGCTGCAACCAACTGCTCACCGACGTTAATGCCGGCTGCGCCGTCCAATCCGTTCACGCAGCCGGGACTTCGTTCTTCGAAAGCTTTCTAGAAGAAGGTCTCACATTCCATTCCCAGCGCCTCGGCGGCTTGAGCCATTACCCGATCGGCCGTGGCCAGCGTCATGACGCCGGCTGCCCGCATGATGCCGAGATGCATCGCATCGAGACTGTGGAGTGGAACCTCCGGGTGAGAGCCGAGCAGGGACTCCGCGATCAGAAACGATTCAACGGTGTGAGGGAGCAGCACAAGATGGCCCCCGGCTATGTCACCCTCGAAGGTGGCGAGCACCTTGCCCTGTGCCAGGAGGTCGAAGTGTCCCTCCCTCACCCGCCGTGCCGCAAGCGATTTCATCTCGATCTTCGTGAGAAGGCTGACGTACACGGGATACACGGACCTCACGTACTCCTCAACGTCCTCAGATCGTGATTCGTTCACGTACCACTTGGCGAGGGCGCTGGTGTCGAAGTAGGCGCTCGACACGACTATCCTCTCTCGCGCTCCTGTCTCACAAGCTCCTCACTCGGGACAGATAGGTACGGCATGCCGGCACGCAGACCGGAATGACTTGGAGCCGAGCGCGACGGACCAGGGGCCATGAGCTTGGCAAGGACACGCCCGTGGCGAGTGATAAGGATCTCCCGGTCTTTCTCGACGATCTCCCCGAGCGAGGAAAGCGAATCTCTCAACTGCCGAATGGACATACTCCGCAACCGGCCAACCCCCGAGGCGATTACTTGTGACACATTCTGTTTCTTTGTAGCACAACTGCCTGGGTCGCGCAAGAAGTACTGTCGTGACCGGGGTCCGATGGAGGCTCAAGTCGGGGATCTCCACTCCGGCGCCCCACACATTCGTCGTGTCCATGAGGAAAGCCGAGCACCCCCCTGACGTCGCGCTAACGCAGCACTATGGCCCCGTTCGGACACGCAGCCGCGCATCTCCCGCACCCGCGACACTTCTCTGGGTGGCGCACGCGCACGTGCTTGTGGAACAGGAATCCGACCACGCCGAGGACATCGCTCCGGCACACCTCCGCACATTCTCCGCAGGCCTCGCAGAACTTGGGGTCGACCTCGATATAGCCGGTAGACCAGCGTGGCTGATGATCAGCCCGGGAGCGGCGTGACGTTTCGACCTGCGGTGCGCTCATGGCCTAACCCCCATAGGCGCGTTCCGTGGAGTCCGACATCTCCGAGCTATCCGCCGCACCCCATGCCATGTGAATGCCACCAAGAGAAAACTGGAGACGGCCACATGATGGGCCACCTGACTGCGTCCATCGCCGACGAACCCCGTGACAAGCGATGCCAGCAGAAGCCCAACGAGCGCCACGTAGACGAGCTGACTCCGCAGGCTTCTTGTGCCTCTCCTTTTGGCGAGAGTAACCAGTGATCTGCGCCTGTCATAGAGGTGCCAGAGAGTCGAGACGGTGAGACCGAAGCCGAAGGTCACGTGAAGGACCGACAGAACGGTCGGTCCGCCCGAATAAGGGACCGCTGCCCAGGCGTCGCCGTGAGGTAGCTGCCCGAGGGCCAGCAGACCCGTGGCAGCCGTACCTCCAAGCGACAGCAGACACGCGTTGGTGCGTGCACGCGGGCCGCTCGATCTGCGACCTCCGTCACGCGTTGCTCCTTGCCTCGCGGTCCGCGCTGCGGGCTCTTCAGTCTGCACTTCTTGGTCCTCCCGGTTGGTTGCGCGACTGCTGTCGTTACCCTCTGCCGGTCTGGTCACATAGGCCGACGACGCTACTTTGGTCTTAGCGAAGACCTTCTACGAACGTGCGTAGCTTGTTCAGAGCCGCCGCCGCGCCCGCCATCTCCTTGGCGCTGAGTGCGGAAGACAACACCTGTTCGAATCCGCGGCTGCACTCGAGCAGCTCGCCCATCAGCCTGCGCCCCTTCGGCGATAGTCTGATGCCGGTCCGCCGGCCGTCGTTGGGATCGGCGCGCCGGCGCACGAGCGCCTCACTTTCCAGCTCCTGCACCTGCCGCGTGACCGCCGCCGCGTTGATGCCGAGCTGACGGGCGAGTTCCATGACGCCCACATCGGCATCGGCATCGGCCAGGAGACGCATGACGGCGAACCGCGAGGACTTCACCCCAGTCCTTCGCGTGAGTTCGGCCAGGAGGACCTGGTGGGTCCGGATGATCTCCTGAATGAGATGCGGCTCGTCATCCTGGTGCCTTGACCCGACGAAACCGCTTGCTTTCGTCTTGTCCATGTGCCGGATAGTAGCCCATGTCATTGACAGAGTCAATGACATGGTCAATAATGACGCCCACCGGCTAATGACTCTTAAGGCGACACATGACCTCAGAACGAGTAGACGTCCATCTCGGTGAAGTACAGAAGACCCTGTTTCTCCCTCTCTGGGGTCGTGCTGAAGAATCGAGAAAACCGAATCCGCTGCTGGTCGACAAGGCAGCGCTGAGGGTCATGACAGAGGTTGCCTTTGACTTCTCCCCGCTGACCAGGGATATAGACACGCTCACAAAGCTCGGTTGGGTCAAGCGCGGCCTTCTCTATGATCGTGTGGTCAAGGACTTCCTGAGTCTGTATCCCGAAGGCACTGTAGTGAACATCGGATGCGGTCTCGACACGACGTTCGAGCGGACGGACAACGGCTGGTTGCGGTGGTATGACCTGGACCTTCCTGATGTCATCGCCCTCAGAAGTAGATTCATGAAGGAAAGCGAGAGAAGAAAGTTCGTCGCCGCCTCGTTCCTGGATGACGACTGGCTGGACGCCATCGACGTCAGCAGCAACGTGCTCTTCATGGCGGCGGGCGTCTTCTACTACTTCGAGGAACCAGAGATCAAGGCATTCATCGTGCGTCTGGCCGACAGATACCCAGGAAGCGAGATAGTGTTCGATGCCAGCTCCCCGGTCGGGGTGAAGATCTGCAACAAGAAGGTGATCGAGAGCGCCGGCCTGGGTGAGCAGTCGAACTTAATCTGGGGTTTGAAAAGGACGGACGATGTTCTGTCCTGGGACCGAAGACTAAGGATCATCAGGACCTATCGCTATTACAGCACCCAGGTAAGAGGTTTTCGAGACGGGCTCATGGGCATACTAGCCGATCTTCTGAGGATCCAGTACGTGGTCCATCTTAGGTTGGGGGCGACCCCAACTACCCAGCCTGATTCGGCTCGGCAGGGATGAGCGGCCAGCGACCGGATATCAGAAGCCGGTCGTTTGAAGGAATGTGGTTGTCATTCTGGCAACAAGAGGTGGGCGATACTGGATTTGAACCAGTGACCTCTGCAGTGTGAATGCAGCGCTCTCCCACTGAGCTAATCGCCCGCATCAGGGGCCAGAATGATAGCAGCAGCACCGGCAGACCGCCAAGACTTGGGCCTCGTCTTTCCTAGTCCACCCGAAAGCGCCGCAGTCGCAGGGAGTTGGACACCACGCTGACGGAGGAAAGCGCCATGGCCACCGCGGCGTACACAGGATCGAGGAGGATCCCAAAGGCCGGATAGAGCACTCCGGCCGCCACCGGGATGAGGGCTGTGTTGTAGCCGAAAGCCCAACCCAGGTTCTGTTTGATGATCCGCATAGTGGCGCGGCTGAGACGGATGGCGGTCCCAATGGGCGCGAGATCCCCTCGGATGAGAGTGATATCCGAAGTTTCCATGGCCACATCGGTACCGGTACCGATGGCGATGCCAATATCCGCCTGAGCCAAAGCGGGAGCGTCGTTGATACCGTCGCCCACCATGGCAACCACCTTGCCCGCGTCCTGCAGCTCCTTGACCGCCTGGGCCTTCCGCTCGGGCAGGACCTCAGCGACGACATTGCGGATGCCGGCCTGCCGCGCCACAGCCTGAGCCGTTCGTTCATTGTCCCCGGTGATCATGTAGACGTCGAGGCCCAACGCTTCCAGACTGCGGATCGCGCCGACCGAACCCGGCTTGAGAACGTCGGCCACCCCTATGATGCCGGCCAGGCTTCCGTCCACGACCACGAACATGGGGGTCTTTCCTTCTTCAGCCAGTCTCTCCGCCCGCTGCTCCAACTCCCCGAGCTCCGGCCCGCGTTCGTCCATGAGTCGACGATTCCCCAGGAGCAGCCGGATGGGCGGCCCCGTAGACGGACTCAAAGCTGCGTCGATACCTCTGCCCGGAATGGCCGAGAACTCGACGAGCTGGAGCAACTGCAGATTCCGAGAAAGCGCCGCCTCCACAATCGCCTCTCCTAACGGATGTTCGGAACCTCGCTCGGCCGATGCGGCCAATCGCAGCAACTCGAACTCCGCAACGCCGTCCGTAGGTCCGATCCCGCTCGCGGGGCCGGTGGCGCCCCCTGACTCGGTGGCCACACCACTCGCTGCAATCACGTCGGTCACCTCCGGCTTCCCCCGGGTCAGGGTGCCGGTCTTGTCGAGAACCACGACGTCCAGCTTATGGGCCCTCTCCAACGCCTCTCCCGAGCGGATGAGGATACCGTTCTCCGCCCCCTTGCCCGTCCCCACCACGATGGCCGTAGGAGTGGCGAGACCCATTGCGCAAGGACAGGCGATGATCACCACCGACACGAAGGCCAGCAGACCCAGCGTGAACTGGGGCGCCGGCCCGGCCAGATACCATACAAGGAACGCCACCACCGCGATCACCAGCACCACCGGTACGAAGATACCCGCGATGTAGTCGGCCACCCGCTGGATGGGAGCCTTGGAGCCCTGAGCCTCTTCCACCAAACGGACGATCTGGGCAAGAGCGGTGTCACGACCCACTTTGGTCGCTCGGAAGCGGAAGACCCCGGTACGGTTGATGGTCGCTCCGATCACCTCATCTCCGGGGCCCTTCTCCGCCGGGATGGACTCGCCGGTGAGCATGGACTCATCCAGAGCCGATCGACCCTCCAACACCACCCCATCCACGGGGATCTTCTCCCCAGGACGGACGACGACCACGTCGCCCACCACGACTTCCTCCACCGGGATGTCGATCTCCGCCTCGCCCGCGGGAGCCCCATGCTCTACGCCCCCCGAGGCGGCCTCCTCAGCCGTGCGCACCACCCGGGCCGTCCGGGCCTGCAGGCCCATGAGCCGCTGCATCGCAGCCGATGTCCGACCCTTAGCGCGGGCCTCCAGGTAACGCCCCAAGAGGATGAGCCCGATGATCATCACCGCAGAGTCGTAATACACATCCGCCTTGAAACCGGCTCCCACGGCGTCTTCGAAGGCGCCGGGAAAGAACGTCACCGCGGCCGAGTACAGATAGGCGACCGACGTCCCTACGGCGATCAAGGTGTTCATGTCACTGGTGCGCCGGCGCACCGCCGCCCAGGCCCCGCGGTAGAACTGCCACCCCGCCCAAATCTGCACCGGGGTGGCGAGCACGAACATGATCAGCCACTGCCGCCGCATACTCAGCCATGACTCGGGGATGAGCATCATGAGCATCATGACGACCCCAACGGCCAGAGCCGCCATGAACTTGATCAGTAGCAGCCGGATCTGCCGGCGGCGGGTGGCTTCAGCGGTGGCCGCCGCATCGGTGGCCCCACCCGCCTGCTCATCAACCTCGGAACCCGCGGATAGAACGATCCGGTAGCCGGCCTGCTCCACTACGCGGGCGATGTCCTCCAGCGTCACTTTCCCTGGCAGAAAGGTGACCGTGAGCTTCTCGGTGGCGAAATTCGCTGATGCTCCGGCGACACCCGGCAGTTCCCGGACCGTCTTCTCCACGCGGGCAACACAGGCGGCACAGTGCATCCCGGTAACAGGAACTGTGACTGTGGTCGGAGCTTCGGGATCCACCTGCACCCCCAGGCCCCCGGTGCCGGGAGCTGTGTCGCGCCTGCCGGAACCCTGGCGTGCGGCCCGGCACGCTCGCTACTGCACCTTGCTCCTCAGATTGCGGGTCTTGTCGATGGCCTGGAGCTTCGCCAAAGCCTTGGCCTCGATCTGCCGGATGCGCTCCCGGGTGACCCCGAACCGCTTGGCCACCTCTTCCAGCGTACGCGGATGCTCGCCCTTCAGACCGAAACGCAACTCGATGACCTTGCGCTCTCTGTAGGGCAACATGGCCAGCGCCTCATTTACCCCATCGCGCTCCAACTGCAGCGCCACGGCATCGAAAGAACGCACCGCGTCCTCGTCCTCGATGAAATCGCCCAACTCGGAATCTTCCTCTTCGCCGATGGGCGTCTCCAGAGACACGGTGGTCTGACTGATACGGAGGATCTCGCGGATCTCGATATCCGTCATACTCATCTCCGATGCGATCTCTTCCGGAGCGGGCTCGCGACCCATGTTCTGGAGCAGCTGCCGCTGGACCCGGATGAGCTTGTTGATCTTCTCGACCATGTGAACCGGGATGCGAATGGTCCGGGCCTTGTCTGCGATGGCCCTCGTGATGGCCTGACGGATCCACCAGGTCGCATAGGTGGAGAACTTGTGCCCCTTGCGGTAGTCGAACTTCTCCACTGCACGGATGAGCCCCAGATTGCCCTCTTGGATGAGATCCAGGAAGCTCATGCCGTCGGTGTGGTACCGCTTGGCGATGGATACCACGAGCCGCAGGTTGGCCTCGGTGAGCTCGTGCTTAGCCCTGATATCACCCCGCTCGATGCGCTTCGCCAACGAGACTTCCTGCTGAGCGGTGAGCAGGCGCACCCGGCCGATCTCCTTCAGGTACATGCGGACGGGATCGGTGGTGGGCACATCTACCGTCAGGTCGAGTTCATCGACCCGACGCCATTCCAATTGGCCCGACCGGCTATCCCCGTCGATCTCGCCGTCGGACTCGAGAGCCGTCTCGTCGACCACCTCGATCCCGTGGTCCAGAAGCGAGGTGTATACAGCCTCGATCTGTTCAGTGCTGAGATCCACTTCCGAGAGGACCTCAGCGATATCTTCCGTCGTGACGAACCCCCGCCCGCGTCCGAGCTCTAAGAGTCCATCGACTTCCTCGAGGTTGATGAGCCAGCCTTCAGACGCAGGGGTCCCGGTCAATGCCGCCTCCGTGCCCGGTACGATGGTCAACAGAACTACGCGCCGGGCGCGTCGTCATCTGTCGAATGATCCTTGTAGGGGCGACCGTCGCCAAGCCACTTGGCTCCGTAGTCGCGCATGTGATTGATCAAAGGGATGAGATCCCAGCCCATATCTGTGAGGGTGTACTCCACCCTGGGTGGCACCTCGGGGTAGCTCTTACGCGTGACGATGCCCGCCTTCTCCAACCCCTTCAGACGTTCAGAGAGCGTCTTCGGGCTGATGCCGGTCAGCGAGCGCTCGAGCACGCTGAAACGATTGATGCCTTTGGAGAGATCACGCAAGATGAGGAGGGTCCACTTGCCTGAGATGATATCCGCGGTCTTAAGAACGGGGCACGATTCCGGGTGCGCATCTGTGGATTGCACCACGCCGACACCTTCCTGGCATGTTCAAGCGTTATCCGATACTCCAGTGGAATCCGGTAGGGACCGGTCCTAAAAGGTAAGGCAAAGTACCAGAGATGAGGCCGGTTTTCAACCTCACGCACTGCTCAGATGCTTCCGCAACAGCTCATTGACCAGCTGCGGATTGGCCTGGCCACGAGTCTCCTTCATCACTTGGCCGACGAAGAAACCCAGAATCTTCTCCCGGCCCTGCCGGAACTCCTCAGCCGGACCAGGGTTCGCGCTCACGATGCGATTGATGATGGCTTCCAGTTCGTCTGCGTCTGATATCTGACCCAGCCCCTTCTCCGCCACGATCTCTCCGGCGCTCTGTCCGGTCTCGGCCATGGTCTCGAACACCTCTTTGGCCATCTTCCCGGAGAGAGTGCCGTTTGCGACGAGACCAAGAAGTCCCGCCAGCAACTCTACCGTCACCGGGCTCTCAGCCACCTGCAAACCTGTGGAATTCACATGGGCAGAGAAGTCACCCAGGACCCAGTTGACCGAGATGCGCGCGTCACCGGTGGCCGCAGCCAGAGCCTCGAAGTAGTCACCCAGCGGTTTGTTCGCAGCCAAGAGGGCTGCGTCTTTGGGGGCGAGATCGAATTGAGACACCAGGCGCTCTTTGCGGGCCGCCGGCAGTTCGGGCAGAGCAGCCCGCACCCGGTCCACAAAGGCCGCATCCAGCACGATGGGTGTCAGATCCGGCTCAGGGAAGTAGCGGTAGTCGTGTGCCTCCTCTTTGCTGCGCAGGGTCGAGACCGTACCTGTGGCGGGATCGAAGTGCACGGTTTCCTGGACAACCCGCTCTCCTGCCTCCAGCGCGGTGACCTGACGCTCGATCTCCGCCTCCAACCCACGGTGCAGGAACCGGAAGGAGTTCATGTTCTTCAGTTCGGTCTTGACGCCCAGCGGTTCTCCCGGCCGACGTACCGAGACGTTGGCATCGCAGCGCAGCGAGCCCTCCTCCATGTTCACGTCCGAGACGCCGAGCTGCTCCACCAGATTGCGCAGTTGGACGAGATAAGCCCGGGCTTGGTCGGGGGTGGAGATGTCGGGTTCGCTGACGATCTCCACAAGAGGAGTGCCGCCCCGGTTGAAGTCCACAAGCGAGTAATCCGCCCCGTCGATACGCCCGGAGGCTCCACCGGCGTGCACCAGCTTACCCGCGTCCTCCTCCATGTGCACCCGGGTGATGCCGACCCGCAGGTTGCTCCCGTCATCCATCTCCACGTCCAGATATCCGCCGATGCCGAGGGGCAGGTCGTACTGCGAGATCTGATAGGCCTTCGGCAGATCTGGGTAGAAGTAGTTCTTGCGGTGGAAGATCGTTCTCTCGGCGATCCGGCAGTTCAGGGCAAGAGCGATACGCGTGGCGTGCTCGACCGCCTTCTCGTTGGTCACCGGCAGGACACCGGGGTGGCCCAGACAGATGGGGCAGACCTTGGTGTTAGGCGGCTCACCGAAGGTGACCTCGCAGCCGCAGAACATCTTGGTCCGCGTATTCAACTGTACGTGGATCTCCAAGCCGATGACGGCTTCCCAAACGTCGTGACCGATCCCGGCGGCACTCATGGGGTCACCTCCGCGCTCCCGGCCCTAAGCGGCGCGACGGTCCCCACCTGCACATGCTGCTCGAACGCGTGGGCCATGCTCAGCAGATTCCTCTCGGAGAAATGCGGCCCGATGATCTGCAACCCCACCGGCAATCCATCTGAGAAGCCCGCCGGCACGCTGACCGCCGGCAGGGCCGCCAAACTCACCGGGATCGTACATAGGTCGGAGCAGTACATGGCCAGCGGATCGGCCACCCGCTCTCCGATCTTGAAGGCCACAGTCGGCGAGGTCGGGGAAATGAGGAAGTCGAAGTGGTCGAAGGCGTCCGCGAAGTCCTGGATGATGAGGGTACGGGTGCGCTGCGCCTGTGCATAGTAGGCATCGTAGTAGCCGGCGGACAGCGCATGCGTGCCGATCATGATGCGCCGTTTCACCTCGGCGCCGAAACCCTCGCTGCGGGTGCGCACGTACATCTCGTTAAGGTCCTGGCTGCCCGCATGCCGGTGGCCGTACCGGACCCCGTCGAAACGAGCCAGGTTGGAGCTCGCCTCGGAGGGTGCAATCAGGTAGTAGGCCGCGATGCCCCGTTCGACGCTGGGGAGGCTCACTTCTTCGCATACCCCACCCAGAGTGCCGATGGCCTTCACCGCCGAATCGAAGGTCCGGCGAACGCCCGCATCGCACGCTTCTCCGGTAAACTCCTTGATGACCCCGAATCGCAAACCCTTCAAGCTATCACCCTCCGGCGGGCCTGCCGGCTCAATCAAACCCGTGCTGGTGCAGTCCAGGGGATCGCGCCCGGCAATGAGATCGAGGAGAGCGGCTGCATCTCTCACATCGTGGGTGAGCGGCCCGATCTGGTCCAGCGAGCTGGCAAAAGCGATGAGGCCGTAACGGCTGACCGCCCCGTAGGTGGGCTTAAGCCCCACCACTCCGCACAACGAGGCAGGCTGCCTAATGGAGCCCCCGGTGTCGGTACCGAGTGCCCAGGGAGCCAACGCCGCGGCCACGCAGGCTGCCGAGCCGCCACTGGAACCGCCCGGCACCCGGTCGGGATCCCAGGGGTTGCGCGTGGTCTTAAAAGCCGAGTTCTCGGTGGAGCTTCCCATGGCGAATTCGTCCATGTTGAGCTTACCCAGGAAGATGAGCCCCGCGGCCCGCAGCTTGGCGATAACCGTTGCATCGTACGGTGGGATGTAGCCTTTGAGGATGCGCGAAGCACACGTGGTCTCCATGCCTTTCACGCAAAGGATGTCCTTCAGCCCGATCGGCACCCCTTCCCAGGTCAGGCGCTCGTCCCTCGGCTTCGCGTCCACAGCGGCCGCTGCGGCCAACGCCCCCGCCTCGTCCACGGCCAGATACGCCTGCACGACATCGTCCACTTGCGCGATCCGGTCCAGATAGGCTCGAGTCAACTCAACAGCCGAGACCTCCCTGCCCGCGAGCAGATCCCGGCAGTCGTGGGCAGTGAGGGTGGCGACGTCCATCGCCGCCTACCCGATCCTTGGAACCACGAATTGTCCCCGTTCTATATCAGGCCCGTTGCGGGTCGCCTCCTCGTGTGCCAATCCAGCGACAGGCTCATCCGCCCGAAGGACGTTCTCCAGCGGCACCGCGTGCGACGTCGGTTCCAAACCCGAGAGATCCAGCTCAGACAGCCGGTTGACGTAATCTATGATGGTCCCCAGCTCGGACTGCAGCCGGGCAAGTTCGTCCTCATCGAAGTGGAGCCGCGCGAGTCGCGCTACATGCTCGACCTCTTCTCGGGAAATCATCGCAAAGCACTCCTTGGAATGACGGGAATGTGCACGGCCGGCCGGAAAAAGACCGGGCCACAACCGCAGACATCCGGGATTATAGCCGAAAAGAGAAGGGCGCCCTGGTCAGGCGCCCGAGAGGAGAAAGGAGAGTTTTGAATGGGAAACTCTCACCCTCTATATCGGCCTACCGGCGGAATTCTTTAGGGCGCATCGCCGGACAGAACCTCAACCATGCAAAAAGCCCCGCCGCAGCGGGGCTTTTGATCAGACGAAGATCTGGCTCTTCGTAAGTGCTAGGCAGGCGACACGTTCGCAGCCTGGAGACCCTTGGGCCCCTGAACCACGTCAAAACGAACAGCCTGCCCCTCGGAGAGCGTACGGAAGCCCTCCACCTGGATCTCACTGAAGTGGACGAAGAGATCCTCCCCCTCCGGCTGCTCAATGAATCCGTAGCCCTTTTCGGGACTAAACCACTTGACAG
>JAAYCW010000080.1 GCA_012729575.1 Actinomycetota bacterium | reverse complement strand
CTTCAAGGGGCAGAGACCGCCATCAGCGCAGGTTATGCGCGGCGTCGCCAAGCTGTTGGAACTGGACCCCTCTTACTTCCTCGAATATCGCCAGTGGGTGATTGCGTCACTGGGCCGCAACCGCGATCTAGTGGACTCGATTTACGATCTGCTGATTGACACGGCTCGTAGTCGCTGAGTAGTGATTGATGGCGGGTCGGTCGAGCCGCCCCGGACTTCCTCAAGTGATCTGGAAGCGCTGGTCCTCATGAGCGGGCCTGCCTGACGGATCCGGAACGATTGATTGCTGGTCGATGGGCACACCATCCGATCTTAGTGTTGGTTGCTCCCAATGAAGTGCTGAGGTTTGTCTCAAGAATGAAAGGGCCCAACCTCGGCCTTCGGCAGGCCGGCCAAAGGACCGCTCACTGGTGCTGCGAGCGGCTGCAGTCGCCCATGAATCGGTTTAGCAGGAACGCAATGCACGGGTCTGTAGCCGCGGGCCGCAAGCAACCTTAACCATGGACTTCTCTTATTAAAGGTTGTAGCATAACCTTTAATAAGGAGGAGCGGTGGGAAAGGTTGCCAAAAGAACCTGGAAGGCAAGCGGTCAGTCTGGTCTGCCGCGCCGGGATCGCAAGTCCTGTGCATATCACACCTACATCCCGGACCCCCTAGTGGGACGGACCATCCGGCTCGACGGAGAAGTGGCGGCTGATGTCGGGGAGGCCGAGGCCGCCGTAGCCAAGCTTAACACGGAGGCGAGGACGCTCTGCGACAGCGAGGCGCTTGCTCGACTCCTGCTTCGTAGCGAGTCGGTGGCTTCATCGAAGATCGAGGGCCTGGAAGTAGGCGCTCGGCGGTTGCTGCGCGCAGAGGCTGCTCGAGGTTTAGGGGAAGTCTCGGCCGACGTAACCGCGAGCGAAGTGCTAAGCAGTATTGACGCCATGGCAAACGCGCTGGAGGGTCTGGAGGAAGGCGCATCCATCACCGTCGATTCGGTGCTCGAAGCACACAGACGTCTCCTTGCCGGCACCCCTCTTGCGGAGCAAGGCGGTCAGATGCGCAAGGAGCAGAACTGGATTGGTGGATCCGCCTTCAATCCCTGTTCGGCGGCCTTCATTCCTCCGCCTTGGGAACTTGTGGAGGACTATGTCTCAGATCTCGTGGAGTTCTGCAACCAGGATTCTCTGCCGCCAGTCGCCCAGGCAGCTGTGGCCCATGCGCAGTTCGAAACCATCCATCCCTTCCTCGATGGGAACGGCCGAACCGGTCGAGTTCTCATTCATATGATTTTCCGGCGCCGAGGTATAGCCCCGAGAGTGCTCCCGCCTGTATCTCTCGTTCTGGCCACATGGTCGACGGAGTACATCGGCGCGCTCACTGCCACGCGCTTCGTGGGTCCCGCGGACTCTCCCGAGGCGCAGGCGAGTCTTGATCGCTGGATCGGGCTGTTCGCCGCCGCTACGAAGAGGGCTGTTGATGATGCGGCGATCTTTGAGGAGCGCGTGGGCATCTTGCAGGAGAAGTGGAGAGCGAGGCTCGGTTGCGTGAGGGCAAACTCGGCCACTGACCTACTGATCCGGGCTCTGCCGGGCATACCCATCTTCACTGTGCAGAGCGCTGCCCATGTTGTTGGCCGTAGCATTCCTGCTGTCAACCAGGCCATAGCACGGATGGTCGAGGCCAAGGTGATATCTCAGTCGAATATTGGCAGGCGCAACAGGGCATTTGAAGCTGCCGAACTAATGCGAGCTTTCACCGATCTTGAACGTCGCCTGGCTAGCCCGGCGGGAGATACACGATCTAGTCCGCCCGCACGGCGCATCCCGCGGCGCAGTTCGAGGACCGTCTAAGGACGTCAACCTGTACCGGCTTTGCTGGTCGCACCGAGTTAGGCACACGAGTTGGTCATGGTGATCGTTCCCGAATGGAAAGCAAGCGCCGTCAATTCCAGGCAGTAGCTTTGGAGTGTCACCACTTGGTTTGGAGCGAGGGAACATCGCAGCGAGATGGAGCCGATCGACGCATGCTGGCTGGAAGCGGACCGTCGCGGCTTCTGCTTTTTCTTCAGGCACCGGCCAGGCATGCTGCTTCCTGCTGCCAAGGTGCTGCAGCAAAGAGAAGTTGCGTCGCAGGATACGAGGCGGGAGCGTCGGTTGACGCTCTGTGCGCTGGTTATTGCGGTTCTCGCGATTGTTGCCGACGTCGTAGTTCAGTCGCTTGCGTAGCCGGCGAGAAGAGCGACCCCCGAGGGACAATACCGGCGGGTCTATCTTCGCCTCTCTAAG